>JAZTXY010000058.1:0-21290 GCA_045636665.1 Eubacteriales bacterium
TGTTGTCTTCCTAAGACCGCTTGGCCTCCGACTTTAATTAAAGTTAAAACAAAAAATCAGGTTCAAAACGAACCTGATTTTTTATATGCCTATTTGCTGTCTTTTTGTTTTTTATACGACGCAACTATTTCCTCAATCGCCTCAATGGTTTTTTCGTCGATTGCATCGTATTCCGAAGCGAAGGTGCCGACCGGCTTTTTGAGCATACCGCAAACGGTATCGTAAATGCCGAGGTGATAAATTTCGGCAAGCTCGCAGGTGCGGGTATCGAAAATGATGTCGAGCATTCGCATCGAATCCTCATCGCGCGAGATTTGATATTGAAGGGTTTGCTCGTAATAAACGGGGTTGAGCTTTTTGTGCGAAACCGCCGAAAGCGCTTCGATAAAGTAACCCGCAATTTCAAGCTCCTCGCCCTGAACGAACGTCGGAACAACTATGCAGTTTGTCGACCAACAGCCGATTTGCGAGGAATAGCCGTCCTGATGCTCGTCGTACAAGGGGGTAGGAAGAACACCGAAATCGCTTTCCATATCGCGGATAAGGTCAAGATTCATTATCGCATCCATAAAGAACAGCAATCTGTCTGCCTTAAATTCGGGTACAATCGCATCGCGCACGGGCACGTTGCTCACGCTGAAATAATCGTTTGCCGAAATAAATCCGCCTTGGGGATCCTGCAAATATTCTTGCGCGTTAGAGATTACGTTGATTGCTCTTTCGTTGTAAACGGTAAGCTTGGGGAATCCGTTTTCAATGGAAATAATCTGTTCGCCTGCAGCGGTAAGGAAATTATAAACCGCGCCGTCCTGACCTGCAAGACCGTTTACATCACCGAGATCGCATTTATTGTTGTTATTGAGGTCTTGATAAACCGATTTTGCCATTTCGAACATAACGTCCTGAGTCCACGCCTTTTTATCAACCATTTCGTAAAGCGAGGAATAGCCGTATTTATCGGTAAGCTTGTTTGTTTCAGCCATTTTCTTGTTGAACGCAACGAAAAGGGTTGCCTGCTTGCTGACAGTGCCGATATCGCTTATTGCAAAATAGGTAGCGCCGTCAACGGTCACGCCCTCGTTAAATTCGTGGCACCACCACTCGCGCGAGAGATCGATATGCGGTACGTCATTGAGGTCGTAAAGCATACCTTCGATCGAAAGCATACTTGCTTCGATAGAGCAGGGCATCGCGAAAACGTAATCGCCGGTATAGCTCATCGCGTCGGTTTGGATTCGCTTATACATTTCGCCGCCATAGCGCGACCAAGTGTAAACCATTTCCTCCTCAACGGTTATGCCAAGCTCCTGCTCGACCAAGCGGGTACATTCTTCGCAGGCGGTAAGCACTGCGGTGGTCGTTTCTTCGGAATATTGCTCGTTATTGTTGGGTTGGATTTGATGCGTTGTGGGGCTTGCCGCAGTGCCGGTTGTAAGCACACGCACGGTTTTTCCGCCAAAATCAAGCTCCTCGGGAATATCAAGACCGAAAAAGCGGCCTTCCTCCGATACCTCCGCCGAAGCATCTTGATTGCTTTCTGCCGTTGACAAATTTGCGTTTGTCGAGTCCTCGCATCCCGAAACCGCAAGGCAAAGGGCGAAAAGAACGAGCGCCAAGAAAAGCGAAAGGATACGTTTTTTCATCATAGTCACCTCATTAATTAAGCATTAAACGGTTTTTGCGTAAAACCGTGATTATGGGCGGTATCGCAACTATTTGAAGAATGATTCCGGGGATGCTTTGAAGAACGGTCGAGGTCCAAATGAGCGAAAAACCGATTTCTCCCGCGGTTTGGTTTGCGAGTATAAGCACGAACATAACCGCGCCCCAAACGAGTCTGCCTGCCACCATTGCGGTGAGAAGAGCGATAAAGGTATAGAAAATGTTCTTATTCAGCTTTTTGTAAAGGATACCCGCAACGAATGCATAGGTTGCAAGCTCAAACGCCATTGCAAGCGCGTTTGGAATAATAGCCACGGGCGCGCCGAAAAGCATCGACCTTAAAATAGGGGTTGCAAAGCCGACAGCCAATCCCCAAGACGGTCCGCAGATAAAGCCGCAAAGCATAACCGCGAAATGCATCGGGCAAAGCGATGCGCCTATCGTCGGGATTTGCATCGTAAGAAACGGCAACAGCAAGCCGAGCGCAAGAAACATCGAGGAATATAAAAGCCGCGCCAAAGCAACGTTTTTTCCTTTAGCCATAATTATCACCTGCACAATTAAAAATTGTTAATTCAGTATATCATTCTTTCCTTTTATTTGCAAGACTTACTTGACAAAAAAGCCAACGAGTTTTACAATATAATGGGGTGATTTGATGACGATAAGAAACGCAAAACCGCAAGAGGTCCTTATTATCAAGGATATTTACGAAAGCGCAAAGCTTTTTATGCGCGCAAGCGGAAATATGCATCAATGGACGGGCGATTATCCGTCGACCGATTTGATTTTGCGCGATATAAACAACGGCAATTGCTTTGTTTGCGAGGAAGATAACGAAATTTTGGGTGTTTTTTGCCTTTTTGAAGGACCCGACGTTACCTATGGCAGAATCGATTACGGAAATTGGATTTCAAACGGCGATTATTACGTCATCCACCGTATTGCGATGAAAACACACGGCAAGGGCATTGCGCAAAAATGCTTTGATTTCGGGATGTCCAAAAACAACCACCTCCGCATCGACACTCACAAGGACAATATTCCGATGCAACGCGCGCTTTTGAAATACGGCTTTCAAAAATGCGGAATAATTTATCTTGAATCGGGCGATGAACGCATTGCTTTCGAGAAAATAGGAGAATAATATGCTTTTTGGAAGACACATAAACAAATATTACCTTAAATATGCTCCCCTGCTTTTGCTCGGCATACTTTCGCTCGTGCTTGTCGATTATATGCAGCTTGTATTGCCCGAGCTTTACCGCACCGTCATCAACGGAATTAACGAGGGTACAGTTATCAAGGACGGCGTTACCGTTGCCTTTGATATGGATTTTTTGCTTGACGAAATTTGCCGACCGCTTTTGTTCGTCATCGTTGCGATGATAATCGGCAGATTTTTGTGGAGAATTTGCTTTTTCGGATGCGGTATAAGAATCGAAACCTCGCTCAGAAACAGAATGTTCGACCGTTGCCGCGAGCTTGGTCAGGATTATTATCAGCACAACAAGGTCGGTAACCTTATGTCGCTGTTTACCAACGATTTGGAAACCGTTCAGGACTGCTTCGGTATGGGCATTATGATGTTCTTCGACGCACTGCTTTTGGGTGTGCTCGCAATCGTCAAAATGTTCAAAATGGACCCTGTGCTTACCGGACTCGCGATGATACCTATGGCGATAATGCTTATCGGCGGTATGATATTGAGCAGATATATGACGTTGAAATGGAAAAAGCGTCAAGAAGCATTTTCCGCGCTTTCCGACTTTTCTCAGGAAAGCTTTGCAGGTATCGCAGTTATAAAGGCGTTTGTTAAGGAAACAAAGGAATTACTCGCATTCCGCAAGCTGAACAAGCAAAACGAGGATGCAAACATCGAATACACCAAGCTTTCGGTAAAGCTCACCGTTTGCGTTACGCTGCTTGTCGAATCGGTCGTTTGCGTAATTCTCGGCTACGGCGGATATTTGGTATATACCGGCGATTTCGATGCGGGTATGTTAGTTGAATTTATCGGCTATTTCAGCGCAATCGTTTGGCCTATTATGGCGGTTTCTCAGCTTATCGAAATGAATTCACGCGGTAAGGCATCGCTTAACCGTATCGGCGAATTGCTTGATGCAATACCCGAAATTGCAGACCGAGAGGGTGTTGTCGCACCCGAAACGATAAAAGGCGACATTGAATTTAAAAACCTTACCTTCCGTTACCCCTCTGGCGAATACGACGTGCTTAACGGCGTTTCTTTCAAAATAAACGCCGGTGAAAACGTGGGCATTGTCGGTCGTACGGGAAGCGGAAAAACCACTGTTGCCGATTTGATTCTCCGCACCTATAACGTGCCCGACGGAAGCATTTTCATCGACGGACACGATATTAACACCATTCCGATAAAATCGGTACGCGATCACGCGGCATACGTACCGCAGGATAACTTCCTTTTCAGCGACACTATTGCCGAAAATATCGCCTTTGCGTCAGACAACAACGATGCGGAAGCGATAGAAGCATCGGCAAAGCTTGCCGACGTACACGGTAATATTTCGGAATTTCCCGAAAAATACCAAACCGTTTTGGGTGAGCGCGGCGTTACCGTTTCGGGCGGACAGAAGCAACGTATTTCGATTGCGAGAGCGTTGATGAAGAATGCCGAAATACTTATTCTCGACGATTCGGTTTCGGCGGTTGACGTTAAGACCGAAAAGGTCATTCTTCAAAACCTTAAGGAAACGCGCAAGGGCAAAACGACGATACTTATTGCCCACAGAATAACAACCATCGAGGGTATGGACAAGATAATTTTTATCGACGACGGCAAGATTATCGACGTCGGACCGCACGCAGAGCTTATTAAGCGTTGCGCGGAATACCGCAATATGGTTGAGCTTCAACGTCTTAACGACCTCGAGTCGGGAATGTAAAGGGGGAAACGAATATGTATGAATTTTATCCCTTGTTAGTCGTCGGCGGTGTTATCGGCTTCATGTCGGCGATATTCATTATTGCATTCTGTTCGATAAAGGACCGCAAGGAAGCTATCGGCTTCGACCGTAATATGAAGGATTCCGAGCTTATCAGGCGCCTATTCGCTTATGCAAAACCCCACGCAAAAAGCTTTGTCGCCGTGTTTTTGATAATGCTTTTTTCGATTTCCTACGATATCATCTCCCCTACTCTTGTGGGCAATATCGAGGAAAAGATAAAGGGCGATTTTATGCCGAGCGAGCTTATGAGCTACGTTATCGTTTACGCAGGTATACTTATCGTTTCGCTCGTTTGCACCTATTTACAGGCGATAATTTTGCAAAAAACGGGACAAAAAATTCTTTCGGCACTGCGTGAGGACCTTTTTGTCCATATCGAATCGCTTTCACACGGACAGCTTAACACAATTCCCGTCGGTAAGCTTGTAACACGCGTTACAAACGATACGAATGCGATATCGATGCTGTTTACCAACATCCTTGTCAACCTTTTAAAGAACGTTTTCGTTATTTTCGGCGTTATCGGCGCGATGCTTATGCTCAATTACGGGCTAACGCTTATGGTGCTTTGCTTTGCTCCGTTTATTGCGCTGTTTACGGTCATTTTCCGCAAATTCTCGCGCAAGGCATACCGCCAGGTAAAAGACGGCACGACGGATATCAACACCTTCCTTTCCGAAAACCTTTCGGGAATGAAGATTATCCAGATATTCAACCGCGAAGACCGCAAAATGGCGGAATTCAATGCCAAAAACAACAAGCTCAAATCGGCAAAGCACCGCCAGATTTTCGTTTTCGGCATTTTCCGTCCCGTAATTTATATGCTTTATATCACCTCGGTTTTGTGCCTTTTGTATTTGGGCGGCCGCGGATATATTAAAAACATCGAATTTTTGGGTCAAACCATTTCAAGCGGTGTGCTTGTTTCGTTTTATATGTATATCACGAAATTCTTCAACCCGATTCAATCACTTGCCGAGCAATTCAACTGGTTGCAATCGGCTTTCGCATCGGCGGAAAAGATATTTACGGTTATGGATATCAAGCCCGAAATCGTTGATGCCGACGATGCAATCGAATTGGAAACGGTTGAGGGCAATATCGAATTCCGTAACGTTTGGTTTGCCTATGAAAACGAGGAATGGGTGCTTAAAGACGTTTCGTTTAAGGTAAAAGCAGGCGAAACGGTTGCCTTCTGCGGTTCGACCGGTTCGGGCAAAACAACGATTCTTTCGCTTATTTGCCGAAATTACGACATACAAAAGGGCGAAATTTTAATTGACGGAATCGATATCCGCAAAATAAAAATCGCATCCTTACGCAAGCATTTCGGTCAGATGCTCCAAGACGTATTTCTGTTTTCGGGTACGATTCGCTCGAACATCCTGCTTCGCAAGGAAAACGTTTGCGACGACGAGGTAAACGAGGCGTGTAAATACGTCAATGCCGACAAGCTTATCGAAAAGCTCCCCAAGGGGCTTGACGAAGAGGTTATGGAGCGCGGTGCAAACTTTTCGGCAGGCCAGCGACAGCTTATTTCGTTTGCGCGCACCATTATCCACAAGCCCGAAATTATGATTCTTGACGAAGCGACGGCAAACATCGATACCGAAACCGAAATTCTTATTCAGGATTCGCTCGAAAAATTGATGAATATCGGCACGCTTTTGATAGTAGCCCACCGTCTTTCGACCATTCGCAACGCCGACAGAATAATTTATCTTTCCCACGGCGAAATTATCGAAAGCGGAAGCCACCAAGAGCTTTTGGAAAAGCAAGGCAGATATTACGAGCTTTATAAGCTCCAACAGGACAAAGCATTGCTTTCGAAATAATAACAAAAGAAGACTTCACCGCGAAGTCTTCTTTTTTCGTTAAGTTATAAAGTATTTTCAAATTCGGCAATCTTTTTACTTATACGCTGCCCGTTTGCATATACTGTCAAAGAGTACTTACAAAGGGTGATGTTTTATGCCGACAGGCAATCTTATTGTTGTTTTACGCACTGCGACGGGCGCGTTGCCCATCAACAGCGGTTCGATAACCGTAACCAACCAACGAAACGAAACGGTTTTTTATGAATTTCTCACATCCGCAAACAGCGGTGTTTCACGCACCGCGACGCTTGAAGCTCCGCCTAAAAGCCTTTCGCTCGACAGCGATGTCGGAACGCCGCTTCCCTATTCGCTTTACAACGTAATTATCCGTGCCGAGGGCAGTTATAAAACCGAAATCGACGGAGTACAGCTGTTTGAGGGGAGCAACACGCATTTGCCGATACAGCTTGTTCCGCTTCCCGAAGGGGTTACGAATCCCGATGACGAAAGAACAATCGTTATACAAATTCCCGAACATATTTTGCGGACCGACGGACCTTCCTCGGGTGTTGCGCCGACGGTATCGCAAATAATCAAGCAAAACGCGATTCCGGCAATAATTATCGGAGAAGGCGTTTATATCCCCGAAACGGTAACGGTACATCTCGGCGCGCCCGACGAGTCCGCGCAAAACGTCACACTGCCATTCATCGACTACATAAAAAACGTGGCGAGCAGTGAAATTTATCCCACTTGGCCGAGTCAGTCGTTAAGGGCAAACATTACCGCGCAAATATCGCTTGCGCTTAACCGAATCTACACCGAATGGTATAGAAGCCGAGGCTATGATTTCGATATAACGAACTCAACCGCATTCGACCAAGCGTTTGTTTACGGAAGAAACATTTTCGACGAAATAAGCGAGGTTGCAGACGAAATTTTCAATCAGTATATCGTGCGCCCGAATACGGTATCTCCGCTTTTTGCTTCCTATTGCAACGGCACGACAAGCACCTGCGCAGGGCTTTCGCAATGGGGTACGGTTGCATTGGCGAATGACGGACAAACGAGCGAGGATATTCTCGGCTTCTACTACGGCGATATTAATATTGCCGAAACCAACGACATCCGTACGCCCGAGGAATCCTACCCCGGTACACCGCTTACTCTTGGTACGCAAAGCGAGGACGTGAGAATACTTCAGGAGCAATTGAACCGAATCGCGATTAATTTTCCGCAATTGCCGTTAATTACCGTAAACGGCATTTACGATGCCCGAACTCAAGAAACGGTCGAGGTCTTCCAACGGCTTTTCATTCTTCCGATAAGCGGAAGCGTCGACCGCGCGACTTGGTATCGAATCTCGCAAATTTACACCTCGGTGAAGCGTTTGGGTGAATTGACGAGCGAGGGACAGCGCGCCGCCTATAATCAACAGCTATATCCCGGAAGTCCGCTAAAGCTTTATTCGCGCGGCTCGGAGGTACAGGAAATTCAATTTTATCTGCAAAGGATAAGCCGATTTAATTCAGCGGTTCAAAGCCCGACGCTCGACGGTATTTTCGGCGGTGATACGCAACGCGCCGTCATCTCCTTCCAAAACGCCTATGGACTTGAACCGACGGGAACCGTCGACGAAAGGACTTGGGCATCGATCGTTTCGGTTTATAACGGCACGCTCGACAACGTGCAAGAGCCCGAAAATTCGCTTAACACCATACCCTTCCCCGGTTATGTTGTTTCGGTCGGCGCGCAGGGTGAATACGTAAAATATATCCAAGAAACGTTAAACGTGATAAACAACGTGTTTCTAACCATTCCCGAGCTTGTTGCCGACGGCATTTACGGCGAGCAAACGCAAAAAGCGGTGAATGACTTCGCCGCGCTTTTCGGATATAACGCAAGCGGCAGTATCGACAACGCGCTTTGGAGCAAAATAAACGAAATTTACCTTACCGTCGCGCGAAACTGCATATTTGCAACCGCTATAAGCGAAAACGCGCGTGATTTTGCGGGTACGACGCTTTCAATCGGAAGCAGCGGCGAAAACGTTCGGTATATTCAGGAACGGATAAACCGCATTTATACGGCTATTCCCTATATCGGTCAGCTTGTAACCGACGGGCTTTACGGGTCGGCAACGGCAAGAAGCGTTTCGTCGTTGCAAAGGATTTTCGGTCTGACCGAAACGGGAACGGTCAACGAAAGCACCTGGTTGCTTGTTAACTATATTTACGCCGCTGTCGAAAACGGTTGCCTGCCGTTGGCAAATTCCGAATCGGTCGCGGCATCGGTCGAATTAAAAAGCACGTACGACGAGCACGTTAAGGTTGGCGAGCTTAAGGAAATTATGAAGCAAAACGGAATAAACGTCGGTAACGGACCGATGTTCGGTTTAAAGACAAGACGCGCGCTTGCGGCTTGGCAATTAAACCAAGGGCTTGAGCCGACGGGTTTGCCCGATGTTCAAACGAGAACAAAGCTCGCCAAAAATCATAAAAAGAAGCGATAATGCAGTTATTTTGTGTGTTTTTTTATTGACAAGTCATTAAAGCACGAGTATAATTTATAATGTGAAAATTTATTCTTCCAAGAGGACTTAATGAGTAAAAACACAGAACCCGAAAAAACAGGCAATGCCGAAATCAAACAAAAAACGAAGCTTGAAAAGCGCAAAAGGATAATCGCGCTTGTTTCGGTGCTGATTGCGATTGCTTTGTTCGTTTGGTTGGCTATATATCTTACAAAGGTAATATTCCAATCGCTTGAAAGCGACGGCGGTATTGAAGACACAGCCAAAAACTTCAAGGAGCTGATTCAAAGCTACGGAAGCTGGGGCTGGGCGGTTGCATTTGGCATTCAGGTTCTTCAGGTCGTCGTTTCTCCGATACCGGGCGAATTTGTCGAGGTCGGAATGGGGCTTTGCTTCGGCTGGCTCGGCGGCACGCTTTTGTGTCTGCTCGGCGGTGCCTTGGCAGCGGCTTTGATAATGCTTTTCGTTAAAAAGCTCGGTATTCGTGCCGTGGAGCTTTTCGTACCGTTGGAAAAGATAAACGAATTAAGGTTCATCAACAACGAAAAAAAGCTTTCGACCTTCGTTTTCCTTCTTTATTTGATACCCGGCACACCGAAGGATCCGCTTATATTCTTCTTCGGACTTACAAAAATCAAAATTTCCAATTTTGTTGTTATTTCAACGCTTGCAAGAATCCCGTCAATAGTAACATCTACAATCGGCGGTGAATTTTTGGTCAATAAAAACTATTTGGGCGCAATATTGCTTTTTGCCATCACCGGCGCGGTTTCGGTTGTCGGCTTGTTGCTTTACAAAACAATACTTGAAAAGCTTAAAAGCAGAAGCGAAAAACACAAATCACAAAAAACAAAAGGATAACAAATTATGTCTGTTACAGTACCGAAGGGCTACAAGCCCGCTTTAAATATCCGTCAAACCGAGGTTGCAATTAAAAAGGTTAAGGACTTTTTTGAACGCGACCTTGCAATACAGCTTAACCTCACCCGTGTTTCCGCACCCCTTTTCGTTGATGCGGACAGCGGTCTTAACGATAACCTCAACGGCGTTGAACGTCCCGTTTCCTTTGACATTAAGGGAATGAACGGCAACAACGAAATCGTTCAATCGCTCGCAAAGTGGAAAAGAATGGCGCTTGATGCATACGGCTTTGAGCCGGGCGAAGGTCTTTACACCGATATGAGCGCAATACGCCGCGATGAGGATACCGACAATATCCATTCGGTTTACGTTGACCAATGGGACTGGGAAAAGGTCATCACCACCGAGCAACGCTGCTTTGACACCTTAAAGCGCGCTGTTAAGCAGATATACACCGCACTTATCCACACCGAAATATATATCGCATACGATTATCCGTTTTTGGGCAGATTGCTCCCCGAAAAAATCGCTTTTATCACCGCGCAGGAGCTTGAGGACGAATATCCCGACCTTACTCCCAAGCAACGTGAATACGAGGCGGCTAAAAAGCACGGCGCTATTTTCCTTATGCAGATAGGCGGAAAATTGAAATCGGGCAACAAGCACGACGGCCGTGCGCCCGACTATGACGATTGGTCGTTGAACGGCGATATTCTCGTTTATTATCCCGTGCTTGATATCGCGCTTGAGCTTTCCTCGATGGGTATCCGCGTTGATGCCGAAACACTCAAATGCCAGCTTGAAATTTCGGGCTGTACCGACAGAGCGTCGCTCCCCTTCCATAAAGCATTGCTCGACAACAAGCTTCCGCTTACAATGGGCGGCGGTATCGGTCAGTCGAGAATGTGTATGTTCTTTCTCCGCAAAGCGCACATCGGCGAGGTTCAATCCTCTCGTTGGGAAGAAAAAGATATGGAGATCTGCAGAGAAAACGAAATTCATCTGCTTTAATTAAAAATGATACTTACCTTTAACAATTCAACCGAAACCGTTGGCGAAACCCCGTCTATCGAGCTTAAAAATATCGAAAACGAATTTTCGCTTTCCGCCCGTCTTATCGCAAAGGTCGAGGGTGCAAACCCCGCAGGCTCTGCAAAGGACCGCGCCGCGCTTTATATGATCGAGCACGCGGAAAAGAACGGTCTTATAAAAAAGGGCGCAACGATTATCGAGCCGACAAGCGGTAACACGGGTATCGCCTTGGCGGCGATTGCGGTACCGAGAGGGTACAAAGTTGTTATCGTTATGCCCGATAATATGTCGGAGGAGCGCAAAAAGCTTATGACTGCATACGGCGCCGAATTGGTGCTTACCGACGGAAAATTGGGTATGGCAGGATGCATCGAAAAGGCAAACGAGCTTAAAGCGCAAATCGAAAACAGTTATATCCCCGATCAGTTCAACAATAAAGCGAACGCTCTTGCACATTACGAAACAACTGCGCCCGAGCTTTACCGCGATTGCGACGAAAGCGTTGATATTTTCGTTGCGGGCGTCGGAACGGGCGGAACTATCACGGGTGTCGGCAGATATTTAAAGGAGCAAAACGAAAACGTGCAGATAATTGCCGTCGAGCCTAAAAATTCCCCAATCCTTTCGGGCGGAAAAGCAGGCGCACACGGTATTCAGGGCATCGGCGCAGGATTTGTGCCGAGCGTGCTTGACGTTAACGTTATTGACGAAATAATTTGCGTGACCGAGGAAGAATCCTATAAAGCGGCTCGAATGCTTGCAAAAAAGGAAGGAATACTTGCAGGTATTTCATCGGGCGCGGCTCTGCACGCTGCAATCGAAATCGCAAAACGCGAAGAAAACAGCGGCAAAAATATTGTTATTTTATTACCCGACAGAGGCGACAGATACCTTTCGACGCCTTTGTTTGAAAAAGAGGTTTAAATATGGACTACAAAAGAATTTTAACGATCCAAGACATTTCCTGCTTCGGTCAATGCTCGCTTACCGTAGCGTTGCCCATTCTTTCGGCTTGCGGTGTTGAAACGGTTATTCTCCCCTCTGCGGTGCTTTCCACCCACACGGGCGGATTTACCGGCTTCACCTTCCGCGACCTTTCTGACGATATTCCCAAAATTTCAGAGCACTGGCAAAAGGAAGGCATTGATTTCGATGCTATCTACACCGGTTATCTCGGTTCTGTTAAGCAAATCGATATGGTGACCGATATTTTCAACACCTTCTCCGCAAAAAAGAAGTGCGTTAAAATAGTAGACCCCGCAATGGCTGACAACGGCAAGCTTTATTACGGCTTTGACGAGGTTTATGCAAGCGAAATGGCGCGTCTTTGCCGTAATGCCGATATCGTTATCCCCAACATAACCGAAGCGTGCTTTATCACGGGCGTTGAATATAAGGAAAAATACGACGAAGCTTACGTTATGAACATTCTCGATGCGCTTGAAAAGGACGGTATGAATAATATCGTGCTTACGGGCATCGGATATGACGACGATACCACGGGCGTTGTAATTAAAATAGGCGATAAAATCGAACACTACACACACCGCCGTTTCAAGCAAGGCACACACGGCACCGGCGATATTTTTGCAAGCGCTTTTTCGGGCGCATTGCTTCGCGATAACGATGAATATGAATCTGCCCGTATCGCCGCAGATTACACCTTGCGTTGCATCGAAAACACAATCGGCGATGAAAACCATAAATACGGCGCAAAGTTTGAAACGGCGATTCCCTATCTTATCGAATTGCTTAACAAATAATGATTTACGTCGACAATGCCGCAACGACAAAAATTTGCCAAGCGGCAAAGAAAGAAATTACCGAACTGCTTGATTTTTGCGGCAATGCTTCAAGCTCGCACAGATTAGGTATTACCGCATCGCAAATAATCAAAAATTCGCGCAAAACCGTCAAAGGTCTGCTCGGCGCAAACGAAAATGATAATTTGATTTTCACGTCGGGCGGTAGCGAGGCAAACAATCAGGCGCTTCATATTGCATCGCTTTCGGGCAAGAAACGGATAATAATTTCAAGCATCGAGCATAGCTCGGTCTTCAATACCGCGCTTGAATTGGAAAAGCGTGGCTTTGAAATCAAAACCGTCGGTGTTGATAAAAACGGCACCGTCAAGCTCGATGACCTTGAAACGCTCATCAATAATGACACCACAATCGTGAGCATTATGGCGGTCAATAACGAGATCGGTGCTATCCAGCCGATTAAGGAAATCGGCGCGCTTTGCAAGGAAAAGGGCGTTGTTTTCCATACCGATGCGGTTGCGGCAGTCGGGCATTTAAATATCGACGTTAATGAAATGAACGTCGATATGCTTTCACTTTCGGCGCATAAATTCGGCGGTATGCAGGGTGTCGGCGCGCTTTATATTCGCAACGGAACCGTTGCCCACCCATTGATTTTCGGCGGCGCGCAGGAAAACAAGCTCCGTGCAGGTACCGAAAATTTAATCGGCATCGCTTCGCTCTCTGCCGCGTTAAAGGACGCTTGTACGCATCTTGAAGAAAGAGCGGAATATGTATCAAGGCTTTCAAAACGGCTGTCAAGCCGCATTTTAAAGCTTGACGGCGCAACGCTTAACGGCGGTAACCGAAGTGATGGCATAATCAATATCACGTTTAAAGGAATAAGCGCCGAAGCGATGCTTTTGCACCTTGACGGAAAAGGCATTTGCGCCTCAACGGGCGCGGCTTGTAATTCGAACGATAAAACACCGAGCCGTGTTTTAAAACAATTAGGCATCAGCGACGAAGACGCATTATCATCCATCCGCTTCTCCCTCTCGCACGAGAATACGGAAGAAGAAATCGATTATATTGCGGATACGGTCGAAGAATTTTATAAAAGCAATAAATAAAAAAGATATGCTTTCAAAAGCATATCTTTCTTTTTTACACGTATTTAATTATATCTTCAACCGATTTTGCGATATAGGTTGCGCCTGCGTTTGATAGCTCGTCAATATCGCCATAGCCGTAAAGTACGCCGAGCGAATCGATTCCGTTTGCCTTGGCGCCGTTTATATCCTGCTCTCTGTCGCCGACCATAAGGCATATCGACTTGTCGGTGATATTACAGCTGTTAAGCGCATAGGCGATAACGTCGCTTTTTTTGTTGCGCGTTTTGTCGAGCGTTGCTCCTGCGACGAAATCGAAATAGCTGTCGAGCTTGAAATATTTAAGTATTTCGATTGCAAAAACCTCGGGCTTGCTTGTGGCAAGAATAACGGTTTTGCCGTTTTCCTTTAACGATTTAAGAAGCTCGGGCACACCTTGATATATCTCGTTTTCGTAAATCCCCTTGGGCTTAAAATATTCGCGGTAATATTCAACGGCGGTCAGCGCATCGTCACTCGAAAAGCCGTAATATTTTTCGAACGAATCGGTCAAGGGAGGGCCGATGAATTTATAAAGCTCGGTTTTATCGGCAACGTCTATTCCGAATTTGTTAAGCGCATAAGTCACCGAATTTGTAATGCCGCGCGCAGGGTCGGTAAGCGTACCGTCAAGGTCAAACAAAATATACTTATACATTATTTCCTCTTGATTATATAGTTGAAAAGGTCAAATTTGGTAAATCCAAGCTCCTTAAGCGCTTCAACGCTTTTTTCCCTATCGGAATCGGTGTTGAAGTCCTTTATAAGCGGAACACGGACGGTTATTCGTTCGCTTGAGGTCAAGGATATAAGCAATTTAAGGTTTTCGATAACCGTTTCATTGCTTTTCCCCGTGTAATTTTTGTAAATTTCGGGGTTCATATCCTTTATATCGACGTAAAAATGATCGATGACCGAAGCCGCAAGCTCGACCGCTTCGCTGTTTACGTTAAGGCTCGTTTCGGCGCAAAGGTGCCATTTTTCACCGCAAAGCGCGCGAAATTCCTTGATAAAATCGGCATAAAGAAGCGGCTCGCCTCCGCCGAACGTAACTCCGCCGTTTGTGGCAAGGAAATAAATATCGTCAAGCTTCACCGCATTATAAAGCGATTCGGGCGTGTGAAGAATCTTTTTCGTATTATCGCGGAAGGATTGGGGGTTGATGCAATATTTGCATCTTAACGGGCATCCGTAAAAGCCGCAAAGCGTGGTTACCCCTTCCCCGTCGGTTTGTATTCTGTGACGCGATATTGCAATAAACGGTGCTTGATTCATTGTCATTACGGCATATCACCCATAAGCGGTTCCTCAATACTCGGCTCGCCCATTAACTCTTCCTCGAAAATATTAACGCTTTTGCAAAAGCCGTCTTCGTCAAAGTATACCTCGATATATCTGCCGTCATCGGTCATAAATAGCGTGGAACCTTGGTAGCGGTATTGAATATTTTCGCGCCATTCGTAATCGATATATTCGCGTTTCCAATCGACAAGCGCCGCCTTGACATCTGCAACATTCTTTTCTACCGCCTCGTTTACCGAAAGCGGAAATGCTTCAAATATGCCTTCCACTCCTGCATAAGGATTTGTAATTTCGGGCAGAGAATCTTCAGGCGGCGGTAAAATACCTGCGGTCGCCGTTTCTTCTTCCGATATTTCGGGCATTTCGCCGTCTACTATTACAATATCGCCTTGTGTAGTTACCTCGGAAACACCGCTGTCGTTGGGGATGCTGTTTTCGTTTGCGGAAAATTCCTGCATGGGCTCACCCATAAGCGTATCGTCCTTGAAAACCGAAAAAATGTCCGGAGTACATCCCGTAGCCGTTGCGGTCACGCCGACTGCGATGCCTGCAATAGCAATTCTTTTGCCTAAGCCTCTTTTGCGTTCAAGCTCACGCTCAAGATATCTTACCTCCGATTCGCATTTCGGGCAGGTGCCGGGGCAATCGCCTTGGTATTTACATTCGGTGGTGATATATTCAATATCGTTTTCTTCAGCGATCCTTTTGCGAATATCCTTTAATATTCTGCAACGATTTTTTCCGTTCATAGCGTTTTTCCTTTCTGCATTGTATTTGGGGCTTCTGACTATTATACAATTGAAAAGCGAAAAATCCTTATTGCTTCTATGCGAATTTTAAATTATTGTATTCTTCTATATATTTTATAAGCGAAAGCATAGAGGTATATCGTGTTTCCTCGTCGGGACAGCCCATAACGATTGCAAGATATTCAACACCTTCGATATTCACAGTTGCGACAAGGCATTTACCTGCGTTATTCGTGCTGCCCGTTTTCAGCCCCGTAACGACGGGATTGTAAAAGCGGCCGTCGGGATGGAGCAAAAAGTTTGAATTACGGAACTTCATTTCCTCGCCCGAAACGATATTCACCGTATATTCAACCGTCGAAGCGATTTTTTTGATAAGCTCTTGGCTCGTAGCATATTTTGAAATAATAACGAGGTCGGAAACGGTTGAATAATTGTTTTCGTCATCCCAGCCCTCGGGGTTGGCAAACGAGCTGTTTGTTGCGCCGATCTCATCGGCAAGGTCGTTCATAAGACCGCAAAAATAAGCCACAGCGTCATTATCGTTCATATCCGCATCCTGCGAAGCATACCGCGCGACGTTGACCGCGACGGTATAAGCCGCATCGTTACCCGATGACATCAAAAGCCCGTGAAGCAATTGTTCGAGCGTTAGTTGCTGTCCGCGCTTCAGACCGCAAACGCTTGAATCGTATTTTACAAGCGCAAGCTCGCTTCCGACTGTAATGACGGTTTCAAGCGGAAGGTATTTTATCGCAACCGACGCGGTGATAAGCTTTGTTATACTCGCAATGCTCAACCTTTCATCGGCATTTTCCGAATAGACACAGTGCGACGAGCTTAATTCATAAATGCCTGCGGCGGTTACGTTTTCGGGTGTAACGACGTTAATGACGGGAAAATATTCCTCGGGTTCTGACGATTCGGCATCGGAAGATTCAATTTCCGTAATATCCTCCGATATTTCAGGCTCGCCCGTTTCGGATTGTTCGGCGTTTGCTGAGGTTATCGAAGCATCGCTAACCTCGGTTTCATCGTCGTATGCGCGAAACAGCGCCGCAGTCACCGAAACAACAAGCAAAAGCACCGTTAACAGAAGCGCAATATAGGCTCTTATTTTTTTGCTTTTTTTCTTTTTTAAATATTCTTCGAAATTCTCTTCTATAGGAGTATTTTGGTTTTCATTTAACATACATCACCGTTAAAAATAACCTGCGGAGAAAACTCCCCGCAGGTCGAAATTAAGCAAAATTATGCCTTGTTGTTGCAGCCGAGAACGTTAACGAGCTTGTGCTTAACGAGGGACTTGATGTTAGCACGAGCAGGGCTGAGGTATTGTCTGGGGTCGAAGTGTTCAGGGCTTTGAGCGAAGTGTTCGCGGATAGCAGCGGTCATTGCAAGACGAAGGTCAGAGTCGATGTTGATCTTACAAACTGCCATGGAAGCTGCCTTGCGGAGCATATCTTCGGGAATACCGATTGCGTCGGGCATTCTACCGCCGTTAGCATTGATGATGTTAACGTATTCGGGAATTACGGAAGAAGCGCCGTGAAGAACGATCGGGAAGCCGGGAAGTCTCTTTTCAACTTCTTCGAGGATGTCGAAGCGGAGCTGGGGCTTTTGACCGGGCTTGAACTTGTATGCGCCGTGAGAAGTACCGATTGCGATTGCCAAGGAGTCAACGCCGGTCTTTTCAACGAATTCTTGTACCTGATCGGGATCGGTGTAGGAAGCGTCCTTTTCGGAAACGTTAACTGCATCTTCGATACCTGCAAGACGGCCAAGTTCGCCTTCAACAGATACGCCGTGAGCGTGTGCATATTCAACAACCTGCTTGGTAAGAGCGATGTTGTCTTCGAAGGAGTGGTGAGAACCGTCGATCATAACGGAGGTGAAGCCGCCGTCGATACAGGACTTACAAAGTTCAAAGGTATCGCCGTGGTCAAGGTGAAGTGCGATAGGAAGACCGGTTTCCTGAATTGCAGCTTCAACGAGCTTTACGAGATAAGTGTGGTTAGCATATTTTCTTGCGCCGGAAGAAACCTGAAGAATAAGGGGTGCGTTTTCTTCTTTTGCAGCTTCGGTAATACCTTGGATGATTTCCATGTTGTTAACATTGAAAGCACCGATAGCATAACCTTCCTTATATGCTTTTTCAAACATTTCTTTTGTAGATACGAGAGGCATTTTGAAATCTCCTTTAATATTAATTACACATTAAATTCATGCATAGTTAGTTTAGCTTTTTTAAAACGAAAAGTCAATATTATTTTGCAAATAAAAGCAGTTTTTTTCTTCTTATTTTAAGCTTTTATGCGTTCGGAAGCTTATATGTTCCGTAGTGAAGACGTTTTACAAGCACGTAATCGGCAACCGTCACCTTATCGCGGCCGCTCAACAGTGCCGCTTTCAAATAAACCCCTTCAATCTTCAAGGTTCCCATAAAGTGACGCTTCACACGCAAATAGTCATAAACCGAAAGTTCTCCGTCGCCGTCGACGTCGCCCATAACGAGCACTGTTGCCGCAGTATAGGTGCTTCCGTTTTTACTTACGAGAATCTTACTGCCCGTACCGACAAAATCGCCTTCCTCAAGCGGTGTATCCGATGCGTCAACGATGCTTACGTTACCCTTAAAGCAGTTAAGCAAATCCTTCACTGTGGTTTTAAAGGTCACGCCGTTTAACATACCCGAGGAAATCGAAAGACCTTCGTCAACGATTGCAAATTCTTCATCCTTGGGCAGCTCGACAGTAACGCTTACCTTGTTTCCTTTTACGATATAATCGGCAGACGAATAACCCTTTATCGTTCCGTCCTTGCTTTCGACCGAATACCAGCCGTCGACAGCCGAGCCGATAAGTATAATATCTTCGTTGTTTTTAAAGGTACCGACGACCGAGCCGCTTGTGTTCGGTTCGCTTCTAACGTTAAGATTTGTTGCATCAACTCTGCCGTAATAAAGCAGCGTGATATATTCGGCAGACGAATATCCGCTTATTTCCTTACCGTCGGCGCCCGTTCCGTAAACGCGGTACCAGCCGTTTTGTTCCTCGCCGATAACGACGATTTTCGTTTGATTTGCGAATTTACCGACAGAATCAAAGCCTGTGCCTGCGCCCGAGCGCACGTTCAAATCGCTTTGCGTTATACCGTAATATCCGTCTGTCGGGGGTGACGGAGCATCGGGGTCATCGGGAATTATCGGCGCCGCCGTAAGGTCGGCAAAGCCGTGTATCGCGGTTAAGTCGCTCGGGTCCTTAAGACCGACGATATAATCCCAATCGCCTTCGGCATCGGCAATTATCGCATATTTCGTGCCGCTTGCCAAAACGCCGTAGGACATCGAGCTTGTATCGCATTCCTTATATATTCTTATCGAATCGCTCGCGGTTGCATAGGTAACCTCGTAATTTTCGGATACCAAGCGAATATATGCCGAATTGGAATATCCGCTAATAACGCTTCCCTTCGAATTTTTACCGCTTACCTTATACCAAATACCGTCGGGCTCGCCGATAACGGTTATCTCGCTGAGGAAATCGATTGTGCCGACTCTTGATGCTTCGGAATTAGGCTCGGAACGGACAATCAGTGTTTCGTACGAGGTTACGATTCCTTTATATTCCTTGTAAAACGGTGCGACGGTTACAGCAATTTCGCGTTCGGTTCCTCCGACCGCACTTGCTTTAACAACGGCTTCGCCATAGGAAACAGCGTTTATAACGCCGTTTTCATCAACGGTTGCTACCGATTCGTCACTGCTTGTCCAAGTAAGCGACGTATCGACCGCATCGGCAGGCGAAATTGCCGTTTTCACGGTATAATTATCGCCGGGCTTTAAGGTTATATTGTCCTTTACAATAGCGATATTTTTAACGTATCGCTTAGCTATGTAGATATATTCCGCCAAGGCATAGCCTTCAACGTAAACGCCCTTGCTGTTATATCCCTCTACTTTATAAAATCGATTGCCGTTTGAATCGGAATAAAGCGTTTCGTCGGTCACCTTCATAGCCGTGCCGCGGTATATTTTTCCGTTTGAAGCGGCATCGGCAGACGGGCTTTGATAAATATCGGCGTCCTTATCGATAACCGTTGCGTTACAATCGACATATACGATAAGACACGCTTCTCTGCCGTTTGCAAGCGTTGCGGTGATAAGCGTCATACCGTGAGAAAGCGCGGTAACCGTACCGTTTTCGTCAACGGTCGCAACGCTTTCGTTATCACTCGCCCAAACCACCGAGGAGGCGGTTGCATCGGCAGGATAATAGGTCAACGGCACGCTGTAGGTTTCGCCGATTTCCAAATATTTACGTTCGGGGTCGGTCGTAACCGCAACGACACCGTCTTCATCAGGAGTCAGGTCGTCATATTCGGTAAGTCCGTATTGCTCGATAAGTGCGATTACCGTTTCGGCATAACCGTCGTCATCGCAATATCCCGCTTTTACAATTTCCTTTGCGGCTACCTTGTAATCCTTTTCGCCCAAAACCTTTGCATATTTACTTTCACTTATAAAAAGGTTGCTGTGTATCGCAACGCTTTCCGCCCAATTCTTGTGTGCGCGCCAAGCCGAAATGGTGTTGACGTGCGATTGACCTACGGAAAGAACAAATTCCTCGTAAGAGCCGTACAAAATCGAGCTTTTTTGGTCGTAAACCATTCCGCCCCAAGTGTTATACGCCTTGATGCCGAAAAGGTTATTTCCGCCTATGGGCAGTGAATATCTTCCCCAACCGCCCTCATATATGGCTTGGGACACGGTAACCGACGCCAAAACGTCGGTCTGATAATAATCAGCCCTTGCAAGCGACCCCATAAGACGGACGTAATACTTTTGTACCGTATTAAGGTTTGTATTCGACAGGTCGATAGACGCAGAAACCGAAAACGGCACGATAAAAGCCGCAAAAAGCATTGCCGTAACGAGAAGCAACGATATAAACTTTGAACGTTTCAAAGGCAAAAGCCCCTTTCGTGAAAGTATGACATTCTAATCTTACCATAAAACACGAATTATGTCAACAAAAAGAAAAAGGAGTCGCACCGAATACGATACGATTCCTTTTGTTTTTTATTCAAGACCTGCTTTAAGCTTTTCTGCGCGGTCTGCTTGGATAAGCGCATCGACCATATCGTCCATTTTGCCGTTTAAGAAGTTTTCGAGCGAATGGATGGTAAAGCCGATTCTGTGGTCGGTTATTCTGCCCTGCGGATAGTTGTAGGTACGGATTCTTTCACTGCGGTCACCCGTGCCGACCTGAGCGCGGCGTTCACTTGCGACAGCTTGTTCCTTTTCGCGGTTATACATATCGGCAAGACGGCTCTTCATTATCTTCAACGCCTTATCTTTATTCTTAATCTGCGAACGTTCGTCTTGACAGTCAACGGTAATGCCCGTCGGGATATGGATAATTCTTACCGCAGATTCGGTCTTGTTAACGTGCT
>JAZTXY010000059.1:0-15045 GCA_045636665.1 Eubacteriales bacterium
GGGTATTTGGCTCGGCAACGGTAAGGACCTTATCGAAAGCGGCACCTGTACGATCGACCAGATCATCGGTACGCGTGACAGTATAATGGTCTACCTTATGCATAAGGGACTCGATTCCGCAATCGCATTTAACGCAATGGAGCGTACCCGTAAGGGTAAGGGTCTTCTTCCCGAGCAGGAGGAGGCAATGCTCGCAAAGGACGTTCCGCAATGGTATATCGATTCCTGCAACAAGATACAATATATGTTTCCCAAAGCACACGCGGCGGCATATACAATCGCATCGCTCCGTCTTGCTTGGTTCAAGGTTTATCAGCCGGTCGCTTATTATGCGGCTTACTTTACCATCAAGCGCGACTTTTTTGACGGCGAGCTTGTAATGAAGGGCAGGGCAAAGATTGAAGAACGCCTTAAAACGCTTCGTGAAATGCCCAACCCGACTGCAAAGGATGAAGGCAATATGATAATCCTTCGCATAGTTCTCGAAATGCTTGCGCGCGGATTTTCCTTCCTGCCCGTTGAAATCGGCAAGTCCGAGGCGACCTATTTCATACCCGAAAACGGAAAAATTCGACTTCCTCTTTGCTCGCTTAACGGCTTGGGCGAATCGGTAGCCGAAAAAATCGTTGAGGTGGTCAAAAACGGTGAAGCAAGCACTATCGAGGAGCTTCGCGTTAAAGCGGCGGTCAACAAATCGATAATGGATTTGCTTTCCAAAAACAACTGCTTCGGTGATATTCCCGAATCGGATCAGCTTACAATGTTTTAATTTAGCAAGGTAATAACTATGTTTGACAATCATTCACACACACAATATTCGGGCGATATTCCGCAAGGACACGGCAATTCGGTGCGCGAGCTTTGCATTGCCGCTATCGAAAAAGGACTTACGGGAATTGCAATCACCGACCATTTCGATATCGACGGCATATTCGACGGATATTTTCCTCCGCTCGACCACGAATCGATCGCGCGTGATATAAACGAATCGCGCGAGGAATTTAAGGGCAAATTAAAATTGCTTCACGGCATCGAGCTCGGTCAGGCAACTCATATGCCCGATGAATCCAAGCTTCAGCTTCAAAGCCAACGGTATGATATCGTTTTGGGCTCTGTACACGCCGTACGCGGAATTATCGATTTTGCCGATACCGATATTGCATCGATGACTAAAAACGAATATGCGCGTCTTTGGGAGCAGTATATCGAGGAAATGCTCGATACGATAGCTTGGGGCGATTTCGACGTTTTAACGCATATCACCTATCCCAAGCGTTATTATCTTAGCAACGGAATTACCGATTTCCCCGATATTAAAAACAAGGGCAGGGAATATTTCGAGCCGATTCTCAAGTCGGTGATTGATAAAGGAATAACCCTTGAATGCAACACGTCGGGCTTGCGTCAGCAAATGGGTGAATGTCTGCCGAACGAGGACCTTTTCAGATTTTATTACGAGCTTGGCGGCAGAGATATAACCATAGGAAGCGACGCGCACAAGGCAAAGGATTTGGGCGCGAATTTCAAAGAAGCGACCGAAATGTTAAAGGCTATCGGCTTTAATAAGCTCGCAAAATTCGAATTACGCAAAAAAGATTTCTATAATCTCTGATTTTGGAGGAATAAAATGAAAGAACGTATACTTGAATATCTCGAAAAGGATGCGCGTATGTCGCATTCCGATATCGCAACAATGCTCGGAATAACCGTGGAAGAGGTTCAAAAAACGGTTGCCGAATGTGAAGAAAACGGCACAATCCTTAACTATCGCACAATGATAAACTGGGACCTTGTTGATAAAAACACGGTTACCGCGCTTATCGAGCTTAAAACGATTCCTCAACGCGATAAAGGCTTTGATTCGGTTGCCGAACGCATTTGTCATTTCCCCGAGGTAAAATCGGTTGCTCTTATGTCGGGCGGCTTTGACCTTGCCATTACGGTTGAATGCAAGAATATGCGTGAGGTAGCGTTCTTCGTTGCGGAAAAGCTTGCCACAATTGAGGGTGTTACCGCAACCGCAACTCATTTTGAGCTCCAAAAGTATAAAGAAAACGGTGTTGTTTACGGCACCGAGAAAACCGATAAAAGAGGAAACAGCTGGTGAAATTTGACGCTTCAAAATGCCTTCCGGCTAAAATAACCGAAATAAAGCCTTCGGGCATCCGTAAATTTTTCGACCTTTTGGGTGAAATGAAGGACGTCGTTGGTCTTACGGTAGGACAACCCGATTTCGACACACCGTGGCATATCCGCAATGCGGGTATCCGCTCGCTCGAGGAAGGTCATACCTACTATACCTCCAACAACGGCATTATGGAAATGCGCGAAGAAATAGCTAACTATCAAAAGCGCCGTTTTGGGTTGGAATATAACCCTGCCAACGAAATTATCGTTACCGTTGGCGGAAGTGAGGCAATCGACCTCGCAATGCGTGCTCTGCTTGAGCCGGGTGACGAGGTAATCATTCCTCAGCCCTGCTTTGTCTGCTACGAACCGTTGGCGCGTCTTGCCGGCGCAACTCCGGTTATAATCAATCTTTCGGCAGATAACGGCTTCCGTCTTACCGCCGAGCAGTTAAGAAACGCTATTACCGAAAAAACCAAGCTTCTTGTTTTGGCTTTCCCCAACAACCCGACCGGCTCGGTAATGCGTAAATGCGACCTCGAAGCAATTGCCGAGGTTATTCGCGAAACCAATATCTGCGTGCTTTCGGACGAAATTTACGCAGAGCTTACATACGGCGAAAAGCATATTTCTATCGCCACTCTCGACGGTATGCGTGAGCGCACCATCGTTGCAAACGGCTTTTCCAAGGCGTATGCAATGACGGGTTGGCGTATGGGGTATACCCTTGCTCCCGAATACTTTACAAAGCAGATGGCGAAGATTCACCAATACGGCATTATGAGTGCGCCGACAACAAGCCAATACGCTTCTATCGAAGCGCTTAAAAACGGCGATGCGGATATTGAATATATGAAGAGCGAATACGAAGCGCGCCGCCGTCTTATCGTTAGCGAGCTTAACCGTATCGGCATCGAAACCTTTATGCCCGACGGTGCGTTTTACGTTTTTGCCGACCTTCGCAAATTCGGTATCGACGACGAGGTATTCTGCGAAAGATTGCTTCACGAGCATAAATGCGCGATAGTCCCCGGAAGCGCGTTCGGTGAAAGCGGAAAGGGCTTTGCACGTCTTTCCTATGCCTATTCGCCTGCACATATCAGCAAGGCAATCAAGCGCATAGAAGAATTTATTAAAACCTTATGAAACTAAACGCTTGTGCAAAAATAAACCTTACACTTGATATAATCGGCATACTCGAAAACGGCTTTCACGCATTACGCTCGGTAATGGTGCCGATTTCGCTTTGCGATGAAATAGAACTCGAAATATCAAAGGATTTCGAGTTTTATTGTAATTTGCCCGAATTGGCAACAAACGATAACCTTTGCGTACGCGCGGCAAAATTGTTTTTTGAAGCAACGGGTATAAAGGAATCGGTTGCGATAAGACTGCAAAAAAACGTTCCCTTTCCTGCAGGACTCGGCGGCGGTTCTTCCGATGCCGCGGCGGTGTTAAGGGGAGTCAACGAGTTGTTCAATAATCCGCTTGACAAAAAAACACTTTTTGTGCTTGCCGAAAATTTGGGCTCCGACGTGCCGTTTTGCCTTCTTTCAAAGCCCGCGCTTTGCGAAGGGAGAGGGGAAGTGCTCACCCCGATAAAGGGCTTTCCCGAATTGGATATTGTGATAGCAATCGGAAGTGAACGTCTTTCGACACCGAGGGTGTTTAAAGAATACGATAAAATGCAGCTTCCGATCGAAAACAATACCGATAACCTTTTAACCGCGTTAAATTCTCAAGGAATCTATCAAGCGATTACAAAAACGGGCAACGCTTTTGAGCCTGTGACCGACATCCTTTCACCCGAAACAAGGCTATTGCGCGACGCGCTTATGTCAAACGGAGCGACCGTTTCGCATCTTTCGGGAAGCGGACCTTCGGTATACGGTGTGTTTGAAAACGGCGAAAAGGCAAGCAATGCCGCAAAAATATTGCAAAGCAAGGGATATTTTGCCGTTTCCTGTAAAACGGTTATTTAAAAAAAGACGTATAATTTTCCTTTTTCGTGGGCAACAATCAGGCATAACGAAAAAGGAGAAAACATATGAAAACAAAACTTATCGCACTCTTTTGCGCCTGCTTCATTTTGCTTACCGCAGTCGATACCCTTATTCCGCGAAGCGAGGGTAAGGTGTTCGACAACGTAATTCGTTTGCATATTCTCGCGTATGACAACAGCGAGGAAGCGCAAAGCATAAAGCTTTTGGTGCGCGATGCAATACTTCAAGAGTGCGGCGATATTTTTTCGGCTTCGGGCGATATAATTGCCGCCGAGGAAAGCTTGACCGAAAATATAGCGAGAATCGAAGAAATTTCAAACCGTGTTCTTTCCGAAAACGGCGCGAATTACAAAGCGACCGCGGAATTGGGCAACGAAGATTATCCGACAAGGGAATACGAAGAATTTTCGCTCCCTGCGGGAAATTACAAGTCGTTAAGAGTAAAGCTTGGCGAAGCAAAGGGAAACAATTGGTGGTGCATCCTGTTTCCTCCGCTTTGCACAAAGGCATCTTCGGATTTAACCGATTCGGGAATAACCGAAAAAGATACCGAGGTTTTCAAAAAACCGAAATACAAATTCCGTTTTAAACTACTTGAGCTTTTTGGAGGATAACTATGTTACACCGCATCGTCGGTGCTTCGGGCAGCGGCAAGACCGAATATATGCTTGACCGCCTGAGCGAAGCGTTGAAAAAGGGCAGAGAATGCTGCGTTATCGTACCCGAACAACAATCTGTTTCTTATGAAGCGGTTCTTTGCGAACGCTTTGGCGACGGTGTAAACCTTCTGTGCGAGGTTCTTAATTTCGAGCGTCTTCCAAACCGCATCGCGCGTGATTACGGCGGACTTTGTGTTAATACTGTTGATAAAGGGGGCGCTTGCGCCCATTTGTCGCTTGTGTCGGAATCTTTAAAGGATCAATTGACCGAGTATTCGCTCGTTGCGTCCGATTCGGATTTTGCGACCTCGCTTTATTCGCTCGTTTCAAGAATGAAAATGGCGCTTATCACACCGCAAAAGCTGTATGACGCATTGAAAAACGAAACGCTTGAAAACGATACACGAGTCAAAAGCAAGCTGAGTGACATTGCGCTTATTTATTCGGAATACGAAAAAAGGTTTAAGGACGAATTAAAGGAACCGCGCGATGCCTTGACAGTGCTTGCGGAAGAGCTTGCGAACAAGCCGTTTTTTAAAAACAAATGCGTTTTTATCGACAATTATTACACATTTACCGAGCAAGAATACGCGATAATCAAGGAAATTATTGCCCAAAGCAAGGATACGTATATTTCGTTTACCGTCGATTACAATCGCGCGTTTTTTGAAGAAAACCGCAAGGCGAGCGAGCGTGTGCTCGCGCTTGCTCATAACGTATCCGACGATTATTTTACCGGCGAATCAAAACGAAGCAGATTTGAATCGCTTAAATACATAGAAAGAAATATTTGGGAAAGCAACGTTGATGCGTCGGACGCAGATGACGGCGCTGTTAAGCTGATAACCGCAAAAAACCGTTTCGAGGAGGTCGAAGCCGCCGCAAGCGAAATATGCTCGCTTGTAAGGTCGGGCTACCGTTATCGTGATATTACCGTAATCGCAAGCAACGCATCAAATTATGCCTCGTTGGTCGATTCGGTTTTTGCTCGCGCAGACATACCGGTCTATACCTCGGCAAAGGAAGAGCTTACGGCAAAGCCGTTGTTTGCCTTTCTTTTGGCGAGTATTTCGGTCGTGATCGAGGATTTTTCGTTCAAGAGCATTAAAAGATACGTTAAAAGCGGATATGCCGACCTATCGATTGCCGAAAGCGACGTGCTTTTAAGCTATGCCAAATCGTGGAAGCTTCGCGGAAAAGCGTGGTATAGCGACAGCGAATGGACTCTCGACCCCGAAGGATACCGCGAGGGTGACCTTACCAAACGCGGCGCAAGGATGCTTAAGACCGCAAATGCCGCGCGTGATAAAATCGTGCCTGCGCTTTCTGCACTGCGTGACACCTTAACTCAAAAGGACTTAACCGTTTCCAAGGCGTTAAGAGCGCTTTACAATCATTTAATTGCGCTCGGTGCCGATGAACGGCTTCGCAAAAATGCCGAAAGGTATCTTAAAAACGGTGACCGCGAGCAAAGTGAACGCGAAGTCCAGCTTTGGAAGATACTTATTAATATAATAGATCAGCTTGATACTCTTGTCGGCGATTGGAATATCACACCCAAGCGCTTGCAATCGCTGATAAAGCTTATGTGCGAGTGTGTAGGGCTCGGAGCTATCCCCGCAAGCGTCGATTCGGTAACCTTTGGCGATGCGGCTCTTATCCGCGCAAACGGAAGCAAGGCGGTTATCGTGCTTGGCATTTGCGACGGCGAGTTTCCTGCCGCGTGCCGTACGGGCGGATTTTTCAACAGCGACGAGGCGGTTTCGCTCGAAGGTGTCGGCTTACAGCTTGCCGATACCTTGGACAAGCAATTGAATACAAACCGATTTTTGGTTTATTCCGCATTTTCCGCACCGAGCGAAAGGCTTGTGCTTCTCTCGCCGCGCAGTGAAATTACGGGCGGAGAGCTAAGACGCTCAAGCGCATGGCTGTCTTTGGAAAAAATGCTGCCTGCATTAAAAGAAAAGACAACCGAATTTTCAAGCGAAACGACTCTATATTCACGCGAATCGGTTGCCGCAAACTTTCCTTTGTTGGAAAAGGGAATTTTGCGTGATGAGATAGAACAGGCGTTAAAAAATCAAAACCAGCCCTATTTTGCCGAGCAGCCGCGTGTTTGCGATAAGGAGTCGCGGATAGATTTCAAAGGAGATTTGCTTAATCTTTCTCCGTCGAAGTTTGAAAAATATGCAAATTGTCCGTTTTCCTTCTTCGGCAATTATCTGCTGAATCTTGAAGAAAAGAAGATAAATGAGTTTTCGGCATCCGAAATAGGAAATTTCGTGCATAAAATGCTCGAGCTTTTCCTTCGAGAATGCATCAAAAACGGTTCTTTTACCGTGCCCGATGAAGCCGAAAGAAAAAACATTATAAACCGTCTTTCCGATAATTATCTGAATTTGGTTTTGGGTCCCGATGCCGCAAACGACAAGCAATTTATGCATACCTATAACAATATGGTCAAAACCGTTTCGTTTGCAGCGGAAAACCTTTGCAAAGAGTTTTCAAAAAGCAAATTCGTTCCCACCGGATTCGAATACAGCTTCGGGCTTAAAAACGAGGATATGCCTGCGATTCAATATGACGTAAACGGCAAAAAGGTCTTTCTTCGCGGCTCAATCGACCGTGTTGATACCTATGAAACAAACGGAAAAAAATACGTTCGTGTTGTCGATTACAAGACCTATGACAAGGATTTTGTCACCGAAAAGGTAGCGCACGGACTTGACACCCAGCTTTTGCACTATCTTTACGCATATTGCGAAAGGAACAATACAAATCCTGCAGGTGTTTCGTATTACGGCGTAACGCTTCCGAACGTAAACGTTACTGCGCGTGAATCGGATTTAGAGCTTGAAAAAGAAATTACCAAGACTATTAAACGAAGCGGTATCGTTATCGACGATATCGAAATAGTTCGCGCAATGAGTGACGATTTTTCGACAACCCCCGCAAAGCTCAAAAAAGCAACGAAAAAAGAGCCCGAAAAGCTTTACACAAAAAGTAAATCAAAGCGCATATTCTCGGAAGAAGATTTCGATGAATTAAAAACAACGCTCCAAGACGGAATGAAAAATATGGCATCCGACGTATTTTGCGGAAGGATGGACATATCGCCGTTGGATTTGGAGGATTTCAAAGCCGAGCCCTGCAAATACTGCAAATTAGGCGATCTCTGCCGCAACAAACAAAAGGAAACGGAGGATATCGACAATGACGATGAAGATTGAAGATTTTACACCAAAGCAACAGCAAGCAATCGTCACGCGCGATAAGGATCTGCTCGTAAGCGCAGGCGCGGGTAGCGGTAAAACTACCGTTCTTACTCGCCGTCTTATCGAGAGAATCAAGTCGGGCGAATCGGTCACCGATTTCCTTGTCGTAACCTTTATGAAGGCTGCGGCGGCAGACGTAAAAAGCAAGCTTTACGATGCGCTTTTGGAGGAAAGCGCGCTCGATCCCCAAAACAAGCATCTTTTTCGTCAATCTCTGCTCGTTTCCGAGGCAAATATCTGCACAATATCCTCCTATTGTCTTAATCTTGTTAAAGAAAATTTTGCGCTTTTGGGAGTATCGCCTCACGTTCGCGTTATGGATGACGTTGAAGAAGCGATGCTTCTGCGCCGCGTTACCGAAGAATTGATTTCCAAGGGCTACGAAAGCGGCGACAGCGAGTTTTTAACCTTTGCCGATAATTTTACCGGCGATAAAAGCGACGATTCGCTTGCCGAAACGATGATGAAGCTTTACAATACAATGCGCGTAACGCTTAATAGGGAGGAAACGTTACTCGCTTGTGCCGATGAATTGCTAAAAGAGGCAGAAATCATTCGCAACGACGGATTTTTTGCATCAAACACCGGCAAGGATATACAAAAACGTCTTTGCGCCTTTTACGATGAATTTATCGAGGACGCAAACGATATTTATGCTTATGCCGCTACCGTTGCGTATGACGATGCTTATCTTGAACCGTTGGAGAAGCTAATTAATGCGTTTGAATCGGTCAGAATCGCGATTAATGATAATTATGTAAACTATTGTGCTTTGGCAGAAAGCTCCTTTGAAATAAAACTGTCATCAAAAGGATGCGACAAGCCCTTTAGCGAAGAAGTTAAAGATTCAAAAAGCAATCTTATGAAAAGGCATCAAAAGGTCATCGACCGATATATTCGCGGAAACGATGAATATAATGCCCAAAGCTTCGAAAAATGCGCCTCTCTTGTGTTACAAATCAATAGCTTTTTAAATGAAATCGAAAAGGCGTATACTGCGGAAAAACGTGAAAACGGGGTTCTCGACTATACCGATTTTGAGAAAAAATCATTGGAATTGCTTGAAGCTCAAGATGAAAACGGCGTTTTTTATCCTACCGAGCTTTGTCTTAAAAAGCAAAGCGAGTTTAAAGAAATCCTTATCGACGAATATCAAGACGTTAACCCGATGCAGGACCGCATTTTTACTCTGCTTTCGGGAAAAAGCCAACGCTTTATGGTTGGCGATGTCAAGCAAAGTATTTATCGCTTTCGTAATGCCTATCCCGATATTTTCCTTAATTACAAGGATGAGTTTGCCGATATCGACAACTCCGAAGGTAAAGCAAACGCCTGCATTTTCCTGCGCGAAAACTTCAGATGCAGTGAATCTGTTATAGATTATGTAAACTATTTGTTCGAATCGGTAACCAAGGATACTCAATATTACCGCGAATATGACGGCGAATGGCTTATTCACGCATCGAAAAGAATTGACAGAAAGCATCCCGTTGTTATTGCGATATCCGAAAAGAAGGAAAGAAAAGCGACCGATGCCCGCAGAGCCGAAGCCGAGTTTATCGCTCGGGAAATTTTGCGCCTTAAAAACGAAGAATGCGCATCTGACGGCAGGGAATATAAATATGCCGATTTTGCCGTTATGCTCGGCGCGATGAAGGGCTATTCGATTGAATACGAAAAAGCTTTCAATAAGTTTGGGATACCCTATAAAACCGAAACGAGTGAAAATTTTCTCGACAACCCCGATATACGTCTTGCTGTTTCGGCATTAAAAGCAATCGATGACCCGACCGACGATATTTCGCTTTGCGCCTTGATGCGAAGCCCGATATGCAATTTCACTTCAAATGAGCTTTACAAAATTCGATACCATTTAAAGGACGTTGCGTTTTGGTCTGCCGTCAATAAAACGGCAAAGCCCGACGCAAAGAGGATTTGCAACAAAAAATTCACCTTTATAACGAAAAAAGGTGAAAAATCTCTTGCCGTTAAATGTAAAAGCTTTATAAAAACGCTTATGAATTGGCGGAATGAAAGCACGGGTGTGCCCTGCTGTGAATTTCTTAAGAGCTTTTATATTTCGTCGGGCTTGCTTCGTATTGCCTCCACAACCGGCAACAAAAAAAGCCTTGAACTGCTTTTTGATTATGCAAGCCGTTTTGAAAGCACTAAAAACGTAGGTCTTTCAAGCTTTTTGGACTATCTTGAGGAGCTTTCCTCAAACGACCGCGAAATTTCCGATGCGGCTAAATCGGGCGATGAGGATGCGGTTTCCTTTATCACCGTACATAAGTCAAAGGGGCTTGAATTTAACGTATGCTTCCTTGCGGGTATACAAAAGCTCTTCCGTAAGGGTGGCAAAAGCGACCGAATTACCGTTACACGCGGAAAAGGCATCAGCTTCACGCTTCGCGACCGCGAAAGCTTTACGACCTTTGACCCACTTTGTAATATCAATGCGGTCGATAAAGAACGTGAATCTGCGCTCGGCGAAGAGCTTCGTAAGCTTTACGTTGCGCTCACCCGTGCGAAGGAGCGGCTTTATATCAGCGGCAGTGCGGATGAGGGCTGGAATGAAAAAAGGTATACCAAAAACTCCTTTGCAAGCTGGTTGGATATGATTCTTTATTCTGCCGTCGGAAAAGAGGATTTGCCGTTTTTCACACTGCGCGTTATCGGTGAAGCCGACGGTGTTGGCGGTTACCGAGCGGAAAAGGCGAAAAAAGCCTTGATGCCCACCTCTGAAATGATCGATATCGTTAATTTCCGCTATCCGTTTGAAAAGGCGATTACGACCGCAAAGAAAATTTCGGTTTCCGAGCTTCGCGAGGGTCTTCTTGAGGACGATGAATATGACCGCAGTTTACTTTCGGTTCCATTTTCACGCGTTTCGATGCGCCCTGCGTTTGCCGATGCGTCAAGTCGGTCGGCGGCTGATATCGGTACCGCAAACCACCAGTTTATGCAATTTTGCAGCTTCGATAACATTAAATATAACGGCATTCAAGAAGAAGCAAAGCGTCTTTTGGATATTAAAATGATAACCGAACAGCAATTTTGTATGCTTGATTTTAATGCGTTGCAAAGCTTTTTCCAAAGTGGGTTATATGCCGAAATGACAGCATCTAAAAAGCTTTACCGAGAAAAACGTTTTTCGATAAGCGATATTTTGGACAGCAGCGGCGAAAGTCTGCTCGTTCAAGGTGTTATCGACTGCTTCTTTGAAAACCCCGACGGCACTTACACCATAGTCGATTATAAAACCGACCGCGTGCGTACCGCAAACGAGCTTATCGAAAGGCATCGCGTTCAGATTTCGTATTACCGTCGAGCTGTTGAGCGTATGACGGGATGCAAGGTCAGCAAATGTCTGCTTTACTCCTTTGCGCTTAATTGTGAGGTCGAGGTATGATTCGAAGGAAATCGCTTTATCCGATAACCGTAAAGCTTTTGCAGGACGATAAAGACGGAGTAATCGAGGTTTTCAAAAAGGTTTGTCCGCACAAGGGCGGATTTATCGGTGTTTGCGAGCTAAAGGGTTGCTTTTCGTGGGAAAACGTCGGCGAAACCTTCGATTCACTGGCCATAGGCGAGGTGCTTTTGGCAGTGCAAAGCGAATCGGCAAAATCCCTTCAGCCGCTTAACGTCATTAAAAACGACGGAAGCGTTTTGGGTTATCTGCCGTATGCCGAATCGGTGTTGCCGAATATGCTGTTGAAAAGAGGAATTAAGGTGCTTTGCTACGTCGAAGCAAAAGAATTCAACGGCGGTATGCCATCGGTTGCGGTTTCAATCTATTCGCAAGACTACTAATAAAAAATGTCAACCTGCTGTTATGCGTAGGTTGACATTTTGGTTTTATTATGTTATATTCTTTAAAAGAAAGGAAGTGCAACGATTGAAAACACGCAAAAAAATTAAAAACATAACGATGACGGCGCTTGGCGTTGTGTTACTTGCGATTTGCTCGTGGATTTCAATCGCGGGCGTAACGCTCCAAACCTTCGGAGTTTTCTTTCTTCTTGCCTTTTACGGCGCAAAGCGCGGTACTATTACGGTTTTCGTTTATCTGTTAACGGGTGCGTTGGGCATACCTGTATTTTCGGGCTTTGGCGGAGGAATCGGTTGGATTTTGGGCCCTACGGGCGGTTTTCTTCTCGGTTTCCTTGCGGTAGGGATGCTGCACATTCTCGCCGAGGCTTGTATCCCCAAAATTGCGCCGCGTCTTTTTGTCAAAATACCGTTATCGGTAATCAGCGTTTTGTGTTGCTATTTGTGCGGCGCCTGCTCTATGTATTACTATTACCTTCAAAACGGCTCAAGCGTTTCGTTTTCAGGCGTTTTTTTAGGCTTTATAGTGCTTTACGGCATTTTCGATGCGGTAAAGATAGTAATTGCTTGCATACTTGCAAGATATGTAAGTAAAATCAAGCCAATTTGACGCTGATTTCACCGCTGTTGAGAATCATTTTTTCACCCGAATCGCAAATGACCTCCAATTCGCCGTTATCGTGAATCGCAACTGCTTTTGCTTGATACTGTATTCCGTTACGGTTGAAATTAACGGTCTTTCCGAGCACAAGCGAATATTCGCGGTATCGATTCATAAACGTCTTATCGGGTAAGGTACTGCAAAGCTCGTTAAGACGCGAATAAATATCGGCAACGAGCGCGCAACGGTCCAATTTCACACCGACGGATGCCGCAATGCTTTTCAGTTCATCGGGAAAGGATTCTGTCGTAAGGTTAATACCGATGCCGACGATGACCGCATCGACTCTGCCGCTTTCAAAGTCGGAGATCGCCTCGGTAAGTATACCGCAGACCTTGTAATTATCGATGAAAATATCATTCACCCATTTAATCAATGGGTGTTTTTTTGTTGCGGCTTTAAGCGATTCGCAAACCGCAACGGCGGCTGCCGAGGTAATAGCGGTGGAATCGGCAAGCGAAACCTCGGGATGCAAAACGCAGGAAAAATAAATTCCGTGCTCTTTCGGGGAATAAAAGCTTCTGCCGTGTCTGCCTCTGCCTGCGGTCTGTTCGTTTGCGACAAACAATGCGTTGCTTGTCAAACCGTCTGTGACCGCCTTCTTTGCCTCTGTATTGGTCGATTGAATGACTTGGAAAACCCTTACGTCGACGCTTGAATCGTTCATATAAGCGCGTATAGCGCCTTCGGTAAGCGTTCCGTTATTGCTGTTGAGCCGATGACCGAGATTGTTGACAGAGGTGATATCAAAGCCCTCGTCTTTAAGGGCGTTAACGCATTTAAAGACGGCACTTCGCGAAACGTTTTCGCTTTTTGCAATTTCTTGTCCCGAAACAAATTCGCCGCGCTTTGACGTAAGCATAAAAATGATTTTATCGCGCAAGGTCATAAAATTTCACTTCCTTTAAAAAGCAAAAGCCCGAAATTCGGGCTTATTGTGCTTAATAGAGTTCTTCTTCAATCAGCTTTCTCGAACGGTTGGGAGAAGCTTGGGAATCATCGCTGACGATATTACGTTCGTCAAAGCTGATAGCTTTGACAAAATCAGCGGGAACCTCATATTCAAACGTCTTGATAAAAAGCTCGCTTACAGACGAAGCATAAAATTCTTCGGTTTCCGATTCTTCAAAAATAAAATCGGATTCGTCGCTTATACTAACGTCAAGCTCTCCGAAAAATTCGTTTTCTTCTTCGGGTTCGGAAATATCCTCGTCGGAATTATCAAGCGATTCTTCGCTTACCGTTTCGGAATCGTCCGAGCTGTTTATCGTATTATGCGTTTTGAGATAATTCTTATATTTATTTTCGGTAACGTACGCCAATTTTATTCTATAGGTACCGTTTTGCATACCGGCAACCTTTTCTTCGGGAACCGTGATTTTCCAGTCTTCACCGGGTTCAAGCTCCGCAAAGGTGCCATTGTATTGTTGGGATATTGCGGTGGCGTTTCCTTGTGTATAATACACGTCGCAATATTCAACCCAACCGTCATCGCTTAAATATTCGATCTTGCCGGTCATTTTTTCGTTTTCGTGGAAAAGTAATACTGTGCCGGCGGTGTTTTTAACCGAAATGGTAACTTCATTGCTACCTTCTTCGGTGTCACTTACAATATCGACCGAAATGTCTTGGCTTTGCCAAAGAAGAACCTGTACCGCTAAAAGCGTAAAGGCGATCATAAATACCAAAGCAAGAACAAGCAACGTCAAAACGGTTGATTTCTTTCGTTCTATCGCAATTCACCTCAATATAAATATACCACAAAAAAAGTTTTTGTAAATGGTTCTTTTTAACAAAAAATCACCTTTTGGAAATCCCTGCATAGAATAGTATTGATAATATCGAAAGAACAAATAAGGTATTATCCAAACATCAAGGAGGAATTTCAATGAACGAAAGAACAGGTCCGCTCGGCGGACTTTGCGGAAACGGAAAAGAACAGCTTTGCTGTATCAGCGTCGATAAGGTTTTCGATTCCGCGCGTGACAAAGACTGTCTGGAGGATGTGCGCGTACACTTGTGTGACTGCGGGCAGGAAATTATTGATAAAGCAAGTGCGGTAAGATGCAAATGCGTCGAAATCATCAATACCAACATCCACATCGAGCCCGTGCCTTTTAATAGGGGCTTTTATCAGGTAACAGTACGCTATTATTTCTGTGTAACGCTTGAAGCTTGTCTTTGCGGCGGCAGAGTTCAGGAAGTTAAAGGATTATGTGCGTTTGATAAAAAAATCATTCTTTTCGGCAGCGAAAAGAACGTTTCGGTGTTCACTTCCGACCCCGAAAACAACAGCTTCTGCTTCGACGAACGCGATTTGCGTTGTGACAGCGAGCCCACGCTTCCCACAGTTGTGGTGGAGGTCGCATCGCCTATCTGTCTTGACAGTAAGCTCGTTGAGCGCTGCAAGCCCTTTGGACATTGCTGTATGTGCATAGACGCCATTCCCGACCGTATTCGCTCTCGCTTCGACGGTAATTTCGTCGACG
>JAZTXY010000060.1:0-2151 GCA_045636665.1 Eubacteriales bacterium
CATCATCTATGCCGCAGGCTACGAAGGCTGCTTCGGTCACGGACTCGGTCACGGCGTTGGTATGGACATCCATGAAGCACCCGGTGTTAACTTTGCTTCGCTGACTCCTTTTGAAGCCGGTCACGTTGTTACTTGCGAGCCGGGCATCTATATTGAGGGAAAATACGGCGTCAGAATCGAAGATATGGTAGTTTTCCGCGATGGCTATGTCGAAGACATCACAAAATGCCCGAAAAATTTGATTGAATTGTAAACAAAATATTAAATCTATTGAAAATCTTTTCCTGTTGTAGTATAATAGGTCGGATATTAAAATAATACTTTATATAAATTCGGAGGATACACACTATGGTAGTAGCTGGCGATTTTAGAAACGGCGTTACTTTTGAAATGGACGGAAAGGTCTATCAGGTAATTGAGTTCCAGCATGTTAAACCCGGCAAAGGAGCAGCGTTTGTTAGAACCAAGCTTCGCAACGTAATCACTGGAGGCGTTACCGAAACAACCTTCTCTCCCACAGACAAGTTTGAAAACGCTTACATTGAAAGACGCGAAATGCAGTATCTTTACAGCGACGGCGATCTTTATTATTTCATGGACATGGAAACTTACGAACAGGAACCCATCGGCGCAGACCTTCTCGGCGATGCATTCAAGTTTGTAAAGGAAGAAATGCTCGTTAAGGTTCTTTCCTACAAGGGCAAGGCTTTCTCGATCGAACCTCCCATGTTCGTTGAACTCACCGTTACCGAAACCGAACCCGGTTTTGCAGGTAACACCGCACAGGGCGCTCTTAAGCCCGCAACTCTTGAAACCGGTGCAACCATCAAGGTACCGCTCTTCATCAACATCGGTGATGTTCTGAAGATCGACACCAGAACCGGCGAATATCTCTCGAGAGCATAATTTTTACGGTACGGTCACGACCCGCCGATTCTGACCGCAACCGAATTTTATTCGGCGGAGAATAGGTTGAAACTATGGATAACGCAAAGAAAGTTGCTTACATCAAAGGCTTGATGGACGGCATGAATTTTGAAGCAGACACCCCTGAAAAGAAGCTTCTCGTAGCGATCGTTGATGCCCTTGAAGGCATTGCTGATTCCCTGCACGCTGTAGAAGAAGATACCCAGTATCTCAGCGAATACATCGAAGAAGTGGATCAGGACCTTGGCGACATCGAAGAAGAAGTTTTCGGCTACGATGAAGACGAAGACGATTTCGACGATGACGATTACGATGACGACGAAGAGTTCTATGAGCTTGAATGCGAAGCTTGCGGAAAGAAATTCTGCATCAGCGAAGATATGCTCGAACTCGAAAGCATCGAATGCCCCAAGTGCGGTGAGTCGATCGAACTCGACCTTGAAGTCTGCGACTGCAGCGAATGCGATTGCGATTGCGAAAACTGCGACTAAGAAATAACAATCAAAAAAGCAGCTTTCGGTAAGAAAGCTGCTTTTTTCTGTAAAGGATGTGTTCACCTATGTCAAACGAAAATCTTTCTAAGCTGATCAGCTGTATCGATACCAGCCCCACAGCGTTTCACGCAGTCGCCACCTCGGAGGAGATCCTTTTGCAAAACGGCTTTTCCCGTCTTGACGAAGCTTCTTGCGAAACGCTGACCAAAGGCGGAAAATACTTCATCACCCGCAATCATTCGTCTATCATTGCTTTTACCCTGCCCGAATGCACACCCACGGGACTGATGATCTGCGCCTCTCACAGCGACTCGCCCTCCTTCAAGGTAAAGCCGAACGCCGAGCTTGAAACGGTGGGTCAGTATGTGCGCTTAAATACCGAACGCTACGGCGGCATGATCATGCCCTCGTGGTTTGACCGACCTCTCTCTCTTGCCGGCAGAATCGCCGTGGAAACCGAAGACGGTATTGAAATGCGCCTTGTTAACGTCGACCGCGATCTGCTTGTGATTCCCAACGTTGCCATTCACATGAGCAACACCAATAACGGATACAATTACAATGCGAAAACCGATATGATGCCTCTGATGGCAGATATCGATTCGCACACCAAGGTGGTTGACCTTGTTGCCAAGGAATGCGGCATTGAGGCCGGCAAAATCATCGGTCACGACCTCTTCCTCTACTGCCGTCAAAAGGGCTGTGTGGTCGGTGCAGACGATGCCTTCTT
>JAZTXY010000061.1:0-2820 GCA_045636665.1 Eubacteriales bacterium
ACCGTTTACAAGCAAGTTGGGGAAACGCGCGGGCAAAACTGTGGGCTCGTCAAGACGGTTATCAAAGTTCCTTGTCATAACTACCACGTTCTTGTCAAGGTCGCGCATAAGTTCATCGGAAATCTTTGAAAGACGCGCTTCGGTATAACGGTAAGCAGCCGCGCCGTCACCGTCAACAGAGCCGAAGTTTCCGTGACCTTCAACCAACGTATATCTATATGAGAAATCCTGCGCCATACGAACCATTGTGCCATAAACCGCTGCGTCACCGTGTGGATGATAACGTCCAAGAACGTTACCAACGGTTGTAGCAGACTTACGGAAAGGCTTATCGCTTGTCAAATGGTCCTCGTACATCGCGTACAAAATTCTTCTTTGACCGGGCTTCATACCGTCGCGCACGTCGGGAAGCGCACGAGCAGCAATAACTGACATTGAATACTCGATAAAGGAGCGTTCAACTTCTTTTTTCATCTCAACGTCGATTATTTTCTGATCGGGAAATTCAATTCTTTCGTTGTCGTGATTTTTAATTTCTGCCATTATTTTGAACTCTCCTTTCCTTAAATGTCAAGATTTTCAGCAAATTTCGCGTTTTGCTCGATAAATTCACGTCTTGGCTCTACCTTATCGCCCATAAGAAGCGAGAACATAGCATCACAAGCCGCCGCGTCCTCGGTTGTAACCTTAAGAAGCGTTCTTGTTTCGGGATTCATAGTTGTTTCCCAAAGCTGCTCGGCATCCATTTCACCAAGACCTTTATAACGGTCTGCTTCAACGTTGTGTCCGCCAAGCATCGCAATATATTTATCTCTTTCAGCATCGCTGAATGCGTAATATTCCTGCTGATTTCTGCCGCCCGTTCTCTTATAAACCTTGTAAAGAGGTGGCTGTGCAAGATAGATATGTCCATCGTCAATAAGCTGACGCATATGACGGAAGAAGAACGTGAGAAGCAAAATTCTGATGTGAGATCCGTCGACGTCGGCATCGGCCATAATGATTATCTTTCCGTAACGGAGCTTTGCAATATCAAATTCCTCACCGATACCGCATCCGAGTGCCTGAATAATGGGAATGAGCGAAAGGTTTGAATAAACCTTATCAACTCTTGTTTTTTCTACATTCAAAACTTTACCGCGAAGGGGCAAAATTGCTTGGAATTTTGAGTTTCTTCCCTGCGTAGCAGAACCGCCCGCGGAATCTCCCTCTACAAGATAGAGTTCAGTTACTTCAATTCTTCTCTCCTGACAGTCACGGAGCTTACCGGGAAGTGTTGAACCACCAAGAACGCCTTTACGTCTTGTGAGTTCTCTTGCCTTTCTTGCCGCTTCTCTTGCACGAGATGCTGCAAGTGCCTTATCAAGTATATTTTTAGCTACGCTTGGGTTTTCTTCAAAGTATTCTGAGAGTTTTGCGTTAACGATACCCTCAACTAAAGTTCTTACCTCGCTATTACCGAGCTTCGCCTTTGTCTGTGATTCAAACTGCGCGTCCTCAAGCTTTACGCTGATGATGGCGCAAAGTCCTTCACGCACGTCCTCGCCCGAGAGGTTTTTATCGCTATCCTTGAGTATTCCCGCTTTTCTTGCGTAATCGTTAAGTACCTTTGTGATTGCAGACTTAAAGCCTGTTTCGTGTGTACCGCCCTCTATTGTGTGCATATTGTTAGCAAAGGACAAAATAAGCTCGTTATAGCTATCGTTATACTGCAAAGCGACTTCGGCAACGCTTGTACCCTTCTCGCCACGCATATAGATAACCTCGGGGTGAATAAGCTCGTTATGACGGTTATTATTGAGGTGTGTTACAAAGCTCTTGATACCGCCCTCGTAGACAAACTCGTTTTCAACAAGCTCCTCACCTCTTGCGTCGATAAGTGCAATTCTTACGCCTGCATTAAGGAATGCCTGCTCTCTCATTCTATTTTCAAGTGTTTCGTAAACGAAAACGGTTTCTTCAAAGATTTCAGGGTCGGGCTTAAAAGTTACCTTTACACCGCTTTTCTTATATGAAGCATCGCCAATGCACGCAAAAGCACGCGCCACCTTGCCGCGTTCAAATCTTTCGGTATATACCTTTCCGTCATAAACGTCTTCAAGCTCGAGCCACTCGGAAAGCGCGTTAACAACAGACGCGCCTACACCGTGAAGACCGCCCGCAATCTTATATCCGCCGCCACCGAATTTACCGCCTGCGTGCAAAATTGTATAAACAACCTCGGGCGTGGGAATTCCCTGCTTTGGATGAATTGCAGATGGGATTCCACGTCCGTTATCCTCTACGGTTACGGAGTTGTCGGGGTTGATTGTTACCGTGATTTTATCACAGTGACCTGCAAGGGCTTCGTCAATAGAGTTGTCTACTATCTCGTAAACAAGATGGTGAAGTCCTCCTATCGAAGTTGTACCAATGTACATACCAGGGCGCTTTCTTACCGCCTCAAGTCCTTCAAGTACCTGTATGTTTTCTTCGGTGTAGCTGTTCTCAACCGTAAGGTCGAGGTTCTTTTCAAGGTTTTCCATTTCTGTTTCCTTTCAAATTGTTGTGTATGTGAATGAATTGGTTACAAAGTTAAATATGGGTCGCTTTTGAAAAAGCTCCGCAAAACTTTTAATCGTGGGTTTGTACGAACTTTGCATAAATTTTCGATAATTCGCAAACGAATTATCGGTTTTGAAACTCCAATTCTGCCCTTATGTACAAGTACAACGGTCAGTATTGAATTTTCAAAACTACGAAAATCAATCTCTTGCGAGCTTGCTTTTCTAAAATTTACTTTGGTGGTGTGTAGCCGTTTTGATAGCTATACAGCTATTG
>JAZTXY010000062.1:0-4346 GCA_045636665.1 Eubacteriales bacterium
GCGTCCATAAGTGCGAGTGTAGAGCCGCAAACGGAAGCCTGAGATGTTGAACCGTTCGAAGAAACAACTTCAGATACGAGTCTGATAGCGTAGGGGAAGTCTTCTTTCGAAGGCAATACGGGAACGAGAGAACGTTCTGCCAACGCGCCGTGACCGATTTCACGTCTGCCGGGGCTTCTCGAAGCCTTTGCTTCGCCAACCGAATAGCCGGGCATATTGTAGTGGTGCATATATCTCTTGGTTTCTTCTTCGTCAATGCCGTCAAGGAGCTGAGCTTCGCTAACGGGTGCAAGAGTTGCGATGGTAAGAACCTGAGTCTGACCTCTGGTGAAAAGGCCCGAGCCGTGGGTACGGGGAAGAAGCGAAACTTCTGCGTTAAGAGGACGGATTTCATCCATTCTTCTGCCGTCAACACGCTTCTTTTCGTCAAGCAACCATCTGCGAACGATTTGCTTTTGAAGCTTGTAAAGGCATTCGTCAATCATACCCTTGCTGTCGGGATATTCTTCCTCAAGCTCGGTGTAAACTCTTTCGTAAATGGGTTGGAGAGCCGCATCGCGGATTCTCTTGTCATCGGTATCAAGAGCCTTCTTAACGTCTTCGCCAACCATAGCTTCGATTTTATCGAACATATCGTGGTCGATATCGCAAGAGGGATATTCAAACTTATCCTTGCCGATTTCAGCTTGGATTTCGCTGATGAAGTCGCAAATGGGCTTAATAGCGTCGTGCGCCTTCATAATAGCTTCATACATGGTGTCGTCGTCAACCTCGTTAGCGCCTGCTTCGATCATAACGACCTTGTTCTTGCTGCCTGCAACGGTGAGCTCAAGATCGCTCTTTGCTCTTTGCTCTGCAGTGGGGTTGATAACGATCTTGCCGTCAACAAGACCAACGAAAACGCCTGCGATAGGGCCGTTCCAAGGAATGTTGGAAATAGAAAGTGCGATGGATGCGCCGATCATCGCCGAAATTTCGGGCGAGCAATCGGGATCAACCGACATAACGGTAAGCGAAATTACAACGTCGTTACGAAGATCCTTGGGGAAAAGGGGACGGATAGGTCTGTCGATAACGCGCGATGCGAGGATTGCGTGCTCGGTAGGTCTGCCCTCGCGTCTGTTCCAGCTGCCGGGGATTTTACCAGCGGCATAAAGACGTTCTTCGTAATCAACCGAGAGGGGAAGGAAGTCAATACCGTCTCTGGGAGCGGCAGACATGGTTGCGTTTGCAAGCACTGCGGTTTCGCCGTAGCGAACCAAGCAGGAACCGCCCGCAAGCTGTGCAATCTTACCGGTTTCGATAACCAAAGGTCTGCCGGCAAGCTCGTAACTAAAGGTTCTGAAGTTGTTAAACATTTTCTTTTTTTCCTTTCATTTTTTAGAATATACGAAAGGCAATTTTCGGGAAGTTTAACATTTAAGTGCACGCCGAACCCTTTTCGGCACACAGTTAACTGCTAAACCGCCAAATAATTACCTTTTCATTCGTTTGTTATTATGTGCAAAGCTTTGTCTTTGCAATCAAACACCTCGGAAATCGTAAAAGAAAACCGAGGTGTTGATCACAGAAACTTTTGTAAGTCCGTTTTTAAGTCTTTGAGCGAATAAATGCGCTATACGCCGAATTTACCGTTCAAATTACTTACGGATACCGCAGCGTTCGATAATAGAACGGTAGCGTTCAATATCGTTCTTGAGAAGGTAGTTGAGGAACTTTCTTCTCTTACCGATCATCTGTTGCATACCTCTGCGGCTGTGGTTGTCCTTGGGGTTCTTCTTAAGGTGCTCGGTGAGTTCAGAGATTCTCTTGGAGAGGATAGCGATTTGAACTTCGGGAGAACCGGTGTCGCCTTCGTGAACCGCGAAGGTCTTGATGATGTCTTGCTTGTTTTCCTTTGTGATCATGGTGTTTCACCTTTCAAAAAATATTTTTACGGTACAAACTCGGCAAACGGTTGGTGAAGTCGGGAATATTTACCCGTGTATCCGTAAACCGTGCAAGTCCGCATTCCAAAGTAATATACCACACAAAAGCAGGTTTGTAAATACCTTTTTTGAAAAAATGCCCGAAATTAAGCAAATTTATTGAATATATATATATTTAAATGTAGAAAAAGGATTTTTTCGGTCGATTCACTTGATTTTGGCATTTTTTGGTGGTACAATACAGGATGAAAAATTATAAGGGGATACTATGCCGTGAATAAACCGTTTGCAAAAAAATACTATGAAGCCTTTGTACGCGCGTTTGCCGCGTTGATGCTTTCTGCGCTTACGCTTTTGCTCATTTATGCATTCGACCGCGGTCTTCTTCCGTATTCCGAGGACGGCGATGCATTCGATACGGTCTATGCCATCGAAGGCGAAGAAGCTGTCGAAGGGGAAGAACCCCAATCCGCTTCGTAATAAATATATTCAACATAAAAAAACCGCGCGGCGAAAACGGTGTGTTCCGTCACAATATCTCGCCGCTAAGGTAGAAAAAGGAGATTAAAGAAATGATGACTAAAAAAGAAACGGTCGCAATGCTGCTTGCCGGCGGACAGGGAAGCAGACTTTATTTGCTTACCGAACGCATCGCAAAGCCCGCCGTACCCTTCGGCGGTAAGTATCGCATTATCGATTTTCCTCTCTCCAACTGTATCAATTCAGGTATCGACACCGTCGGTGTTCTTACCCAATACCAACCTCTTGCGCTCAACGGATATATCGGCAACGGTCAACCGTGGGACCTCGACAGAACCTTCGGCGGCGTAACGACTCTTCCGCCCTATCAAGCGCAAAAGCGTGCCGATTGGTATAAGGGCACCGCAAACGCAATATATCAAAATATGCAATTTATCGACAATTTCGATCCCGAATACGTTGTGATACTCTCGGGCGACCATATTTATAAAATGGACTATGCCGAAATGATCGAGGCGCATAAAAAGAACAATGCCGATTGCACCATCGCGGTGTTCGACGTTCCTCTTTCCGAAGCGTCGCGATTCGGTATTATGACGACCGACGAAAATCTTCGTATTACCGAATTTGCCGAAAAGCCCAAGGAGCCGAAAAGCACAAAGGCATCGATGGGCGTTTACGTATTCAGCAAAGCCAAGCTCTTTTCCTATCTCGAAGCCGATGAAGCCGATGAAACCAGCGAAAAGGACTTCGGTAAGAACATAATCCCCGCAATGCTCAACGCGGGCGAACGTCTTTTCGCGTTTGAATTTTCGGGCTATTGGAAGGACGTCGGAACAATCGATTCGCTTTGGGAAGCAAATATGGACCTGTTGGGCTCGCGTCCCGCACTTCCTCTTAAGGATAAATCCTGGCGCATCCTTTCGCGTAACGAAGCGCTTCCGCCTCACTTTGTCGGCTCAAGCGCGGTCATCAGCAACTCGGTCATCACCGAAGGCTGTGAAATCTACGGTACGGTTATCAATTCGGTGCTTTCCGCAGGCGTTGTCGTCGAAAAGGGCGCAACCGTTCGCGACAGCGTAATTTTGGGTAACGTAACCGTTAAATCCGATGCGACGGTTGATTATTCGGTTGTCGATTCGGATACCGTCATCGGCAAGGAAGCAACCGTTGGTAAAAACATCGCAGACGCAAAGGGAATCACGCTTCTCGGAGGCGGTCTTAACGTGCCCGCGGGCGTTAATGTGCCCGATGGCGCAATCTGCGGTAAAGATATGCTCGCCGAGCTTTCGGCTAAAAGGGGGTAACGCGGTATGAACGCAGTAGGAATTATCTTTTCAAGCATTAACGAAAAAAGCGTATACGAGCTTACCAAGCAGCGTACTATGGCATCTGTGCCCTTCGGCTGCCGTTACAGATTAATCGACTTTGCGCTTTCCAATATGGTGAATTCGGGCATCAGCCACGTCGGAATCGTCACCCACTATAACTATCAATCGCTTATGGACCATATCGGTTCCGGTAAGGATTGGGACCTTGCGCGCCGTCACGGCGGTATCAAAATCCTTCCGCCCTATATCACCGCTTTCGCAAACTCAAGCAACCTTCTTTACAGCACACGCCTTGAAGCGTTAATAAGCATCCGCGATTTTATTTCGGGCTGTAAGGAGGACGTCGTTGTATTGTCCGATTGCGATACGGTTTGCAATATCGACCTTTCGGCTATGCTCGAGCGTCACGCCGCAACCAATGCCGACATCACCTTGGGTGTTAAGAGCAGTTACGTTTCCCAAGACAGCTCAAGTACCTTAACCATCGTCAGCTCGGACGATGACGGCCGTGTTACCGAGGTCGGCGAATACGAAGGACTCAAAAACGGATTCGAAGACGTTTGGGTTCACATTATGGTCGTCGGCAGAAAATATCTTGAAGAAATCA
>JAZTXY010000063.1:0-4172 GCA_045636665.1 Eubacteriales bacterium
TCCTACGGTTGCGTTATATCACTGTGCGAAACAACAAAAAAGAACGATACAATTACCGTCCTTAAATAAATAATTAATTCTAAGAGTTTTTGGGGAGAGAGCTCGAGAGAGGGGCTTTTTGCAAAAAGCTCCTCTCTCGTAAAACAAACCGTTATTAAAGCGTCTGTTCTCCAAGAAGCGCGCCTTCGTAGCTTTCCAAATCGCCTGCATCGCAAAGAGCAGCGAGCTTGGGGTCGATGGGGAGCTTGGAAACACGCTCGATACCGTGTGCCGCCGCAACCGAATCCACCTTGCTTTCGCCGTAGATATAATGCTTTTGGTTGCAATCGGGACATTCGAAATAGGAATAGTTTTCGACAAGACCCAAAATCGGCTTGTTCATCAATTCCGCCAATCTTACCGCCTTGCCGACGATCAACGAAACGAGGTCTTGGGGGCTTGTAACGATAATCATACCGTCAACGGGGAGCGATTGGAATACGGTAAGCGGAACGTCACCGGTTCCGGGAGGCATATCGATAAACATAACGTCGTTTTCGCCCCAATTAACGTCGGTCCAGAACTGCTTTACACAGCCTGCGATAACGGGACCGCGCCAAGCGACGGGGTCGGTTTCGTTGGGGAGAAGGAGGTTAAGCGACATAATTTTGATGCCCGTCTTGCTTTCGGGGGGAATCATCGATTCGCCGTCGCTCATAACACCGCTTCCGACACCGAAGATTTTGGGAATCGAGGGGCCTGTAATATCGGCATCGAGGATACAAACCTTTTTGCCTGCTCTTTGCGCGTTGATTGCAAGAAGCGAGGTAACGAGCGATTTACCGACACCGCCCTTACCGCTTACAACGGCGATAACCTTGCCGATTTTGCTTCCCTCGCGAAGCTTTTCAATCATACTTTCGGGAGCTGATCCCTTATCTCTGCTCGAGCAGCTTGCACTGCAGGTCGAGCAATCGTGCGTACATTCACTCATTTTAAATTCCTCTTTTTATTTATTCAATGCTTTAAGATATTTTATGCTCATTTCGGCACATTCAAACGGAGTTTTTCCGATTGTCGGCTGATCCTGCTCGACAACGTACCATTCAACGCCGCATTTTTCGGCATTTTCGATGATTTCGACAAATTTCACAACGCCGTCACCGACCGAGCGGAAGCCAAATTCCTCACTGCGCTCCTTTTCGCTTTCGTCGATGCCGATAAGCGCATACATATTGTCGCTCTTTCTGCCGACGTAGTCCTTTAAATGAAGCAAGGGACAGCGGTTTGCATACTTTTTAAGGTACTTATTGGGGTCTTCGCCTGCGACAGAAACCCAACAGCAGTCCATTTGCATCTTCAAATTTTCTGCGCTTACGCTGTCGTAAAGGTCGTCAAAGCCATAGCTTCCGTTTTCCAAACGGACAAATTCGGTATCGTGGTTGTGATAGCTGAAGGTCATACCTGCATTTCTGACCATTTCGCCGTATTTATTAAGCTCTGCCTTGGTGTTTTCCCAATTTTCGGTGCCGGGGCGGTCCTCGGGTGCAAGTCCGGGCACAACAAGGTGGGCACAGCCTGCTCTTTTATATTCGTCGATAACCTTATTTGCATCCGCGCGGAGATCGTAAAACGAAATGTGCGCCGAAACGGGAACAAGCCCGATTTCGTCAAGCAAATTCTTCATTTCTTCGGGGGTAAATCCCCAAAGTCCTGCAAATTCAACTCCGTCATAGCCAAGCGCTTTTACCTTTTTAAGCGTTGCGGTTACGTCGTTTTGCATTTCATCGCGAAGCGAATAAAGCTGTATTGCAATAGGTTTCATTTCGGGAATCTCCTTTTATATTTTTATTCTGCCCATTTGCCGTTTACGAAAATAGGCGTTGCAACCCCGTCCTTATAGCCGGTGATGCACATATCGTCGGAGCCGATCATAAAATCGACGTGTATCATCGAATCGTTCACGCCGAGCTCACGCAGTTCGTCAAGCGTCATATTTTCAAAGCCCTTAACGCAATTGCTGTAGCCCATACCGATAGCAACGTGGCAGGATGCATTTTCATCGAAAAGCGTGTTGTAATAAAGCAAACCGCTTTCGGCAATCGCCGAATCCTTGGGAACGAGCGCAAGCTCGCCGAGCATCGCGCTTCCCTCGTCGGTGGTGATAAGCTTGCCCAATGCTTCGTTGCCCTTTTCGGCGTACCAATTAACGGCTCTGCCGTCTTCAAAATCGATATAGAACTTATCAATCAAGGTGCCTCTTACCGAAAGGGGCATGGTAGATACCAATCTGCCGCTGCACTTACCCTTTTTGGGAGTGGTGAATATTTCCTCGGTGGGCATATTAGGGTTGAAGAAGATACCGCCGAGCGTTTCCTCTCCGCCGCCGCACCAAACGCTTTCCTTCATAAGCTCGCAGGTAAAATCGGTGCCGTTCGAGGATTTATAATGCAAATAATCAAAGCCTTTTTCGGTAAGCCATTCGCTCTTTGCCTTGAAATCGTTGTTTTTCTTGTCCCATTCGGCAATGCAATCGTTTTCTTCATTGCAGTTAACTGTGGAAAGGATTGCCTCCCAAAGCTTTTCGACAGCGACCGATATGCGGTCGTTGGGGAACATTTTTTTCGCCCACGCCTTGCCGGGAATCGCGCAAACGAGCCATTGATGCTTGTTTTCCATCGCCTCGCGGTAGGGCTTGAGCTTTTTCGATGCCGCAATGCTTGCGCGCGCTATCTTTTCGGGGTTGGACGATGCAAGCGCATCGGGGTCCTGACACAAAAGCGCGATTCTTGCAGGGAGAATTTCGGAATCGTGCTTTGCTCTTTCGACCTGCCAATCGGGCACGTCGCAAAGAGTTTTCATCGAGCAGTGACGGTATGCGAGCTTTGCAAGCTCGGTCATCGACCAATCGACTCTAACGTAGCCTGCGCCTGCGCGGTATGCTTCCTCGACGAGGATAGCCACAAATTCAGCCGCTTCAACGTCGGCGCTGATATTAAGCTGTTGACCCTTTTGGATATTAACGCCCTGCTTAACCAAAAGCTTGGCATATTTTCTTTTCAGACTCTTTTTCATTTTTTTATTTCCGCGATGCGCGATACAACGAACCTGCTTGCTTCTCCCCGCGATACCTATTGCGATAAGAAGCGTTGTATCGGTCGCGTTCCCTTTCTTTTTTTAAAATACACAAAGGGCTGAAAATCAGCCCCTCCGAGTGCGGATAAACGGGCGCTTTACGCCCTTGAAAGAATTGTCCCAGAAAAGAATCAAGCTTCACTTAAACCTGAAGCTTGATTTCGTTCTTTTATGAGGAATAATAATTCTATTATATTTTCAAGGGCTTTGAAGAAAAGCTTCGACTGCTGTACCTTTGTACAGCGACGCTCGCTTTTTTTCAAAAATCACCGCGTTTCTCTCACTCGGTGCTTTATGTGTTATTTTTCTTCGTCCTTTTTCTTGCCGAAAAGCGATTTCTTTTCCTTCTTTTCGGATTTGTCTTCCTTCGACTTCATCTTGATGCCGCTGTCGGACTTAACCGCTTTAACCTCCTTGGCTTCGGGCTCGTTTGCCTTTTCAACCACAGAGTGAACCGCCCATTTTTGAATTTGGATCTTGGTTCTGTCGCCGCTGGTTTCGATAAGAATCATATCGTTCTTAACCTTAACTACCATACCTACGATACCGCCGGTTGTAACGATAACGTCGCCAAGCTCGATAGAGGAGCGCATATCGGCAGTTTCTTTTTCCTGCTTCTTTTGGGGACGGTAGATGAAGAAATAAAAAACAAGTGCAAGCAATGCAAGGGGAAGAAGCATTGTGAGCATCGAGCCGCTGCTTGCTTGAGCGTCTTGTGCCGCATTTTCTGCAAAAAGTGCTGTAAGATTCATTTTAAATTACCTTCGTTGTATTTTATTCGTTTTACGCTTGTGCAATAAAGCGTTTTTTCATCGATTTCAAAAAGCGCACCGCAAAGATTTATGCTTTCGGTCGCAGGGATGCCCTTCATTCGCACGTTGCTTATAAATCTCGGCACCGCCGTTTCATAGCTGACTCCGATAACCGATTCCTCGCTTCCGCACATACCGACATCGCTTATATATCCGCTGCCGCGAGTGGTTAAACGCTCGTCGGCGGTTTGAACGTGGGTGTGCGTTCCGAAAACGGCTTGTATCCTAAGTCGGAGGCCAAGCGGT
>JAZTXY010000064.1:0-2575 GCA_045636665.1 Eubacteriales bacterium
AAAACTCGCTTACCGGTCTTGAATTTTGCTATGGCATACCGGGCACAATCGGCGGCGCGGTATTTATGAACGCAGGCGCTTACGGCGGCGAAATATCCGAGCATTTTATCCGCGGACGCTTTTTAAACGCGGACAACGAAATTATCGTTTTAAACGGCGACGAGCTTGAATTCGGTTACCGTAAAAGCCGCCTTATGCGTGAGGAATTGATTCTCATTTCTGCGGAATTTAAAGCAGAAAACGGCGAAAAGAGCGAAATACGCGCAAAAATGGATGAGCTTATGCAAAAGCGCAAAAGCAAGCAGCCGCTTGAATTTCCAAGCTGCGGAAGCGCGTTCAAGCGTCCCGAGGGCTATTTTGCGGGCGCTTTGATCGAGCAATGCGGATTAAAGGGCTTTTCTTTGGGCGGTGCAAGGGTTTCCGAAAAGCACGCAGGCTTTATTATCAACGGCGGAAACGCAACCGCGACCGACGTGATAAAGCTTTTGGAATACGTTTCCGAAACGGTTTTCAAAAATACGGGCGTTATGCTTGAGCCCGAAATAAGGGTGATTAAATAATGTCATTCACTTCACAGATAAAAGACCAGCTTGTTGAAAGCATACCGAAAAAGGATTGCTGCAAGTCGTCGCTTACCGCAGGGTTTGAAATGCTTCCGTTTACTGCGGTATGCGATAAAGACCTCGGATGTTATTTGCGCGGTGTGTTTTTGAAATGCGGAAACGTCACCTCCCCAGGCCGTAATTTTATGCTTTCGTTCACTCTGCAGAGCGATGAATATGCCGATTATCTTTTCGAATTGCTTGATACGACGGGAATCGAGCCGAAGCGCTCGGTTCGCAAGGGTAAGCCCGTAGTGTATTTTAAAGCGAGTGAAAGCATTGAAGATATGCTTTCGTTTATCGGCGGTACGAAAGCTGTGCTTAAAATTTTAAGCGAAAAGGTTTTGAGCGACGTAAGAAACAACGCAAACCGACTTTGCAACGCCGAAACCGCAAACCTCGACCGTACCGCACGCGCGGCGGCAGAGCAATGCGAGGCGATAAAGACGATTGTGGACTTGGGCGCGATGCACAATCTTCCGCCCGAGCTTCGCGAATGCGCCGAATTGAGATTGGCAAATCCCGATATGTCACTTACTCAGTTGCGTGAGCTTTTCCGCGAGCCTGTAAGCAAATCGGGCATCAACCACAGATTTAAAAAATTAATTCAAATTGCGGAAACGTTAAAAGCACAACAATAGCGCCAAAGCGCTCGACCGACAGAAAACAGGAACATTATAGCAACATTAATATGGCTTTCGTTCACTTGCAGCGCTGACTCGCTCGACCGAAAAGCTTCTTTTCGGTCGGTTATTGAGTTTTGTGCGCTCGCGCCTCGCTCCGCATAAATGCGTCGTTCGCAAAACCCTTAGGTATCAAAAACGAGGCGCATGTCCCCGTTTTTGATGAAATTTTTATCGTATTTTTAGATTAAACCGATAGGAACATTAATATGGCTTTCGTTCACTTGCATCTACACACAGAATATAGCTTGCTTGACGGCGAAAACCGCATTAATGCAATTCCCGACGCGGTTATTGAGGGTGGTATGGACGCTTGCGCCATTACCGACCACGGCGTTATGTACGGCGTTGTCGATTTTTACAAGGCGTGCGTCAGCAAGGGCGTGCATCCGATTATCGGGTGCGAGGTCTACGTTGCGCCGAGAATGATGGAGCAAAAGGACAGAATGCTCGATTCCGATTATTCGCATCTTGTTTTACTTGCGAAGAACGAAATCGGTTATAAAAATCTTTTAAATATCGTTTCAAAAGCGTTCACTGTCGGCTTTTACTCGAAGCCGAGAACCGACATTGAAAATCTTACAAAATATTCCGAGGGGCTTATTGCCCTTTCGGGCTGTATTTCGGGAAGCATCCCGAAGGCAATACTTGCAAACGATTTATCGCTTGCGCGAGAAAGAATTATTGTTTTCGACCGCATTTTCGGCAGAAACAACTTTTATCTTGAGCTTCAGCGTCACGGCATCGACGGTCAAGAGGAGGTCAACCGCGCGCTTATCAACTTCTCGCGCGAGTTGGGTGTTCCGCTTGTTGCGACAAATGACGCGCATTACACAAAGCGCGAGGATGCGGCGGTGCAAAAGCTTCTTTCGGCGATTGCCACGGGCAACACCGTCGAGGACAGCGGCTTCGGTATGGACGGAAGCGAGCATTACGTTAAATCCGATTCGGAAATGCGCGCTCTGTTTTATGACGTACCCGAAGCGATTGAAAACACGGCGAAAATTGCTCAGATGTGCGATTTTAAGTTCGATTTCGAAAGTATGCATTTACCTGCATTCAAAACGCCTTCTCCCTATAATTCCGAGCAATATCTCCGTAAGCTTTGTCTTGAAGGACTTGAAAGGCTTTATGCCTCCAACCGTCTTTCCGACGATATTTCGGTCTACCGCGAAAGAATTGACCACGAGCTTTCGATAATTCACAATATGGGCTTTGACGATTATATGCTCATCGTTTGGGATTTTGTGAATTATGCAAGGCGCAACAACATCCCCGTCGGCTCGGGCA
>JAZTXY010000065.1:0-2184 GCA_045636665.1 Eubacteriales bacterium
GTAACGCAATTACCTGTCAGGTGCTCGACGATATGAAGACTCAGGGCTTCAAGTATTCCACACGCGGCGCTATCACCATTTCGGTTTACGATATGACAGTACCGCCCGAAAAACAGCAGCTCCTTGCCGAAGCAGACAAACAGGTTGACGTTATCACCGAGTTCTACAAAAACGGTTTGCTTTCCAACGCAGAACGCCGTGAAAGAGTCGTATCGATTTGGGACCGCTGCACAAAGGATGTCGCTGATGCGCTCCAGAAAAACCTTGATAAATTCAACCCGATAAATATGATGGCAGTTTCGGGTGCCCGTGGTTCTATCAAGCAGATCAGACAGCTCGCAGGTATGCGTGGTCTTATGGCTTCTGCTTCGGGTGAAACTATCGAGCTTCCCATTAAGGCTAACTTCCGTGAAGGCATGAAGATTCTCGAATACTTCACCGCTGCCAGAGGTGCACGTAAGGGTCTTGCAGATACCGCTTTGCGTACCGCAGACTCCGGTTACCTTACAAGACGTCTTGTTGACGTTTCTCAGGACGTTATAGTCAGAGAAGAAAACTGCGGCGATACCAGAGGTCTTTGGGTTTCCAAGATCGTAGACGTTCTCCCCAACGGTAAGGAAGAAATGATCGAGCCGTTCGGCGACAGACTTGCAGGCAGATATACCATCGGCGACGTAGTTCATCCCGAAACGGGCGAGGTTATCGTTCCCGACGATACTCTTATGACCGACGAGGACGCAAGAAAGATTGTCGCTGCAGGCATTACAAGCGTTCACATCCGTTCGGTTATCAACTGCCGTGCAAAACACGGCTGCTGCGTACATTGCTACGGCTCCGATCTTGCAACAAAACGCCCTGTAAGCGTTGGCGAATCGGTAGGTATTATTGCGGCTCAGTCAATCGGTGAGCCCGGTACACAGCTTACCATGAGAACCTTCCACTCGGGCGGTATCGCCGGCGGCGATATTACTCAGGGTCTTCCCAGAGTCGAAGAAATCTTCGAAGCAAGACGTCCCAAAAAGACTGCTATTCTTGCAGAATTTAACGGAACTGTCCACATCGAAGAGGTTAAACGTACAAAGCAGATCACCGTTGTTGACGATGAAACGGGCGAACAGGTATCTACAAGTGTACCCTACACCCATAAAATCAACGTTGAGGACGGCGCACACGTTACCAAGTGCCAAAAGCTTACCGACGGCACAGAAGCACCCGCAGATATTCTTCATATCAGCGGTCTTGATGCAGTTTACTCTTATATAATCAAAGAAATTCAGCGTGTTTACCGCTTGCAGGCCGTTGAAATCAGCGACAAGCACGTGGAAGTCATCGCAAAACAGATGACACGCAGAATTAAGATTGAGGATTCGGGCGATACCGGCTTGCTTGTCGGCTCTAACGTTGACGTTTCCGAGTTCACGACCGAAAACGAAAAGATTATTGCTTATAATAAGGAACACCCCGAGGAAGAGCCCAAGAGAGAGGCAACCGGCAACGCAATGCTTCTCGGTATTACCAAGGCTGCTCTTTCGACAGACTCCTTCCTTTCTGCCGCATCGTTCCAGGAAACCACAAAGGTTCTTACCGAAGCAGCAGTCAAGGGCAAGCGTGACCCGCTTATCGGTCTTAAAGAAAACGTTATTATCGGTAAGCTCATCCCTGCAGGTACAGGTATGAAGGCTTACAGAAATACCGAGCTTGTGGTAAAAGACGAAAACGCCGTTGCCGCAGCAGTAGCAGAAGAATAACAGTTATGTCGCTGTATTTGTGCAAATTCGCTTCAAATACAGCGGCAAAACCGTAAAAACTTGAATATATCAGGCTATTTGAATATATCAAGCTATTGACAAACGTCAAAAAAGCTGATATAATAAATTCGTTGCGGACATTGCTTCGCAGCTCAATATTAAAGAAGGAGGAAGAAAATGCCTACATTTAACCAATTGGTAAGACACGGCAGAAAGTCAGCTGCTAATGAGTCTAAGTCTCCTGCACTTCAAAAGAGCCTTAACTCAATTAAAAAAGTGACTGTTAATGCTCCGTCTCCTCAAAAGAGAGGCGTCTGCACCAAGGTTGCAATCAAAACACCCAAAAAGCCTAACTCGGCTCAGCGTAAGATTGCAAGAGTCAGACTTACCAACGGTATTGAGGTAACGTCCTATATCCCCGGCATCGGTCACAACC
>JAZTXY010000066.1:0-23916 GCA_045636665.1 Eubacteriales bacterium
TCTTCTCCTTTATGAGCCTATTATATAAAATGGATATTTTATATAATAGAGGGAAATGATATTATTGAAAAGACCTCTTGGGCTTTGTTCCAAGAGGTCTTTTGGTATATCAGACGCCTAATGTTTACTTATATATAGTTAAATATGCTTTTTACCGATTAAATTAATCAATGGCATCAAATCAATTTAATTGCATTTAAAAATTTTCAAACACACCTACCGGAAAATCTTTAGATACATCTTCGTTAGCATCGTTGGTAAGCTCAGTTATCGGTAAAATTCCGCCATAGTCATACATTGGCTTACTCGTTAGTGAAAAGCAATCAACTTTATGATTAGCACAAAAATCTATAATGTCATCACCGTATTTAAACGTATTAAGGTTTCCGGTAAATGCCAAAGTATCTTCCGAAATTTTACCTGCACAGCCTCCGATAAGTCCGTAACTATATCCGTTTAGTCCAATTTCACCATCGTCGCCAATCGTTAGCACGTCATATCCTTGATTACGAAGCGCTAAACCGATTAATTTGTCCGAAGTTATAAAAGCACTTTCGTTCACTAACACGGTACAACATTTTGTATAATTCTGACTTAAGTAGATTATTTCTTTTTTCTCATATAACGCATACGCTTTAATAAGATAGTCAACGTTTTTGCCGCAAAACAGCTTATTGTTCACAGTGAAATTATTGAACGGACAGTCGAACGGATATAGGTTTTGAAGCTCAGTTTCGGTTTCTCGGAATAATTTTAAAGGAAGACCTTTGCAAAGATATTTTGGGTCGCTTTCACATATCCACATACCTTTTCTGAAATTATTTACCAATATGTCGGGATGATACGCCAATTCACCATTCATGTTTTTAGATTTTCCGAGTATGTATGGGCGAATCATCATTGATTTTAATTCGTTTATTAATTCTTCGGGCATTAAACCCGAAACAAACACACGCAGAACTCGAGATTTAGGTAAATTCGGGTCGCAATATCTTTCCTTCATATTATTCTCCAAAAGGTAAAAACAGTTTAATTATCGATTAATTTCAGAAGATCATATACTCCGCGCAACGGAATAATTTCAATATCTTTTGGTACTTTAATACCCTTAACCGAACGATGCGGTACCGCGATGCGTTTAAACCCAAGACGAACCGATTCGTTGATTCTTTGGTTCGTATTCGAAACAGACCTGCATTCTCCCGCAAGTCCGATTTCACCCAAAACTATCAAATCATCGGGAACGGGTAAATTTTTATAAGAGGATATCATAGCCAACGCACAAGCAGCATCACCTGCAGGTTCCACCAATCGCATACCTGCGGCTACGTTGACATAAACATCCTGCGCAGAAAATCTTAAACCAAGACGTTTTTCAAGCACTGCAAGCAACAGCGCAGTACGGTTATAATCGATGCCCGACGACATTCTTCGCGGCGAAGGATAAACAGTTTGTGTGGCAAGGCATTGCACCTCGGCTATAAGCGGCCTGCTGCCCTCCATAACGCACACCGGACAGTTACCCGGTACACCATTAGGTCTTTGCGACAACATCATTTCAGAGGGCTTTTCAATCTCGTTAAGCCCCTCGTCGCTCATTTCAAAAACGCCTATTTCGTTTGTGGAACCGTAGCGATTTTTCTCGGCGCGAACGATTCTGTAAGCGTGTTGTTTATCGCCTTCAAAATATAAAACGGCATCCACCATATGCTCTAATACTTTAGGACCTGCGATAGAGCCTTCCTTATTAACGTGGCCTACCAGAAGCATTGAAACGCCATCTTCCTTTGCTTTGCCAATAAGCCGCAAAGCGCATTGTCTAACCTGCGTAACACTGCCTTGTGACGAAGGAAAATTTTCGTCATACATAGTTTGAATCGAATCGATAATCACAACTTCGGGCGAAACGGCATTAATTTCTCCGATTATATTATCAATATTGTTTTCACTCAAAATATATACGGCGTCGTGATCAACGCCCAAACGTCTGCAACGCATTTTGATTTGTGCGGCAGATTCCTCACCGGTAATATACAAAACCTTACCGTTGTTTCCCAACGCCTCGCATATTTGCAACAGAAGAGTTGACTTCCCTATTCCCGGTTCACCCGAAAGCAACACGACAGAGCCCGAAACGATACCGCCGCCCAATACTCTATCAAATTCATTAATCCCCGTTCCGATTCTTTCCTTCTCAAGAAAAGACACGTCTTTGATTTTTGTAGCTTTAGAATTTTGCGCAACTATATTGTTGTCGGGGCGAGTTTTTTTAATTTTTGACGGTATTTCTTGAACAACTTCACGTTGATTAAAAGTGTTCCATTCTCCGCATTGCGGACATCTTCCGTACCATTTCGACGCAACATATTCGCAATTTTCGCAAATATACTCAGTTTTCATTTCAAATTCTCCAAATATTCTGCCACACCACAATAAATCGACATTGTAATTGCTATTTTATAATTTAAATCCTTTAAAAGTTCTGCTTCATCTTCATTAGAAATAAATCCGCATTCAACAAGTGTAGCAGGCATTTCTAATTTTTCAAGCAAATAAATTGTATTCTTTGCGTCAGCAATAATGCGTTTATTGTCGGTTTGAAATACTTTAACGTTGCTTTGCACACTCTCTGCAAGCAACTTCCCTGCTTCGTTACCGCTTTTATAAAAAGCTTGCAAGCCCTTGCAATAATCGGCAGGAAATTTATTCATATGAATGCTCACGAAAATAGCATTTTCAAAACCGTTCGCAGCTTTTTCTCGATTTCTGATATCATAATACTTTTTGCGGTTTTCTTCACCCTCGCCGTAAAGCAGGCGATCGTCATATCTTGTCAAATGCGTCTGATATCCATTCGCGACAAGAATTTCATTAAGAAGCTTTGCAATTTCAAGGTTAAGTTCTTTTTCGACAAGGCCATTAGAAACAGCCCCCGGATCTTCACCGCCGTGACCTGCATCAATAATAACGACAGGCTTTTTATCAACGGTATCATTAACCTCATTGTTTGTTTTGAGCCCCTTGTAACCCATAGAGGTGAACATCGTAGCAAAAAAGTAAAATATCAATGAAACAGAAAGAACTATTGATAAAATCAACAAGCACAAACGAGCTTCTTTATAAATGTTAAAACGCATATAAACCTCACAAAATCTTTTTGTAAATCTATATGCGATCTAACTTATTGCTATTACGTTTTATTCTTTATTTTTGGGTTTGCGTTCAAGCGGACCGCCAAAAGGAGGCTTTACGTTCATGCCAAACATTCCGCGTATGGTTTTATCCTTGCATCCGATTGCATATCCAAGAAAGCTTGCAATAATCGAAGGCAACAAGGTTACAATTACATAACCAATTATACCAATATAATCTAAAAGCTTATAAAGGCTCAAAAAGCTACCCTGACACGCATAAAAGAGCAACAAAGGAATAGGCGTTTGATCTTCACCCGAAGGAGTTGCCAAAATCACAATAATTACCGAAATACCGATTAAGATCACAGGAGTATATCCCAAAAGCGCGATTTTCAATCCCTTTAATACGTCGGGCTTAGTACCTTCAGCGCGGTGCTTGATACCTTCTTTAACACCTGCAAAAAAAGCATCGTCGTAATGCATAAAGCAAAGAAAACCAACCGTGAACAAGCTTGCAATGATTGCAATACCGCTGAATCCACCCGAACCGTCCTCAAGCGTAAGCACGGCAAGTCCCACCATTATGCCGAGAATCGACATAACGAGATGTGTCATCATAAATTTTACAATCAATTTTGAATTTTCTCGAATGAATTTTAACATATAATCAGCCTCTTTTTGATTTTGCAAATATGTAAACAATTGCTAAAACTGTTATAACAATTATAATGCCAACGCCTGCCAAAGATAGATACATATACAAATCTTCTGATTCGTTTGCAGGTTCGGTTTCGATTATTATTGAATTTTCAACCTCGTAATATCGATTGCTTTGAGAAACCACAGACGCATCAACATCAAGATAAAATAGCTTTGAGTTTTCTTTATTAGCAGGATCAAAGGTTATTTTTGCGGAATTTGAGGACATTTTTATAAAATCAACAGTTTTTCCGTTTTCAACAATCTCGCCTCTAAGATCAGAATAACTGATCTTTATATCAGTGGCAGTGTTGTTGATAGGCTTGAATTCTGCGATTATACCAAGCGCGTTATCAGACTTTGCACCTTCGCCCAAAGCGATAACAGCATATCCCCAACGATAAACACCGTCAGAAGTCTGCATTGAAAAATTTTCGACGTTTTCTTCTGTCAAGAGATTATTCCATTTTTCGGGAATAATGTGTTCGATCCCAACCAATTCAAGCGCGGTGTGATCGTATTTTATATCATATTCGACGCTAATAATGCCGTCCTTAACCTTTATATCACTGAAATAAGCTGTAACGACAATATTTTCATTATCGAATTTATATGAAACGTTCAATTTTGCATCCGCTTCAAAATCGGCAGAAACCGACATAATAAATGACGAAAGAATTATAACAACAAATAAGCAGCTAATTACTTTTTTCATTATTCAACTCCGCTTTTTACCTTTAGTTTTATTAATTTTAATTAACAAAACTATAACTACGATTAACATTATAGCAAGACACGAAGCAACAAAAATCATCTTTCCGTAAGCAGGTCTTTCAAGATTAATTTCGGTGTTGCTTGTTGTAACTTGACGGTTTGTATACTGTTTTTCGGTATAACGAGCGTAAAGCTCGGTAAGTTCTTTTGAAACAGTAACCGAATCCGTAATCTTTTCGCCGCCCTCTTTTGCGGTATACCAACCAACGAAATCATAACCGGTCTTAAAAGGATTACCGGGAAGCGAAACAGTGCCGCCAACCTTATTTTCGTAAGTTACAACCTTATTTTCATCGGCTATAAATCTAACCTTTCCTCCTTCGGATTTACCGATGAAAAGATAATCAAAGTTGACAACCTCACCGTTAGTAGCATTCGTAATATAAATACTGCTAATTACCTTTTTGCCGCTTACAAATTCAGAAAGATCAATATAACCGTTCCAAGTGCCTCTGATATCACTCGGAGCGTTATTTACGTATCCGAATTTCGATGCAATTTCTTTGGTTTGTGAAAAATTCAAAGAAGTGCCGGCAAAATTAATTTGTATGTTCCATTTTGCGTTTTTATCTGTAGATACACCAAAATACAAACGGTTATATTTATCAAGGTCCAAAACAATTTGATCCGATCCGTTAACCTCGTATTTAGGATTGGGATCTTTGATGTTTTTATTATAGTAATTATACCCCATTGTTATCCAATGGCCGTTTGCGTCGCCGGCTTTGTTGAAGATCGAAACAACACCGTTATCGTTGATAGACGTTTCGATTTCTTGAGTGCCTGACGTTCTCTTGAGCAAATTAACGTCACTCGGCAACAGGTTAAGCGCAACTTCAATAAAATCAGCGTTCGGGAATTTATTATCCTCGTTCATTCTGAAGTTTTCGCTAACGTAATCATAACCGGTAACTTCTATTCTTTCACCTACGGGATTAGAATATTCGGGAGATTCATCGGGTTCATAATCGACCTCGTATTCCCACAAAACGAAAATTTCGGATAAACTCTTAGCATCGTTATATTCAACTTCTGTAAAGAACGCTTCGCATCCTTTAAGACTCAAATCATCCTCACCGACGTTGCCGACGAATTCGGATTTATGCATAACGTTAAAAGAGCTTGTGCAAATAGAACGATCGGCGCTTATCAAATCAAGATCGTAAACGAAACTGTCGGAATAAGACGGATAGTAGTTATTGGGGTCTTGACCGAACTGAGAAGCAACGGGAGAATAGGTTTTGGAAATAACTTGTCCCGCATCGTTAAATGTCATCAAACGCACAAAGCCTTCGCCGTCGCAAGTACAACCGTTTACAACGTGCTGAGGACCGACGCCCAATTCAGCAAACTGATAGTCCGCCAAAATTTCAAGAACGTATCTATCGGTATCTCCAACCTGTTTGATTTGGTCACAAACGCCCTCATTATGACCGCAAAGAACCATTTTAACGTTTTCATTGGGGACAACGATTTTTTCCCAAATAACTTCAGTTCTGTCACCAGAATAAGCACCCGAAGGAAGCAAATATTCGTGTGTGCAAAGAACGACGTTTCTTGTCGGATATGCCTTACAAACGTTATTTGCCCAGGCAATAAGATCTTCATCGTTTTCTTTTTGGTTACCGATATAAAGGAACACAAAATCATATCCACCAAGAGAAATCAAATCATAATGGTGCATATTATTGTTAAGACTTCCTCCGTACCAATCGAAGTCCTTATATCTGTCTTCGCCAAAATACTTCCAATAATAGTCGTAGTTTTCGCTTGTATGAAGTATGTCGTGGTTACCCGAAACGACACCGTTGGGAACCAACGCATCGTCAAGTATCTTTTGAGCGGCAGATGCTACCTTATATTCATTATGTGCGATTGCATCACCTGCGTCGGTTTGATCAACAAGGTCGCCGGTATGAACGTAATAACCGATATTACCTTTTTTGTATTGATCTACTGCATACTCGTTTATTTTATAATAAAACTCATTCAAGTCTTCAAAACGAGAATAATACTGTGTGTCGGAGTTCCAAAGTAAAGTATCGCTTCCGTTGAAAACTACCTCGGGCATCGCGTTAATTCTCATCTTTTTCTTGTACGAGTAATTTTCCAAGGGAACGTAAACCGAAACAGAATCGCCGCTTTTTACAGAAGCAATTTTATCCCAAGCAGATGTGCTGTAGTTCCAAGCTTTAAGGCAAATATCACTACCGTTTCCTGTAGTACCGCTATAAGAAACCAAAACCTCATCGTCCTTAACGCCGTCAACGTTAATTACGAAAGATTGATAAGGAACACTGTCGCCGATGGATTCGGTAACAAGCTCGGCTTTATCATTAAAGGAAACAAGAACCTCGTCTTCAGACCTTAAAAAGTCTTGGTTAAGCGCTCCGTAGCGGTTTTCGAACATTCTTATGTCTTTTAATAACTCACCGGAAAAAATTTTACCGCTGCCAAGAACGGAAATATTAAGATTTTCTTCGAAAAATTCAACGTGATAAAGCTTTTCGGTTACTTCAAAACGAAGTGTATTTATCGATTTATTACCCGCAGCGTCGATTGCAGTAACAACAGCAACGTGCTTACCGGTTGAAAGCTTTTTGGGATTAATCGAAATGGATCTCTTGCCGTCAACAAAAAGCTCGGTCTTAACGCTTGAAATGTCGTTTGCGTTAAAAGAAACCTTTTGAAGCTTCGAAACCAACGCGCCGTCCTTTACCGAAAATTCAATAACAGGTGCGCTGTTATCGACGGTAAATTTCTTTTCGGAAACAACTTTTCCGTTTTTCTTGAATTGCGCGATATGGTCACCGTCTTTAATTTTATTAGTATCAACAATAAACATTCCGTTATCTTTGGAATAATCGAAAACATAGCCGATATAAACAGGAACGTTAGGAGTGCTGCCGCCGAGTCCGGTGTCGGCAATCCAACCGTCGCCAACCGAAATTCCGTCTTTATATTCAACAGATTTTTTGGTTACTCCTGCAGAGCCGACAATCGGAAGATAGTAATTAGCCGATTTGGGAGCTGCAAAGCCGATACCTTCGAAGCTTACTTTTTCAACAACAATATCATCGATATTTACTTTTCCGTAGACAATATTTTCGTTATACAGAGCATTACCTGCGCCGAGAACTATGCGAAGCTCATTTTCGCCGTCAATAAGGTCGGTTGTTTTAATAGAAACAACGTTTTCGCCGTCGACGAGATTAACAAGCTTCTTTCCGTTAAGCTGTATTTGGCTCAATGCGTTACCGGAGTCAGAAACCTTAATATGAGCAGTAAACTCAAAATCGGTTGATGCTTTAAAATCAACACCGTCAATAGTAACTGTATCTGCATCATTATTATCAAACACAACAACACCGCAAAGCATCTCGGGCGAAGCGGCAAACGCGTGCAAAGGAAGGCACGATAACACTATAATCGATAATAGAATTGTCACTATAATGCGTTTCATATTTTAGACTCCTGATATTCATAATTAACTACATTATAGTATTTTTTTACCATTATGTCAAGCGTTTGAGCGTTACTGTTATGTGAACAAAGCTTAAATAAATACTTGAAAATTAATGTAAAAAGAATATGATGGTTTTATCGTTATATATTAAGGACATTATATGATTAGATTGTACAAAAACAAATTAATTTATGTATTAGTCACTCTATTGATAATAATTTGTTGCTCTTGTGACACCTTTAGAATTTTTACCCGATGAATATAAATAAAGAAATGCCCGCAATGCGGGCATTTCTTTATTTATAAAATTACTTATCGTTATTTAATAACATCGATAATGGTTTTAGCAACCTTTTCCATGCCGTTTTTATTGGGATGAAGCTTATCTACGGTAAATTGAGAGATATTTGAAGGAGTAATTCCGCTGTTGTTATAAAGGTCGATCAAATTAACTCCCATATTTGCCGCAATGGTTCTTATTGCATCGTTATATGCAGATTCATCGATTCCCTGCGCATTGTTTGAACCGGAAAAACGTTTTCTATCAGGTAAGAACGTACAGCAATAAACCTCAACGCCCTCATATTTATCCAATATATTTTTGATAGTTCTTCCGTACGCTTCGCTGAAATTGGTTGGGTTAACGGGAGGATCGCTCTTGCCGTCGTAAGTCCCTACGGCCGTTCCTGCTGCATAATCGTTGACACCCATAAAGACTACCACGACGTCAGGCTTAGCGACGTTTGAGGTGTTGTGGAGGTTCCGCGAGCGCACGTTATAGGTTTGGGCGGAATTGACAACCGATCCCGACCAAGAATTATTAACGGCAATTTCATAGCCAAGCTCTTTTGCAACCGTATGCCACCATGTATCTTGAACGGAAAGGTTGGCACCTACATAATTATTGTTGGGGTACCAAATCGCATTGCCGCCGATTGAATTGTTGTGCGACGTATTGTTTGACCATCCGCTGAAGGTAGAAATACTGTCGCCAAGGAAAGAAATATATTTTTTTCCTTCGTTGTCGTTATTGTTATCTGCTTCGGAATTCTTATAACCCTCGATTTTAAAGATCAAAGAATGGTTGTTTCCACCCTTGGATTCGAAAATTCGGTTCCAAAATCCATAAGTGCCGTCATTACGCAAGAACATCGGCAAGACAGCCATATCGGTATCACCGAAAGCAAGTGTTTCATCGGGAGCGACTACAATTTCAAGATTATTTACAGTAAGCCAATCTCCGCGCTTTACGTCCGAAAGCTTTCCTGTAAAATCCAATATGATCTTTTTACCGTTTTCAACCGTGCAATCATTCCTTTTGGTTGTGAAGTCCGTTTTAACAACGTAAATCGGCATATACAATTTTTCGGAATTAACGGTATAACCGCTCGCAAGCGAATCAAACGGGAAAGAAACCGAAGTAATTACTGTGTCCGAAAACAACGTCGTATCATAAAGCGCAAAAGGCGCAAACGACGGAAGAAAAGGCGACGCGTAATTACTAAGACTTGAGCTGTCGAATAACGAAACTATTTCTTTTTTATCGTTTTCATTAGGCTTTTCGGGCTCAGACGTATCATTCGAGGTATCGCCAACCTCATCGCTTAATTCGTCCGACACTTCGTCTGATGTTTCATAAGAGGTGTCCGATGAAGTCTCAAGAGTGTCGGAGGAAGACTCGTAAGCATCCGCTGAAGACTCAGGCGTGTTCGAAGAAGACTCGAGAGTGTTCGCTGAAGACTCATAAGCGTCCGATGAAGACTCGGGCTTGGTTAAATCGGTACCGTCAGAAACTTCTGAACAACCAACCGCAGTAGCAACAACTATGAGAAATGCCAATAATAACAAAAATATTCTTTTCATAATTCAAACCTAAAAATTAATTTTTAAATTTAGTCGTTGCATTATTTCTTTGCTTGGTTCGGGAATATGATCAAACTTGAAAATTAAATTCATATCGTCGTATTTGACTTTACAAATCTTTTTAAAGGGCAATAATTCAATTTTGTCAACGCATTTGAACCTTTCGGATAAACCATTTAAAAAATCAATGCATTTCTCGTTATCGTTGAGTGTGGGAATAATCACCGATCTTATCGTTGTTGGAATGTTCATTTCATCAAGGAGCCTTATAAAAGCAAGCGGAGCTGACAAACTACAACCAACGTATTTCTGATAATCTTCATCGTTGGCATACTTAACGTCAAGTAAAACTCTGTCTGTAACACTTAATGCTTTAATGACCTTATCGTTAATAATGCTTCCCGATGTATCAAGACAAGTGTTGATTCCCTCATCGTGACATAACGAAAATAATTCATACACGAAATCGGCTTGGAGCAAGGGTTCTCCTCCCGAAAGAGTGATGCCTCCCTTTGAGCCGTAATATGATTTAAATCGTTTTGCCTTTTCTAAAATCTCATTCGCAGTGTATTCTTCTCCGCCGTCGATACTCCAGGTTTCGGGATTGTGACAGCATCCGCAACGAAGATTGCACCCTTGCATAAAAACCACAAATCGAATTCCCGGGCCATCGAGAGCGCCAAGACTCTGGATAGAATTGATTCTTCCTTTGATCATATGCTTTCGTGGAAGGTACGCACAATTACCTCGCGTTGCTGTTCACGAGAAAGCTTACAGAAATTAACCGCATAACCAGAAACTCTGATTGTAAGGTTCGGATATTCTTCGGGATTTTCATATGCTTTCATCAAGGTTTCGCGATTAAGCACGTTTACGTTGATATGGTGAGCTTTGTTGGCAAAATAACCGTCGAGAATAGAAACAAGGTTTTCGATTCTTTCATCCTCGCTTCTTCCGAGTGCTTCGGGAGTAATCGAAAAAGTATTGGAAATACCGTCTCTGCAATCGCTGTAATCAAGCTTTGCAACCGAGTTAAGCGAGGCAAGCGCGCCGTTCTTTTCTCGGTTGTGCATCGGATTTGCGCCGGGTGCAAAAGGTGCACCCGCAGGTCTTCCATCAGGAGTAGCGCCGGTATGCTTACCGTAAGCCACGTTAGAGGTAATAGTAAGCACAGATAAGGTGTGCTCTGCATCACGATAAGTCGGAGTCTTTCTGAGCTCGGTAATAACCTTGTGCGAAATCTCTTTGGCAATCAAATCGACTCTATCGTCGTCATTACCGTATTGAGGGAATTCGCCAATTGTTTCGAAATCAACGATATATCCGCGTTCATCCTTAATGGGACGCACGTTGGCAAACTTAATTGCACTCAAAGAGTCGGCAACGACCGAAAGTCCAGCTATACCAAACGCCATAAAGCGATGAACGTCGGTATCATGCAAAGCCATTTGGATCTTTTCGTATGCATACTTATCGTGCATATAGTGGATGATGTTCATTGTGTTAACGTACAGCTCGGAAAGCCATGCGATATATGTATCAAATCTTTCCGCAACCGTTTCGTAATCAAGCGCATTGCCGTCAAGAACCGACATTTGCGGACCGATATGAATGCCGCTTGTAGTGTCATAACCGCCGTTGATTGCAATAAGCAAAAGCTTTGCAAGATTACAACGCGCACCAAAGAACTGCATTTGTTTGCCGACCTTCATCGCAGAAACGCAACAAGCGATTGCATAGTCATCACCATATACAGGGCGCATAATATCATCATTTTCATACTGAATCGAATCGGTGTCCGCAGAAACCTTCGCGCAGTATTTTTTGAAGCCTTCGGGAAGATCAACCGACCAAAGGACCGTAAGATTAGGTTCGGGAGAAGAGCCGAGAGTATAAAGTGTATTCAAAATACGGTAACTGCTCTTGGTAACAAGCGTTCTGCCGTCTTCGCCCATACCGCCAACAGCTTCGGTTATCCACATCGGGTCACCGCCGAAAAGCTCGTTATATTCGGGCGTACGAAGATGACGCGCTATACGAAGCTTAATAACAAAATCATCAAGAATTTCTTGCACTTCTTCCTCGGTAAGTGTACCGTTTGCAAGATCGCGTTCGAAATATATATCAAAGAAGGTGCTTACACGTCCCAAAGACATAGCTGCGCCGTTTTGTTCTTTAATAGCTCCGAGATATGCAAAATAGGTCCATTGAACAGCTTCGCGTGCGTTTGCAGCAGGGTTACTGATATCAAAACCATACATCATTGCCATTTCTTTTAAATATCCAAGAAACGCAATTTGTCTGTACAATTCCTCATTAAGACGAATGGTATCGGTCTTAAAGTTTTTAATCGCCGCTTTATCTCTGCGCTTTTCTTCAATAAGACGGTCAACGCCGTAAAGTGCAACACGACGGTAATCGCCGATAATTCTGCCGCGACCGTATGCATCGGGCAAGCCGGTGATAACGTGGCTCTTTCTTGCCGCGCGCATTTCATCGGTATAGGCGCGGAAAACACCATCGTTATGTGTGGTGCGATAACGGAATTCGTCTTCAACGTTGTCACTTAATTTATAACCGTATGCTTCACAAGCTTGACGCACCATTCTGATACCACCAAAGGGGTTAACACCGCGCTTTAAGGGACGGTTTGTTTGCATACCGACAATAATTTCGTTATTTTTATCTATATATCCGGGCGCATAGCTTGTAAGAGATGAAACTGTTGCAGTGTCGATATCAAGTACGCCGCCTTGTTGACGCTCAAGAGCAAACAAAAGGTCAACTTTTTTCATGATATTTTTAGTTCTATCGGTGGCTGCCGAAAGAAAAGATGAATCGCCTTTATATTCCTTGTAGTTTTGTTGGATAAAATCTCTTACGTTGATTTCGTCCTGCCAAACACCGGATTTAAAACCATTCCAATTAACGTGTTCCATAAAAATACCTCCAAAAAAACAAAATAAGGCAAACCAGCTTTCACACTGATTTGCCCAGACGGTCGGCATTATACTTTTACACTTCCCCGCAGTAATCTGCAATGTCCGTCAGTTATGTAAAAGCTCAGTAAGATTATAACCCATCTTTTGTTTTTTGTCAATTAAAAATATTCACAATTAAAAACAATTCAACTTAAATCATTCAATGCATTTTTCATATTTAACCGTTCTTCCTCGGTTTCTTTAACGCCAATTCCCGTAATCGGGTCATACATATGTTGGTAACAAAAAACAACCACACCTGCACATTCTTTTCGTGTTTTAATATATTCAAGGCAGCGCTTTATAACGTCTTTATTATTCGTCCATTCGTCTTTCCCGCTTCCTGCATAATTATCAACACCGCTTTTGGCTTTGCCCAAAGTGATCCCTGCGTATAATTTAACGTTGTCATTTTTAATAATACTGTTCCAGATGTTATAGACCTTAACAAAATCGTGCGTTTGATGTTCCAACCCAAAATATATTTGCGGACAAATATAATCAATATATCCGTCTTCCGAACACCATTTATAAACATCGGTATAAAGATCGTTATACGTGTTTTCAATATTTCCCGCAGGACTAATACCAAACAACTGATTTTTACCAACCGATTTTACAGCGCTGTAAATGTCACTTACCATAATGTCAAGCATTTCATTTCTGAACTTGCGAAGGTCTTTCGTTCCGCCGTTGTTTTTATATTCGTTATATGCATCGGCATCGAAGGATTTATCCTTGGTTGGGTAAAAGTAATCATCAATATGAACGCCGTCGATATCATACATTTCCGCCACTTCCCTTGCACCCGAAGCGATGAGCTTGCGAACCTCTTCATACGCAGGGTTAAGATAAAATCGGCCGTCAACCTCAACGATAAATTTGCCGTTCTTATCAGGATCGTTATACCATTGTTTTATCGGATATTCATCGGAAACACTGACAATCTCCTTGCTTTTCATTCCGCGCATAGGATTTATCCAAGCATGTACGGATAAACCTACGTCTTTTGCAAGATCAACTATAATTCCGAAGGGATCGTATTCCAAATTGCTTATAAAATCACCGTTAACGTAGTTGGATATCGGAAAATAGATGCTTGGGTAAAAGGAATCTGCATAAGGCCTTGCTTGAACAATTACAGTGTTATAACCATCGGTTTTTACGTTATTTAAAAGCGTTTTAAATAACGATTTAAATGATTTCTCATCTCTCTGTTTTCCGTTGACTTTTAAAATCCCCGACATATCAAATTGTGTAATCCAAACCGCCTTCATAAATTCTCGGTCCTCGCTGTCAGCACTTGATTCTTCACTTGTTTCACTGAATATTTCGGAGTTGTCAGAACCGTCTGTATCGCTTGCAATAAAATCGTTTGGGCTGTCCTCGATAATTTCAACCGATTCAGTCGCGCAAGAGCATAAAAATATTGATATTAAAAGCAAAAGCACTGTAAGTCTTTTCATATTAAACTCCTCAGATAACATATTTAAATTATATTGTTATTGTCGAAATATGTCAATATTAAATAAAGAAGTGCCAATTGGCACTTCTTATAAGCTCTGTTAAAATTAAAAGTTTAATGTGTATCGTCATCAAATTTGGGCTTGACCTTGTAAAAATCAAGTATGGGTAACAAAACCAAAGCCGTAAGACCTGCGGTAAAACCGCCGTTGTAAAGAACAAAACCGCCGTGCATATTTGCGGTTGACGTGCAAATAACAGCGCTTAAAAATCCTGCTATTACACCGACAAGCTTGCCGTATTTACCGCTGAATGCACACAAGCCCGTTGCAAAAGCAAGACCGTTTATATATGCTTGAGTAGATAATGTCCAAGGAATATCCATATTGAGAATCGCGCATATTCCGCAAACAACAAAGAACAACACCGCATAACCGACAACTATCGGGGCTACAGTACGTGGCTGTTGTCCATCAGCAGAAAAGGTCAATGCCGCAAAAACAACTCCTACAGTAGGACCTGTAAATCCTACACCTTGAGGAAGGAAATCGAAAAATTCGGGTAGAATAAAAATCGTGTTTAAATATGCAAGTATGCAAAAACCGTAAATGCCGAAATTAATTAAGCATACCGACATACCAAATTTATCAACAAAATCGACACCGTAGCTTACGCTTCTGAAAAGCTCCTTAAAGCCTCTGAAGCTGTATCTGTTAAGAATAAAGCCGATAATGATTGCCGAGGTGAACAGTATTGCAAAAAATACGTTCATAAAACCGCGATATGCATATTTTAAAGCATAATATGCATCGTTTTCGATAACAAGCGGTTCGGGAGCATCGATTCCCAAAGAAGTATATAAGAAAGAATAAACGAAAATACCGAGAATGCCTATCGCCAAGCCCGCTTTAAACATATTAAAGCCTCGGTGCATTTTTGTTGTACCGGGAAGCAGCGCAGGAACAACGAAGCCTGCGGCAAGACCGAATAGAATCGCAATTATAACGCCCAATACAGTGGCTCTCGGCTCGGTTGCAACAAATTCTTCATTAATCGTATATCTGAAAATAAAATCGCTTATAAACGGACCCAATGCAGTCGAAAACAAAGCGACGTGCACATATTCCTTGAAACGCTTTTTGCGAACGATACAAAACAGTAATACACCGAAAACCGTAGGCCACATATTGAGGAAATTAAGGCCGTAAAATCCGTGGGCAATTACCAACATATATCCCGCAAGAGTGGTAGCTTTGGCCTTTACTTTACTGAGAAATATCAAAGCGTTCGCCGCAAGTCCGCAGATAGCGGCATTAAAGAACGTACTGCCAAACCCTCCAAGCGCAAAATAATCCGTAACAAGCTTTGAAGGCGAGGTGATAATTTTAATCAAATTATGCCAAAAATCGACCTCATTGCTATAAAAAATTGCAATCGGAGTTGTAATAAAGAACAGCACCGTTACATAAAGCGTAAAAAGACTAATGACCTTATGCGCATTTTTTGAATGATGTTCCTCGGCATCAAACGCCGAAATATGATGCGTTAGTTCGTGTGTAAAATCCATACAATAACTATCCCAATATTATTATAGTAAGAATATAACAGACACGAAAGCATAACGCAATGTCAAAATTTTAATATAATTAAGGATATTTATTAAAATTATTGTCGTTTTTTCATATTATTTATGCTTTTTAGCCTTTATAAAGAGAAAATTAGAAACGAATATTTTATCCCGAAACCAAAGATATAAAAAAGACGATTGATTAACCAATCGTCTTTTTTATGGCCCGCCCTAAGGGATTTGAACCCCCGGCCTACGGAATCGGAATCCGTTGCTCTATCCGCTGAGCTAAGGGCGGTTTTTATTCTTATATGAATAAATATAATACATTAACCAAAATACAAGAGCTATAAGAACGAATATTATCGAAAGCATCGCAGTAACAATGCCGTCAAGAGGACTTTTTCCGTTGGAAAAGATATAAATTACCTCGGAAATCAAAACACCCATAAACGAAGGGATTGTGACCGAGAAAATGTCGATAAATGCAAATTTACGGATTTTAAAGACTCTGTATTTCTTGATATAACTTAACGAAATCCAAAACGGGATAGTATATATGCACGCGATTGGCATTAACGAAAGAACAACATAAAGAAACGCGTTTTCTACATTGATAATTTGCGAAAATATCGAATAAAGCGGTGATAGTAAGAAACAAAACACCGCTTTAATAATCAATATTTGCTTTGAATAAAGTTTATCCATTATTTTCGTTTTTTCTGATGGTAGAGCGCTTGATTTTTCCGCTGATAGTTTTGGGAAGTTCTTCGACAAACTCAACTATTCTGGGATATTTATAAGGCGCAGTAACCTTTTTAACGTGGTTTTGGATTTCTTTTTTCAATTCTTCGCTTGCAACAAATCCCTTTGCAAGAACGATTGTAGCTTTTACAACCTGACCGCGTACGGGATCGGGCGCTGCAGTAACGGCACATTCAAGAACCGAAGGGTGTGTCATAAGCGCACTCTCAACCTCGAAAGGACCGATTCTGTAACCAGAGCACTTAATAACGTCGTCATTTCTGCCAACGAACCAATAATATCCTTCGGCATCACGCCAAGCAGTGTCACCTGTATTATATGAATCGTTAGTGAATGCACGGGCATTTGCCGCATCATCCTCCTGATAACCTTGGAAAAGACCTGCAGGATAATGCTTCGAAAGGTTCTTGATAACGATAGAGCCAACAATACCGTCTTCGCAAGAATTGCCGTTTTCATCGACAATGTCAATATCAAAATCGGGAGAGGGCTTACCCGTAGAACCGGGTTTGATTTCAATGCCGTCGTAATTTGCAAGAAGAACGGGGGTTTCGGTTTGACCGAAGCCTTCGGTTAAAGTTAAACCGGTGAGCTCTTTAAACTTATAAAATACTTCGGGATTTAAGGGCTCACCTGCGATACAGCAGTGCTTTATTGACGAAAAATCGTATTTGCTTATATCTTCTTTAATAAGAAAACGGAAAATCGTGGGAGGCGCACAGAACGTTGTAAGCTTAATTTCTTGAATAAGCTCAAGGGTATTCTTTGCATCGAACTTTGTGTTATCATAAGCAACGATTACCGCGCCACAAATCCATTGGCCGTAGATTTTGCCCCAAGCAAACTTTGCCCAACCTGAATCGGACATTGTAAGATGAAGCTTGCCTTCCTCTGTATGTTGCCAGTATTTTGCGGTAAGGATATGTCCGATAGGATATGCATAATTATGCAAAATCATTTTTGGCATACCTGTAGTACCGGAGGAAAAATACAAAAGCATAGGGTCGGTAGTTTCATTATAAATACGAGCTAATTCATCCGAATATTCGCAATAGGTATTGCGGAAATCGATAAAGCCCTCGGGAATATTTTCACCGACGATTGCGATTTTATCAAGTGTATTGCAGTCGTTTCTAGCTTCGTTGATTGCTTTAATAATCTGTTCGTCATCGACTGCGACAATCATTTTAACCTGCGCAGCATTACAACGGTAGACGATGTCTTTTGTAGTAAGCTGATACGTAGCAGGTATACAAACAGCGCCTATCTTACAAAGTGCAAGAATACAAATCCATGCCTCTGCTCTCTGTTTGAGCATAAACATAACTTTGTCGCCTTTTTTAATACCGTTGCTAATGAAAAAGTTTGCCGCCTTATTAGAAAGTAAACGAAGATCCTCAAAGGTGTACATTTTTCTTGTACCAAAATCATCGCAATACAACAAAGCAGGCTTATTTTTATCCTGTTCGGCCCAACTGTCAACGACGTCATAAGCAAAGTTAAACTTATCCGGTACGTTTACTTTATAATTTTGTTTAAAGTCTTCATAAGAATCAAATTCGATTCTCGGCAAAAATTTTTCTAACATAACGTCTTACCTAATTATTTGACCTAAATTAATAGGTTAATCCTCAATAATACGAATAGTTTTGATAACTTGGTCTTCAAGGGGCTTGTCATTAAAATTGGTTCTTACGGAAGCGATTTCATCTACAACATCAATGCCGTCGATAGTTTTACCGAACGCGGCATACTGACCGTCAAGAAAAGTACTGTCAGCATGGCAAATAAAGAATTGGCTTCCCGCGCTGTCATAGCTCATCGAACGAGCCATAGAAATGACGCCGCGCTTATGCGAAATATTGTTTTCAACGCCGTTAATTGCAAATTCGCCCTTTATTGTATAACCGGGGCCGCCTGTTCCGATGCCGTTGGGGTCGCCGCCTTGAATCATAAAACCTGCGATTACACGGTGGAAAATCAATCCGTCATAAAATTTTTCGTTTGCTAATTTAACAAAATTTTCAACGGTTATGGGAGCGACGTCGTGATAAAGCTCAAGCTTAATCGTACCGCCGTTTTCCATTTCTATTTCTGCATATACAATATCTTTCATAATGACCGTCCTTTAGAATTATTGAAAAAAGCCGAACACTGTTACAGTGTTCGGCTTTTGGTGATCCATCGGAGAATCGAACTCCGGACACCATGATTAAAAGTCATGTGCTCTACCGGCTGAGCTAATGGATCGTCTGCAACCGCAGAATAGAATAACACATAGCACTGCAAAATGTCAATAGCAAATTGCAAAAATTATTGTTATTTTTGAAAAATTATTTGTCTATTTTTATTTCTATTAATAAAAATTAATAAAATCTAAAATTGGCAATTACTTTGCCTAACACGAACACCTCTTTGGCGTAAATCGGTTGCATTGTATGGTTCGCAGGTTGAAGACGTATTCTGCCGTTATCTTTGTAAAAGCGTTTAACGGTCGCTTCATCGTCAATCATTGCAACAATGATTTCACCGTCATCGGCATACCGTTTGCTTTCTACAACGACAATATCGCCGTCAAGGATACCCGCTTCTATCATACTTTCGCCCATAACGCGCAGCGCAAACAAATTCGCTTTGCCGCGCGCCATAGTAACCGGAAAATCAACAAAGCCATCATAATTCTCAACAGCGAGAATAGGTTGACCGGCAGTAACCTTACCGATTATAGGTACCTTTTTCATTTTGGAGGATTCGCTCGACATACCCGATTCAAGAGTCAACGCACGGCTTTTACCGGAAGATTTTTTAATATATCCCTTATTTTCAAGTCTGCGAAGATACTCGTGAACCGAAGAAGTGGATTTTATACCAACAGCGGAACAAATATCTCTAACCGAAGGCGCATAACCATTTTTTTCAATGCAATCATTTATATAATCATATACGTCTTTCTCTTTTTGAGTAAGTTCGACCATTGTTTTCACTCCTCTTTTATTTTAGATTTTTCAATAGCAAACTTTAAAAGCTCTTTTGCGCGTTCATGTTTACCCGATATGTAAAAATAACCGTAAAGACATTCAAGACCCGTAGCGCGTCTGTAATCGATTGCATTTGCACTTTTAGAATGGTGGGTATTACGAGCATTTCGCCCCGTTTTGTAAAACCAAAGCTCGGTTTCATCGAGCATATCGATCATAATTCCGATAAGCTTGCTTTGAGAAACCGCCGTAATGATTTCCTTAATATCTTCATTTAGCTTTGAAACCAGACAGTCCCCATCGTTAATTACGTATTCGCGTGCAAGCGTTTCAAAAAACGAATCGCCCATATACGCAAGTACGAGCGGACTGTAGTTGCGTTTTATAAACTCTAAGCTCTTTTCCATTTTACGCCTTGACGAGTATCTTCAAGTATAATTCCCTTTTCAAGGAGCTCGTTTCTGATCGCATCCGCTTCGGCAAAATTCTTTGCCTTTTTTGCCTCGGTACGTTTAGCAATCATTTCTTCGATATATTCAATATCATCATCCTTGCTTTCGTTACCAAAGCCAAGCAATTCGCAAAGAGAAACGTATATTTCTTTTACCGAAGAAATATATTCGTTAGATACTCGATTTGTAATTACGCTGTTTATATCTCTGGTCATTTCAAATAAATAACCGATAGCATCCGCGGTGTTAAGATCGTCATCCATCGCATCGATAAAGGATTGCTTTTTGCTATACAAAAATTCAATGCTTTCCTTTTCGCGTTCGGAAATTTCACCCGAAGCATTCTTTTCCGCAAAGTCAATATTTACCAAGCAATTGGTAATACGTTCCACAGCCGCCAACGCTTGCAAAAGAATATCATCGCTATAGTTTATAGGGCTTCTGTAATGAGAAGAAAGCAGGAAGAAACGAACAGCCTTATAGCCGTATTTTCCTGCCGCGTCGCGCACAAGGAAAAAGTTGCCTGCAGATTTGCTCATTTTTTTATTATCAACGTTTATATGACCGTTATGCAACCAAAAGCGAGCCAAAGTGCAACCGGTTGCGCATTCACTTTGCGCGATTTCATTTTCATGGTGAGGGAAAATAAGGTCAACACCGCCGCCGTGTATATCAATATCGGTACCAAGGTACTTATTAACCATAGCGGAGCATTCGATATGCCAACCGGGACGGCCTTCACCCCAAGGAGATTGCCACGAAATTTCGCCCTCCTCTTTTTTGCCCTTCCACAAAGCAAAGTCAAAAGGATGTTTTTTAATCTCGTTTACGTCGATACGGGCGCCTGCTTCAAGCTCATCCATATTGTGATGCGACAACTTGCCGTACTCCGAATCGCTTTGCGAATCGAAATAAACGTCGTTACCCGAAACGTAAGCATGACCTTTTTCGATAAGGCTTTGAACAATTTCTATAATCTTATCGATGTTTTCGGTAGCGCGCGGATGAATCGTCGCGTCATTAACGCCAAGACCGTGAGCGTCGGTAAAATATTCATTAATATATTTTTCGGCTATTTCGGGAACGGTGCAGGAATTTTCCTTAGCTGCGCGAATGAGTTTATCATCAACGTCTGTGAAATTCTGAACGAAAGTAACCTTATTACCGCGATATTCAAGATATCTGCGTAACATATCAAAAACTACAAAACAACGAGCATTGCCGATGTGGAAATAGTTGTACACTGTAGGTCCGCAGACATACATCTTAACTTCACCATTGCGAACAACAAAATCTTCTTTTTGTCTTGTAAGTGTATTAAAAAGTTTCATAAACGCCTCTTATTTATTAGTGTCGATAAATTTCCAATAAGATTTAATGTAATTTACGCCCGAAAGCACAGTGAAAAACAGCATAGCAACCGTTGATATTAAGGTAATCCAACCATAACAGAACGGTAAAATCACAGGCTCCAGCATAACCGCAGATGTTGCGATGATTTGGGTAACCGTTTTGATTTTTCCAAGACTGCTTGCAGCAATAACAGCACCGCTCGATTTTACTACTACAAGGCGCATCGATGTAACCGCAAGCTCTCTGAAAACTACTACAATTGCAGTCCAAAAGAACAGCTGCCTGATTATATCAACAGACACTGTAGTTGTAAATCCAACGGATTGATAATCGAATATATAACCCGAGAAACATATTGCAAACATAGCGCCGAGTATCAAAAATTTATCGGCAAGCGGATCCATAAATTTACCGAAATCGGTAATCAGATTTCTCGAACGGGCAATATGTCCGTCAAGAAAATCGGTAACAGACGCCGCAATAAACAAGCTCGCCGCAATAATTCTGCTTATATTGGGATCATCAAAAAAATTGTAAGTTAAAAAGAATATGAAAAACGGAATCGCAAATATTCTTCCTAAAGTTAATTTGTTCGGGAGATTCATATTATTTACCCCTAAAAATTAGATTAGCACACCTTGCCGAAAAGATCGTAATCGAGAACCTCGGTAATCGTAACGTTAACAAATTCGCCCTCTTTTAAGCGCTTGGGAGCTGTGAAATATACTTTACCGTCAATATCGGGCGCATCGGCATAGGATCTGCCGAAGAAGCATTCAGAAACGGGATCATAGCCTTCACATATAACTTTTAGCGTTTTATTAACAAATCCCGCGTTAAAATCATTATGGATTCGATTTTGATCGCTCATAATCGCATCACAGCGCTTTTTCTTGGTTGCAGCAGTAACCTGTTTGGGCATTTCGTACGCAGGAGTACCTTCCTCGCGAGAATATTCAAAAGCGCCAAGACGCTCAAACTTAACCTCTTTCAAGAAGGAACGCAATTCGTTAAACTGCTTTTCGGTTTCACCGGGGAAACCAACGATTACGGTACTTCTGATAATTATTTCGGGAACCTCTTTCCTCAGCTTCGCAACAACGTTTCTGATGCTTTCACTTGTATCTCTGCGATTCATATTTTTAAGCACTTCATCGTTGATGTGTTGAATCGGCATATCAATATACTTAACAAGCTTATCGTTGTTTTTAAATTCTTCAATTAAGCCATCGGTAATTCTGTCGGGATAACAATACAATACTCTTATCCACTCGATGCCTTCGATTTCGGAAAGTGCCGAAATCAAGCTGTCAAGAGCATATGTACCGAATAAATCTTCGCCGTATCTCGTGGTATCCTGAGCTACAAGGCAAATTTCCTTAATACCCATTTCGGCGAGGCCTTCTACCTCTTCGATAATTTCGGTCATATTACGGCTTCTGAACTTACCTCGAATATCGGGAATTACGCAATAAGTACATCTGTTGTCGCAGCCTTCGGCAATTTGAACGTATGCAAAATAATCGGGTGTTGTAATTACTCTTTCTCCACCGAGAGCTACCTTGTCGACATCTTTAAAGCTACTAAAGGTTCCGCCTTTATATGCGACTTCAACAGCTTCGCAAATATCGTCAAGCGAGCCGGTGCCGAGAATGCAGTTGACTTCGGGAAGCTCTTTTAAAAATTCTTCCCTATAACGCTGCGGAAGACAACCGGTTACAACAATACCTTTAAGGTCACGATTTTTCTTAAGCCAAGCAATATCAAGAATATTATCAATAGCTTCGTTTTTTGCGCTTTCAATAAATGCGCATGTGTTTATAACGATAACGTCGGCTTCGATATCTTCGGCGACTATTTCCATACCGCGATCGACAAGCTTTGCCAACATAACTTCGGTATTTAAAAGATTTTTGGGGCAACCAAGGGATACAAATCCAACTTTAATGGACATAAGTGTTACTCACTTTCAAATTTTCTAATAACATCTACTATATCAGCGCTTGAAAATCCGGCACGGACAGCGCCGGCATAAACCTTCTGCTTGTATTTAATATCAGAAATACGCGACATATCGTACTTTTTTGTTATAAAATTCTCAATACGCTCCGATTGATCAAGTTCGGTATACGGATATATGGCATCCTCGATATCTTCTTTTGAGATACCGCGTTTATAAAGTTCATTCTTGATGCGCGTTATTCCCATATTTTTGAACTCGTAAAAGGTTTCCGCATAACGTTTTGCAAGTGCGTTATCATTAACGTATCCACGTTCAACAAACAACGCGGCAACATCCGCAGAAAGCTCTTTCTGAAATTGTCTGCACTGCTTGTCACGCAGTAGCTTTGCGGAAAGATCACCGTATGAAAGCAAATCAAACGCTTTTTTAATACACCAAAGTCTCAAAACCTCAGAGG
>JAZTXY010000067.1:0-2539 GCA_045636665.1 Eubacteriales bacterium
AAAATGGTAAACGGCGTTATTTTGTTGGTCGATGCGGCTGAAGGCCCTATGCCTCAGACAAGATTCGTGTTGCAAAGAGCGCTTGAACTTAACCATAAGGTTATTGTAGTTATAAATAAAATCGACCGCGCGGATGCCAGAATTGAAGAGGTTATGGATGAAGTTCTCGAACTTCTTTTCGACCTTGATGCAAGTGACGAACAGCTCGAAAGCCCCACGTTGTTCTGTTCGGGCAGAGCAGGTACCGCCTCGCTTTCTCCCTATGAAGCAGGTATAGATCTTCAACCCCTTTTCGAAACAATTCTTTCTCATATTCCCGCACCCGAAGGTGACCCCGAAGGTGAATTGCAATTGCTCGTTTCTTCAATCGACTATAACGAATATGTAGGTCGTATCGGTATCGGTAGAATCGAACGCGGTTCTATTAGGCAGGGACAAGAGGTTCTCATTACCAACTACCACTCTGATGCTACACCGAAGAAAACGAAAATCGTTTCGCTTTATCAAATCGACGGTCTTAACCGCGTACCCGTTCAAAACGCTAATATGGGTGACATCGTATGCTTCTCGGGTGCCGAAGATATTACTATTGGTGATACCATTACATCCGTTACTTGCCCCGAGCCTTTGCAATTTGTTAAGGTCGGCGAGCCTACGATGGAAATGACCTTCTCGGTTAACGATTCTCCCTTTGCAGGCAGAGAAGGTAAGTTTGTAACCTCGCGTCAATTGCGCGACAGATTATTCAAAGAGCTTTTGAAGGATGTTTCGCTTCGTGTAACCGAAGGCGACACTACCGATTGCTTTAACGTTGCTGGTCGTGGCGAAATGCACCTTTCGATCCTTGTTGAAAATATGCGCCGTGAAGGTTTTGAGCTTTGCTGTTCAACTCCGCGCGTTCTCTTTAAAGAGATTGACGGCGTTAAGTGCGAACCCTTTGAGCTTGTTACCGCCGACGTTCCCAATGATTATGTAGGTACTGTTGTTGAAGAGTTGAGCAGACGCAAAGGCGACCTTCTTCAAATGAATCCTAATGGCAACGGTACTCGTATGAAGATTGAATATTCAATCCCCGCACGTTGCCTTATCGGTTACAGAAATATGTTTATGTCCGCTACTCGCGGCGAAGGCATTCTTAACTCCATTTTTGAAGGATACAAGCCCTTTAAAGGCGATATTCAGATTCGATTTACCGGTTCGCTTATTGCAAGTGAAGATGGCGAAACAACCTCTTACGGTTGCTATAACTCGCAAGAACGCGGCAATTTGTTTGTAGGCCCCGGTATGAATGTATATGAAGGAATGGTCGTTGGTATTAATCCCAAGGGAGAAGATATGGCGATCAACCCCTGCAAGAAAAAGCAGCTTACCGCTATTCGTTCCGCAGGTGCTGACGAAAAGCTTATTCTCACTCCGCCTATCATTATGTCGCTTGAAGAAGCAATTGAATTTATTGCAGACGATGAGCTTATTGAGGTAACTCCTCAATCCATCCGTATCCGCAAGCGTATTCTTAATAAAGAATTAAGAATGAAAGCAGAAAGCAGAGCAAAAAAAGCAGCTGCAGAAAAATAAAGTAATAATAAATCCCGTGCATAACACAATTGGTATGCACGGGATTTTTGTAAATATTATTTTAAGCTACCGTCAATGGAGTGAATGGTGTCTTTAATTCTAAAAATACAGCCCTTAAGAAAAACCGAGCTATATTCAAAAGTTTCGGGTAAATTATTATAAATATCAATATGACGACCGATTTCCTTTTTGTATGCCTCTTCATGCGTTAGTTTGTAAAGGTTTTCGTAAACGCCGTCAAGCAAAAATTCAAATTCACCGTATATCGGTCCGCCAACAAAGTCTTCAAGCAATCGTAAAATTCCGAGGCATATCGTAATTCGCGTATTATCATCAATAAGCGTCGAACGCGAGTGTTCCAGCAGACAGTATATTAACTCAAACAGAAGTTCGTATATAAACTTTCTTGCATAATTATCTCGTTCTGCCGCGTCATAATGAAACCTATAAAGCATCGAATATTTTGAAGCGGAAACGCTTGCCAAATTATCGGTAAGCTGATGAAATTGATTGAAATTATTCAGATACCCTTCAAGTCCTATCAGTAAATTTCGCGCATATGCTCGCGTGTTTTCTTCTTTACATTCATCGAGAATTTTATAAAGCATATCACGGCTGTTATTTAAATGCTTATCGGCAAGTTCAGTGTCGTTTGCGTTTTGAGCGATTTCAATATAAATAACATCAGTTGCGGCTTTACATACCATTAGGGCGTAATTAACGGGAAATTTTTGAAGTCCTTCGGTAATAACGGTGTTGGCTTTTTCAAAGTCACCTGCTTTATACGCGCTTCGCCATTCTGAGATGATATTATCAATTGTGTCGGTGGTGATTTTTTTATCAACACACAGTATAACGTCTGTTGAAACTCCGAAGAATATTGCCAATGAAGGAATAATTTCCAAATCCGGATAGCACTTGCCGGATTCCCATCGGCTTACCGCTTGTGTCGAAACTCCAAGAT
>JAZTXY010000068.1:0-20405 GCA_045636665.1 Eubacteriales bacterium
AGGCATACCGATTTCGAGAGCGTTAAGGAAGTCCTCGTCGGTGTGGTTAGCTTCCTCGTCGCCTGCGGCAAACTGTTCCTCCTGAGCGGCAAAGCGTGCACGCTGGTCGATGGGGTCGTTCAATTCGGAATATGCGTTTGCCATTTCCCAACCGTTCATAAAGAATTCGAAACGTTCAACGTAATCGGGATTTTCGGGCTTGCGCTTGGTAAGGGGAGAAATTTCCACGGGATGGTCCATAACAAAGGTAGGCTGAATCAGGTGTTCTTCAACGAATTCTTCAAAGAAGAGGTTGAGGATATCGCCCTTCTTGTGACGGGTTTCAAATTCAACACCCTTTTCCTTTGCAATAGCGCGTGCTTCTTCAAGTGTGTTGATTTCGTTAAAGTCAACACCGGAATATTTCTTGACCGCATCAACCATAGTAATGCGTTCAAAAGGCTTGCCAAGATCCATTTCGTTACCGTTATATACGATCTTCGTTGTGCCGAGAACCTCGTTTGCAACGTGACGGTACATATTTTCGGTAAGGTCCATCATACCGTAGTAATCGGTATATGCCTGATAAAGCTCCATAAGGGTGAATTCGGGGTTATGACGGGTGTCAACGCCTTCATTTCTGAAAACACGGCCGATCTCGTAAACTCTTTCCAAACCCCCGACGATAAGGCGTTTAAGATAAAGTTCAAGCGAGATACGAAGCTTAAGGTCTTCGTTAAGCGCGTTAAAATGGGTCTCGAAGGGTCTTGCCGCCGCGCCGCCCGCATTGGAAACGAGCATGGGTGTTTCAACCTCAAGGAAGCCTTGGGAATCTAAGAAGCGGCGGATAGAGCTGATTATCTTCGAGCGCTTTATCATTGTATCCTTGGTTTCGGAGTTCATGATAAGGTCAACGTATCTTTGGCGGTAACGAAGGTCGGTGTTGGTAAGACCGTGATACTTTTCGGGAAGAATTTGCAAGCTCTTGGAAAGGAGGGTAACCTCGGTCGTGTGGATACTGATTTCGCCCGTCTTGGTGGTGAACACCTTACCCTTGATGCCGACGATATCGCCGATATCAAACTTTTTAAAGCCCGAATATTCGTCCGCGCCGATATCGTCACGCGCAACGTAGCATTGAATAAGACCCTGAAGGTCTTGAACGTGGCAGAACGATGCTTTACCCATAACGCGCTTGGACATAAGACGGCCTGCGATGCAAACCTCTTTGCCTTCAAGCTCGGTATAGCTGTCCTTTACGTCTTGGCTATGATGTGTAACGTCATACTTGGTGATTACGAAAGGGTCCTTGCCTTCTGCTTGAAGATCAGCCAACTTTTGGCGGCGGATCGCAAGAAGACTGTTAAGCTCTTCCGCATTCGCGTTGTTCTTGATTTCTTCACTCATAATGATTTTTACTGCCTTTATAAATTACTTGGAAATGTCTGTGATAGTGTATTTAACGACGCCCATAGGAGTTTCAACGTTAATGCTGTCGCCCTTGCGTTGACCGATAAGCGCTTTGCCCAAGGGGCTGTCATCGCTGATAAGTCCCATGATGGGGTCTGCTTCTGCGGTGGAAACGATCTTGTATTCCGATTGCTCGTCTGCATCGATATTGTGAACGGTAACCTTGTTACCAACGTTTACCTTATCGGTGCCGAGCTCGGAGTCATCAAGGACTATTGCGTTTTCGAGAGTAGCTTCGAGGTTGGCAATTTTGCCTTCGATTTCGGCTTGCTCGTTTTTAGCTTCGTCGTATTCGCTGTTTTCCGAAAGGTCGCCGTATGCTCTTGCTTTTTGGATAGCTTGAGCAACTTCCTTACGTTTTACTGTTTTAAGATGCTCCAATTCCTGCTGAAGCTTTTTGAGTCCTTCGTGGGAAACGATGATCTGCTTTGCCATTTGTTTTTTTCTCCTGATTATTTATGAAAATTATTTAATTCTTACTTATTAAGCAATTCGATTGCCTTTTGAAGCTGGGTATCTTCTTCTATGGGCATTTTAAAGTAACGGTTTTCCCAATGCTCGGAAAGCTTTGTTTCGTAATCGGGCTTAACGCCGATTTTATCGTAGCTTACGTTTGACGGCGGATTATAGAACGCAATCGAAAGCTTAATCGCGCTTCCGTCGGAAAGCATTCTTGTCGTTTGCATCGTGCCCTTGCCGAACGTCGTTTCGCCAACAATATCGGCGAGCTTGTAATCGCGCAATGCCGCTGTGAAAAGCTCTGCGGCGGATGCCGTGTTACCGTTGCAAAGAACTGTCATTTTGCCTTGGATGCTGTTCGCATCGGATTTTTGAGTTTCGGTCTTTCCGTCTTTATAAACGACGTTTATTATCGGACCTTCGGGAAGGATAACGTCTAAAACCTTAAGTATTTGATCAAGATAACCGCCCGAATTGTTTCTGACGTCGAAAATGAACTTTTCGCACTTTTCGCTTTGTGCAAGCGCGATTTTTTGAACAAATTCATCCGAAACTCTTGTGTCGGCAAACGAAAGGATGCGGATATACGCAATATTGCCGTCGAGCTTTTGATAAAGAACGTTTTCACTTGCAACCGCTTGGCGAGTGATAACGAAATCTATTTCTTCCTCACCGCGCAAAACGGTTACGTTGACCTTTGTTCCCGCTTCGCCGCGAATCGAATTAAGCACGTCGTAATAAGTGCTTTCGCTTGCTTCGATTCCTTCGGCTTTAACGATTATATCGCCGTTTTCAAGACCTGCTTCTTCGGCGGGGGAATCGGGAATAACTCCGAAAATATAAATTCCTTGCGAATCGACGTCATAGGTAGCGTGAACGCCGATGCCGACGAAATTGCCGTCACCCGAATCTATCAGTGCGTTATATTCCTCTGCGGTAAGGTAATAGGAATAGTCGTCGCCGAGCGATGCCGCCAGCGCGGTATAAATATTGTCCCAAACCGCGTCTTCCTCATAATCGTGAACGTAAGAGCTTTCGATCAGCGCAATCAGCGTCGAAAGCTTTTCATACCTGCTTTTATCGTTGCCGATAAGCTTGATAAGGTCTTGGTATTTGCTCAATTCCGCCGATTCAAGTCGGTTGTCGTTGACTTCCTTTTTATCGTCAACCGAGCTTATCGAAAGCGTTGCGACTACCGTCGTAATACAAACGAGCATCGAAACGACAACACAAGCAAATGGGGTTATTCTTTTCTTAAACATCAAATGCCTTCTTAATAATTATTTGCTCTCTTTCTTGGTGTAATATCCGTCGGGCAGATATTTGTTGGGGTTAACGTAGTTACCGCCAAGACTTGTGTAGGTATTGGTATCGATTACGCCGAAGTGGAGGTGGTAGCCCGTTGAACGTCCGGTTGTGCCAACGTAGCCGATAACCTGTCCGGCTTTGACCGCGTCGCCTGCTTTTACGTGGTAAACGGGCTTGCCGTTTTGTCCCTTATAGGGCAAATTGCCGTTTTTACCGCTGTTATCCAAGTGTGCGTAAAGCGAGGAAATGCCGTCTCCGTGGTAAACGATGATGCATTCGCCGTAGCCGCCGTTCCAAGATGCGCGCGTAACAATGCCGTCCTTAACAGCAACGATGGGAGTACCGCGTGAGCAAGCAATGTCGATACCCTTGTGGTATTCGGTTGTCGGCTTTCCGAAGGGGTCGCCTCTCCAACCGTATTGGCTGGTTACTCGGTAGCTCGAGGTTTGTACCGGCCAAATGAATGCGGCAGTAGAGCTGTAATACTTTTTGCGCTCCTCTTCAAGCTTTTTAATCTTTTCCTTGATTTCAACAAGCTTTGCGTTCTTTTCCTTGTATTGCTCGGAAAGCTCGCCGGAATTCAAATTGAGCTCTGCCGCAATTGTTTCGAATTCCTTCTTTTTCTTGTTCATTTCGAGCTTTGCTCGGTTCAATTCAACAAGATAATCGTTGTATTTTTCCTGCGTTTCCGCAAGCTCGATTTCGTTTGCTTCAAGGTCGGAAATCGAAACCTCGATATCCTTCAAAAGCATATTTGCCGCGTTCATTATATCGTTATAATGGTCGCGTCTTGTGAGAAAGTCCGAAAAATTTTCCGAAGAAAAGAGAAGCTCGAACGAATTTACGTCGCTGTTTTCATATATGAATTGCATAAGCTTTTTATACATCGACATACGGTATTCGTAGTCCTCGCGGATAATCGCGATTTCGCTTATGACTTGGGCGCGCTTGAGGTCGTAAGACTCCATCGTGCCGTTGCGAAGTATAATTTCGGCTTCAAGTGCTTCGATTTCGGCTTGATATTGCACCAAAAGCTCTGCCGTCTGTCCCGATTTGCCTTCTAATTCGGCAATGTTTTTTGTGATAGCGGCAAGCTCTGCCTGTACGTTTGCAAGCTCGGATTTATACGCCTTGAGCTCGTTTTCGATATCGAAGATGGTTTTTGCCTCTGCGATTTCGGAGGGCTCGCTTACGGATAAAGCGCCAAGCACGAGAATCATACAAAGAACTACCGCAAACGATCTCTTTAAAAATCTTGACATTAAATTTGCTCCTTAAAATAGTTTGGGGCTTATGTTTGAAATTACGCTTTGAGATATTTCTTAAGCGAAATGCTGGAGGAAACGATACCTGCGAAAAGACCGATCGCAACGAAGCCGATGCCGACCACGAGCGCATAATCGCTCCAAAAATCGCCTGCGGTTATCGCCGCAACACCGGTTGTGCCTATCGAGGATTGAACGATGCCCTTAAGCAGATATTCGTAAAGATAATATTCGATGCCGAAGGAGATCGCCGCAGATACGGTACCGATAATAACGCCTTCAACGATAAAGGGCATACGGATGAAGCTCTTTGTAGCACCGCAAAGACGCATAAAGGTAATTTCGTTTTTTCTTGCGAAAACACCCAACTTAATGGTGTTCATAATAACAAACAGAGAGATAATAAGGAAAATTGCCATAAGCCAAAGACCTGCAACGTAAAGCGCGTTTTTGATGCTCATTACGTTTTCATAAAGCTCGGCATGGTCCTTGATATCCTCGGTCGAAATCGCGTCGTGTTCGGTTCCGTTTGCATCGACAACGGTTATCGAGTCGATACGGTTGCGAACCTTAACGACCTCGTCGAAGTTCGAAAGGTTGATGAAGGTAATACGGAAGCTGCCGCGGAGAGGATTATCGGTCATCGAGCTTGTGATACCTGCGTGGGTACCTTCGTCGTGGTCATCCTCGTGCTCGTCGGTAAAAGCGTCAAACCAAGGTTGGTTTTCGTATTTATCCTTGAAATTTTCAAAATGCTCGTCGGGCGAAATATATTTAAAGTTTTCGTCCTTGGGGATGATAATATCATCGGTCCATTTATCGCTTGTCCAATCGATAATAGGCGAATCGTTGCAAATTTTTGCCAATTTTTCGCCGATGTCGATAATTTCGGTTTCGCTGTAGTCCTTGTCCATCATCACTTCGATGACGTTAAGGTCGTCAATGGCGTTAAAGTTTCTGTCGATAGTGTCGATAACCACAAAAAACGTGCCGACAAGTATCATACAGGCGATAAGGACCAAAATCGAAGCGGTGGACATAACGCTGTTTCGGAAAACGCCCTTAAAGCCCTGACCTAAGTTGTAGAAAAATACGCTCGGTTTCATTCTGTAAAATCGCCTCCGATCTTATCGGAAACAACACTGCCGCCTTCAATGCGTATCACGCGCTTTTTGTATTGCTCGATAATATTCATATCGTGAGTAACAACGATAACGGTTTTTCCGAGTTTGTTAATCTTCACAAGAAGCCCCATAATGCCTTCGGTAAGGTCAACGTCGACGTTGCCCGTAGGCTCGTCGGCGATAATGGTATCGGGGTTGTTGACAAGCGCGCGTGCAAAGGCAACGCGTTGCTTTTCGCCGCCCGAAAGCTCGCTCGGGAAGGAATCGCTCTTGTGTCCCAATCCGACAACGTCAAGGAAAAAGGGGACACGCTTTTTAATAAGCGAGGGCTTTGCGCCGACAACTCGCATTGCAAACGCGACGTTTTCATAAACGGTCATCTTTTCAAAAAGCTTAAAATCCTGAAAGACGACGCCCATAGTTCTGCGAAGCTTCGAAATTTTCCAGGAACGAATCTTGTCCAAACGGAAGCCGTTTACCTCCAATTTGCCCGAAGAAACGCGTTCCTCGCAGATAAGCAGCTTTGTAAGCGTGGTTTTACCTGCGCCGGAGTGTCCGACGATAAAAACGAATTCACCGTCGTCTATTTGCAACGAAACGTCGTTAAGCGCCGCGGTTCCGTTGCTGTATTCCATCGATACGTTTTCAAATTTAATCATACGTTATACCGTTATATCAATTAATAAATCGAGGGCTTGCTGATGAGATACTTCTTAACCATCAAAGCAACCTTGAAGGTAATAGCGTGTTCGAACTCACGAAGGTCGAGTCCGGTAAGCTTCTTAATCTTTTCAAGGCGGTAAACAAGGGTGTTACGGTGTACGAAAAGCTTTCTTGAGGTTTCGGAAACGTTAAGGTTGTTATCAAAGAACGCGTGAATGGTGGTAAGGGTTTCACGGTCAAGGCTTTCCAAGGAGCCGCGCTTGAAAACTTCTTGAAGGAACATTTCGCAAAGCGTGGTGGGAAGCTGATAAATAAGACGGCCGATACCAAGGCTTTCGTAATTGATAACGTTCTTTTCGGTATCGAATACCTTGCCGACCTCAAGCGCAACCTGTGCGTCTTTATAGGAGCGTGCAAGCTCTTTTACGTTGGAAACGGTCGAGCCGATACCGATGTGCACCTTAAGATAGAATTCGGATTGAACGGTATCCACGATGCTCTTTGCAACGGTTTCCAAGGATTTGGTATCGTGCGCCGATTTAAGCTCCTTAACGAGAACAATATCCGATTCGCCGACGTTTATAACGTAATCGTGAAGCTTGTCGGGGAACATATTCTGAATTACGTCGTAGGGAATAATATCGCCTGCATTGCTGAAGCGGATAAGAATAACGGCGCGGTTAACCTCGCTGTCAAAGCGAAGCTCTTTTGATTTGATATAAATATCGCCGGGAAGAATGTTGTCAAGGATTATGTTCTTGATAAAATTGGTTTTGTCGTACTTTTCGTCGTAAAGGGTTTTAATATTCGAGAAGGAAACCGAAAGAAGCGGGGAAATGCTTTTTGCAATATCATCATCGCCTTCAACGAACACTATGTATTCGATTCTTGCGTGAGAACCGATGGGACGGTAGGTGTAATCACCGATAACCAAGGTTTCGTAATTATAGGAAAGCTCGTCAAGAATATCTTTGTGAGTGCTTCCTATCTTTGAAAGCTGGCTGCAGGCGATAACGACACCCTTATCGTCAATTATGCCGATTTCGCGGTCAACCGCCTCTCTCATTTGATAAATCAAACCCTGAAACAATTTGTTGCTCATTGTGCCTTCTCCTTTTATGTTAAACTTATTATTATGCGGATGAATATACATAGTAATTTTATCTTAATTTTCATCCAAATGCAAGAGGTTTTACAAAAATACAACAAAGAAAAACGCTGAAATTTGTATATTTTGCCGCCAAATTTGTTTAATATGCCATTAAAAAGCACAAATGTTAACGAATTATGAACGGAAAATTCGGGTCAAATAATTTCAATCGCTTATTGACAGTTTGGGAATTGTGGTATATTATATATACAAGGAAAAAACAAAAAGGAGATATATTATGAACGGTCAACAGCCTAACTATCAACAACCCAATTATCAACAACCCAATTATCAGCAACCCAACTATCAACAACCCAACTATCAACAGCCTAACTATCAACAGCCTCCCGTTGCACCCAAAAAGCAGGGCAACTTCCTCAACAGCATTGTGGATTTGGTTGTAAAATGCCTTCCCATTCTCACCTTCGTATTCCTTTGCATCGGCGCGGTTGCATTTGTTTATTACTTCATTATGGGTATCGCTAATTCCATCGGCCTTTTCTCGAGCTTCGGTAACTTCTTCAGCGGTATCGCAAACGGCATTTCGTCGCTCGCTCGCTATGCCTTCTATGCAGTAATCACAGCAGTTCTTACCAAAATCCTCAAGAAATAAATTACATAGCTTTATAAAAGACAGAGAAGTTCGTTCTCTGTCTTTTTGTTTTCCTATTGACAAAACAAATGCAGTGTGATAAAATACATTTAACAATTAGGTTAAATGTTAAATGAAAGCGAGGAGATGGGTATGGCGATTCAGAAAACGATGCGCGCGCTTGCCGATCCGATAAGACGCGAAATTCTTAATATGTTAAAATCGGGACGTATGTCGGCAGGCGATATTACCGAAAGGTTTGACGTTACGGGGGCTTCGGTCTCGCGCCATCTTTCGGTATTAAAGGAAGCCGACCTTATCCGCGACACGCGAGAGGGGAAGTTTATTTATTACGAATTGAACGCCTCGGTGCTTGAAGAAATTATGCTTTGGATAAGCGGCTTGAAGGGAGATAACGATAATGCTGAAGAAAAATAAGATTCAAATAATCATCGCGTCGGTCGTAAACTTTTTACCGACACTGCTCGGCTTGATATTTTGGGATAAATTACCCGAAACCTTTCCCACCCATTGGGGTCTCGACGGAAAAGCCGACAGCTTCGGCGGGAAGGTGTTTTTCGTCTTTCTGATGCCGGCGATAATGTACGCGCTTTTTTGGATATGTCTTTTGCTTACCTCTAAGGATTCGGGCAACAAAAATCAGCACAATAAGGTTTTAAGTATGATGATTTGGATAATGCCCTTTATCTCGCTTTTCGTGGCGGGAATATCCTATTTCGGCGCAATCGGCAGATCGTTAGAGATGATCGCGTTTTTGCCCGCTGTTCTCGGCCTTTTGTTCGCCGTAATGGGCAATTATATGCCCAAATGCAAGCAAAACCGCACGATTGGCGTAAAAATAAAATGGACTCTCGAAAACGAGGAAAACTGGAACGCAACCCACCGCTTTGCGGGTAAGGCGCTCTTCTTCGGCGGACTTTTGATGATGCTTTGCTGCTTTTTGCCCGACTTTTGGGGCTTCGGCGTTGCATTGGCAATTGTTTTCGTAAGCTGTTTCTCGACCTTCCTTTACTCCTATGCATATTACAAAAAGCAGAAAAGGGAAGGCACCTACGTTGTAAATTCCAAGATAAAGCCGATGAAAAAACCGGCAAAGATCGCAACCGCGGTCGCCGTTGTGTTGATACTCGTTTTGGTTGCGGTTTTAATGTTTACGGGCGACGTTGAGGTTGTGATAAGTGATGAAACGCTGACGGTAGACAGTATATATCACAGCGAAACGTCGTTTGCGCTTAGCGACATCCAAACGTTTCAATACGTAGAAAGCTTTGACGGCGGTGTGCGCAACGTCGGCTTTTCCAGTGCCAAATTGGCGCTTGGTGACTATACAAACGATAAATACAGCTATTTAAGCTACCGCTACGTCGGTACCGATTCCTGTGTGGTGCTTTTCACAAAGCACGGCATAATCGCAATTAACCAATCTACCGAAGAAGCAACAAAAGCGCTTTATGACGAATTGATGGCAAAAACCGTAAAATAAAACAAGCGTGGGGTGTAAAAACCTCACGCTTTTTAATTAATCTTCAAGTAAGACGCTTATTGCCGAAAGGACGTATCCGCTTGCGGTTTCGGTGCGGAGTATTCGTTTGCCGAGTCCTGCAAGGGCAATGCCGTTTTCCTTCGCAAGCGAAGTTTCCTTTTCGGAAAGTCCGCCCTCGGGGCCGATAAGAAAGCCGATTGTTTCGCACCTTTCCTTTAAAAGCTCGCGCACGGGAAGAGTGCCGTCTCCCTCATAGCAGATAAAGCCGATATTCTTGCTTGCGATTTCCTTTATCGCTTCGTTATAACTGATAATTCCGCGTATTTCGGGGATTATAGTTCTGCCGCATTGAGCCGACGCCGATTCGCTTATTTTTTTAAGACGTTCGATGCGCTTTGCAAACGCTTTCGCATCGGGACGGGCAACGCAACGCTCGCTCATAACGGCGACAATTTCATAAGCACCCAATTCAACCGCCTTTTGAACGACAGTATCAAGCTTGTCGCCCTTGGGGAAGCATTGATAGACCGAAACGCGAAACGGCATTTCGGTGTCGTTATGCTCGGGCTCGCCAAGAAGTGCAAAAAGCCCGTCACGGGTGATTTCGGTAATCGTTGCGTTATAGGAATTACCGTGCATATCGCAAATATGAAGCGAATCGCCGATGTTTTTGCGAAGCACACGAACGACGTGGTTGGCGTCGCTTCCGCCGATAAACGCTTTTCCGTTTTCAATGCTGTCGCTTCCGATATATATTCGCGGTATGAATGCCATCAATAACAACTCCTCTTTAAAACTGTGGTTATTATATACCAAAAAGGATAATAAGTCAATCTTTGTCGATGCGTGTCGTACGAAAGTTTAAATAACTATTGACTTTTTTGGGGGTTGGTTGTAGAATATAAACGCAAATAATGCAAATACTTATTGTGCCGGAGGTTTGTTATGGCCGATAATTTTGACAAAGAAAACATCTTTACTCTCACCGATGAGGAAGGAAACGAAAGCGAATTCGAGCTTTTGGGCGAGCTTAATATTGACGATAATACATATTTAGCTCTCATTCCGCTTGACGGCGATGAAGATGAATACGTTATTCTTAAGGTAGAGGTCGACGAAAACGGCGACGAGCTTTTGGTCACCATCGACGATGATGATGAATTCGATAAGGTTGCCGATGCTTTTGAAGATACCTTCATGGGCGAGATCGATCTTGACGGTTCTGTAGAAGAGTAAGATTAAAAAACAGTATCTTTTTGATACTCCAACCTGCGGGGTACGTGCGTCACGGGCATTCTTGCCCAACGGCCGACGCCTCGTGTAAAAACCCACAAGAAAGAAAGGGAGCTCATATTCCGCTGTGGTGAAGCAGGCCTCCCGCATGCATTCTGCGTGCGGACGTTGGAAGCACTAAAGCATCGGAGAGGGCACCCACCTGCACAAAGCAGGGTTTCATTCTCACGGGGGCACGGCCCATGCGGGGGATAAAAAATCCGAATATTGTTTGAAGGAATCGGGTTTTTACCGATTCTTTTTTGGTGATATTATGAATAAGGCTTTTGAATATATCGATAATAACGAAAAGAAGTTTCTTTCCTTTTGGGAGGATATTTGTAATTTAGAGGGCGTTGCCGAGGACAAGGCTTCGCTTGATAAGGTTGCCGATAAAATACAAGAATTTGCAACCGAGCTCGGTCTTTTTGTAAACCGCATTCCTTTTGACAATTGCGGTGATTTTTTGGTTATCGATACAAAACAAAACGCAAGTAAGGGCGTTTGCTTCCTTGCGCATATGGATACCGTGCATAAAAACGGAGCTTTCGGATATCCGCCCGTTAAAAACGAGGGTGACCGATTGATAGGCCCCGGTGTTATCGACTGCAAGGGCGGTATTGCAATCGCTTTGCTTGCCATGAAGGCGCTTGAAGCAAACGGATACGAAAATAACTGCCGTTTGCTTTTAACCTCCGACGAGGAAATAAGCAACCGTCTTGGCGGCGAAAAGGAAATGCAAATTATCCGCGATTCGGTTGCGGGCTACAAGGCGGCGTTCAATTGCGAGGTTGCAGGGGTTGACGAGGTCGTCGTTTCACGCAAGGGCATATTGCGCTATAAATTTGAAATTTCGGGAATAGCATCCCATGCAGGCATCGATTATTTTTCGGGCGCAAGCGCAGTGCGCGAGGCGGCGCACAAGATACTCGCGCTTGAGTCACTTAGCACCGACGGCGGCACGACCTTTAACTGCGGAATAATCAACGGCGGACAGTTGACGAATATCGTCCCCGAAAAATGCGAGATTTTTATCGACGTCCGCGTGAAGGACCGTGAATCGATGCAGGAAGCGATTCAAACGCTCGAAGCCGAAGCGGAAAAGGTATACGTTTCGGGCACGAAGACCAAGCTTTGCTTTATCAGCAAACGCGAGCCGATGCTCAAAAACGAGGACACCGAAAAGCTATTTTTGCATCTTAAAAATATTTCCGACAAATATTCGCTCGGCAAGCTTATCCCCGTCGAAAGCGGCGGCGGAAGCGATTCGGCATACACCCAGCTTGCGGGAGTGCCCAGCGTTTGTGCAGTCGGCGCGACCGGCGATTTTTGCCACACCACGCGCGAATATGCAAACATTTCGTCGCTTACGACCCGCGCAAAGCTCCTCTCTGCCGCAACTCTCGAAATGGAATAGAAAAGAAAATCAGGTGAGAAATAATTCCCACCTGATTATTTTTTATTTGTATGAAATTTTGACGTGCTCTTCTCCGAACTCGTTTGCTATTTCAAGCTTGTGCGTTTCGATAAAAATCGTATAGAGCTGATCCTTCTTCTTTCCGAGCGATTCTTGCTTGAAAATTACCTCAACCTCGGTTTCGTCAAATATGATCGATGCCACTTCGGGTAATACCTCGCTGTCCGCTTCGATATGTACCATTATAATACTGTTTTTATAAAACCAAGGGCCGTCGTAGCTCCAATATACTTCGTCAAACGAGGGAATATCGGGTGTTCCTCTTTGGGTGTCAAACAAGTCATTGTTTTGGACCGTAGTGTGGTATTGCATAAACTCCACCGAGTCGGTTATGAGCATTGCACAAGGGTATTCTTTGGGCGCCAGTTTATCGGTGTATACCGCAATATCTCTAAAATAGGGAGCGGTTTGCTGGACGTCCTTTCGTTTGTAGCTTCTGTAGTACGGGAAATCAAAATTCGGGAAATCTTTTGGGGCAATATATCCGTTTTGGAGCGCTTCGGTCAAATGCATTTCGGTTCCGTCATCCAAAATGGCGTAAATGTACCAGCTCATAAGTGCGGGGAATTTGTACTCGAATTTTTCGTCGCTATAAAAGGTTTGCTCTGCCCACGCCAACACTTTTCCTGCACTTCTGTCTTCAATGGCAACCACTCGGCACGGGAGGGAGCTTTCCATTTCGGCGGTGGGGAAGATCTTGGTGGATTGTTCGTAACTTTTGGATTTGAAGTAGATATATGCACCGTTTTTATTGCAAAAACTGAACAATTCAGAAAATTCATCTTCAATGACGGTGCTGTTCATTGCGCTTCCGTATCCGACCACATTTAGAATGTAGTCTCTGTTGGTGCTTTCGGAATAGTTGGGGATATAGAACGTAGTCCAGGGAAGCATAGTGCTGTTGATCATCGGCTCTTCACCGACAGAGCGCATTGCTTCTTCTCCCGTGAAGAATGCCTTGGGCGACGACAATGCTTTCAAACGATAAAGAATGATTTCATAGATAGCATCTATGTCATCCCATTCAAAAGACGTAGTTACATCCGGTTTTGTTTTTATTATCTTATCTTTCACAAATGGAAAACGCTCCGCAACCCGAAGGTTAGACGATAATGAGGCAAAACCGGTAAGCACTACTTCATCGTACTGTTCGTAGATTCGGATTGAATCCTGAATGATGAAATATATCTCTTCTGTAGGGAGGGAATGGATAACTTCTTTTTCGTAGTTGCTTCGCCAGTAATCTTTGAGATATTCCTCGGTAATGACCGTTATAGATCTGCCGTCCTCGCTTATTTCGGACATATCGGAAAACTTTTTCTGCATGTCGTTTTGTGCGACGGGCGGTTCCTTCGTTATATCCTCGGGCTTGCTTTCGGCAACGGTTTCCGAAACGATATCCATATCGTAATCCTTCGGCTCGCTGTCGTTTTGGGATAATGCGTGCATACAGCCTGCGAGAATGAGCATCGACACAAGCAAAATCGATACGACCGTTGTTAAAAATTTAAATTCCTTTTTCACTGTTAACACCTTCCTTTCTAAGGTTACGTTTAAAGTATAAGGTGTGTTTGTCGCCGTCTTTTATCCGACTTATTGCCGAGTTGTAAAATCGATTATAACCTTCGTGCCTTTACCCAAAGCCGATTCGAAATTTATGGAAGCGTTATGCGAGTCGGCTATCTGCTTGCAAAGTGCAAGCCCCAGCCCTGCGCCGCCTTCTGCGCGTGAGCGCGATTTGTCGGTACGGTAAAAAGGCTCGGTAATATGCAAAAGCTGTTCCTCGGTCATGCCCTTGCCGTTGTCCTCGATAATCGCTTTTCCGTCACGGCAGGACAAAATGACACTTCCGCCGCTTAATACTGCCTTTATCGCATTTTCGGTGAGGTTGTAAAAGAGCATCGAAAGCAATATTTCGTTACCCGAAACAATAGTTTTTTCGGTGTCCAGAATAATTTCAGCTTCGTGATCCTTTGCCTTGAATTTCAGCTTTTCGGAAACGTCCGAAAGTATTAATGCAATATCGGTTTCGTCCTTTTTTAATTCGTTTCCGCGAATGTACGCGCTGTCAAGCAAAATTTCGGAAATTTTTTGAAGCCTTTCGGATTCCGACATAATATATTTAGCGGCGATGATTCGTTTTTCCTCGGTGGTTGCCGCCTTTTCCAAAAATTCGGCATAGCCGTGAATGCTTGTAAGCGGTGTGCGAAGCTCGTGCGCCATATTGTCAACAAGCATTTGCTTGCGCTTTGCGTCATGCTCAAGCGTTTCGAACTGCTCGTTTATCTTGTCAAGCATCGCGTTGAAGCTTCTTGCAAGAAGCGTAAATTCATCGTTGCCTTGCTCGATCGCTCTTACCGAAAAATCGCCCGATTCAATGGTTTCGGTGGTTTTGCGGAGCCGCTCCAACGGGGTTGAAAGCTTTTTAAGAATGAAATAAAGGCAAACCGCCAAAACGGTCGAAACACCTAATGCCGTAGCAACGTAGGTTATCATAAGCGATTTGAATTCGTCATCGACCGATGAGATATTTTTGCCGAAAACAAGCTCGTATTCACCGTTGCAAACCGAAGCGGAAATGATGATATGGCGCTCGCCGTTTATATCGGTGTGCAAAAGCGAATCGGTCGGCGATTCGATATTTTCGGTATAATTTTTATACAAGGTGCTTCCGTTTTTATTAAAGGAAAGCATTATACCCTTGCTTTTGTAATGCGAGCCGAAGGTCTGCATCAAAAGCGTAGGACTTGCATTTTCGTTCATTTCCATCAGGTCGCTGTAATCGCGCTCGAAGGACATCGCAACGTAATATTGCTCTGCCGAGGCGGTCGCCTCTGCCGCAGATACGTTTTTGCTGTGGGTATATACCGTCAGCGAAAGAATACCGATATTTATACAGAACAAAAACAGAATAAGCGTGAAGATATAGGTCTTCTGCCAAAATCTCATTTTCATATTTCAAGTCTGTAGCCGGTTTTGTAAACCGTTTGCAAGCGGTTCGAAATGCCTAACTTTTGACGCAGTCTTTGAACGTGCACGTCGACGGTACGGCTGTCTCCTTCATAGTCAAATTCCCACACGAGATATAAAAGCTTTTCGCGTGTGAGCGCAAGATTTCGGTTGTTGATAAACGCCTCCAAAAGGTCGAATTCCTTTGGCTTGAGCATTATCTCTTTGCCGTTTTTGAAAACGCGGCGGTTGTCGAACATAACCTTGATATCGTCAAACTCAAAAACGGTCGCCTCGCCCTTTGTTCTGCGAAGCACTGCTTTGACTCGCTCGACAAGCTCGATAATGTCAAACGGCTTGGTGATGTAATCGTCTGCGCCCTTTCGAAGTCCGTTTATTTTGTCGTTTGCCGTTGCCTTTGCGGTGACGAAAATAACGGGTGTGCCCTTTATATAATCGATAATATCAAAGCCCGAAAGCTCGGGAAGCATTACGTCGAGTATCAGCAGGTCGTATTTATTCGCCAACGCCTCGCCAAGACCGCTTTTTCCGTTAAATTCCTGAAAGCATTCGTGTCCGACAAGCTCAAGATTGAATTTTATCAAATCGCTTATTGCTTTTTCATCTTCAACGATAAGTATTTTTGCCATTTGCGAGCATCCCCTTTCAATATCTTTATACTATCGAATTGTTGCCAAGTTGTATACAAAAACGACCGTCTTTACATAAAAACGGTCGTAATGATTATTCGGGCATCATTTCGGTATAGTCATAAATATAATCAACGCAAAGCTCGGTTATTTTTTCCTTGTTCTCGGCATTTGCTTCGTCGAAAATGCCGACAACGTCATAACCTGCATTCACTGCGGTGATAAGGGCATAATAATTGTCTTCGAATACCAAAACATCTTCCTTGGTGCAGCCGAATTTTTCGGTCGCAAGGTCGTAAATAGCGGGTGAACGGCGTTTTGACGTGCCGACAGCGGTGCAATCGAGCGCAAATTCAAAATAATTCAAAAAATCGGGGAATCGCTCGAAAAAGTGCTTCGACAAAACGTTTGGAGTGTCGGTTGCGAGGCACATTCTTATTCCGTTTTCCTTAAGATAGTCCAAAAAATCAATAGCGGTGGGCTTGAAATCGATAACGGTGGCATATTTTGCCGCCATATAATCGCCGTGGGAGGCATATTGCGACTTATCCTCGCCCGTAAGCGACCACCAATACTGCATCGAATCGACAAGCGTTCCGTCCATATCGAAAATGAACGCTTTTTTGCTTTTTATATACTCTTTATTTTGGTTAAGAATTTCGTAAGGATTCACTTTTTTACCTCGCGGAGCATTTAATATATCATATATTATCATATATGTGCAAAATATTCAATAATAAACAATAAAAATAAAGCGAAAAATGCGAAATAATACTTGAAATGAGCAAAACAGGGTGATATAATAATAAGAACTAATTTTCGGAGGTATATCGACTTATGGCGATAAAAGAAACCTTAACACGAGTTTGTGATATTTTTTCGGATCCGCAAAGCTTTGGCGGAAAGACCGTGCGTCTCGGCGGTTGGATAAAAACGATCCGTTCATCCAATGCTTTTGGATTTATCGAGCTTAACGACGGTACTTGCTTTAAGAATATCCAAATCGTTTTCGAAAGCGAAATTATTGATAACTACAAGGAAATTTCCAAGCTAAATATACCTGCATCCATCATCGCGGAAGGCGTGCTTGAGCTTACCCCCGGTGCAAAGCAACCCTTTGAGCTTAAGGCAAAGGCTATTGAGGTAACCGGCGAATCTACTCCCGATTATCCCATCCAGCCCAAACGCCACTCTTTTGAATTTTTGCGTTCGGTGGCGCATCTCCGTCCCCGCGCAAATACCTTTAACGCGGTATTCCGCGTACGCTCGGTTGCGGCACAAGGTATTCACCGCTTCTTTGCGGATAAGGGCTTCGTTTATGTAAACACCCCCATTATCACCGCGAGCGACTGTGAGGGTGCAGGCGAAATGTTCAAGGTAACCACCTTGGATATGGATAATCCTCCCCGCAACGATAAGGGCGAAATCGATTATTCCAAGGACTTCTTCGGCAAGGCGGCAAACCTTACCGTTTCGGGTCAGCTTGAAGCAGAATGCTTTGCGCTTGCTTATGCAAACGTTTACACCTTCGGCCCTACCTTCCGTGCCGAAAATTCCAACACCGCGCGTCACGCGGCGGAATTCTGGATGATCGAGCCCGAAATCGCGTTTGCCGATCTCGAGGACTATATGACTCTTGCTGAGGAAATGACGAAATACGTCATCAGATACGTGCTTGAAAGATGCCCTGCAGAAATGGATTTCTTTAACAAATTCATCGATAAGGGTCTTCTTGACCGCTTGAATGCGCTCGTTAACAGCGATTTTGTCCGCGTAAGCTATACCGAAGCGGTTGAAATTCTCAAAAACAGCGGCGTTAAATTCGATTATCCCGTTGAATGGGGCTGTGACCTTCAAACCGAGCACGAACGCTATCTTACCGAAACCGTTTTCGGCAAGCCCACCTTCGTAACCGACTATCCCAAGGAAATCAAAGCGTTCTATATGCGCCTTAACGACGACGGCAAAACCGTTGCGGCGGCGGATATGCTTGTTCCCGGTGTCGGTGAGCTTATCGGCGGCTCGCAAAGAGAAGAACGTCTTGACCTTCTCGAAGCGCGTCTTGCAGAGCTCGGACTCAACAAGGAGGATTATTGGTGGTATCTTGACCTTCGCCGTTACGGCGGTGTAAAGCACGCCGGCTATGGCTTGGGCTTTGGACGTCTTATTATGTATATCACCGGCATCACCAACATCCGCGACGTTGAACCCTTCCACAGAACAACTGGCAGCGCAGAGTTTTAAACGCTTCGCTTTCGACACAAAACGCGAGCGTTTTGGTCGGTTCTAGTGAGCATCGTTTGCTCGCGCCAACCTTGTGCGCGCCTTCGGCTTGTCCAAGGTTGCGATGCTCTAAGGTATAAAAATCCACGCGCATGTCGCGGATTTTTATGGAAATTTTATTGAATATTTAAATTGCGGAGAAGCCGCAATATCGTAATAACCTTATAAAGAGGTATCCTAACATGAACAAGAAACAACAGTTAATCGAACAATTCGAAAAATATAAGGCAATGGGTCTTAAGCTCGATATGTCGCGCGGTAAGCCCTCTGCAGAGCAGGTTTCTACAATGGAACGTCTTCTTACTGCGGTAAAGACCAATGAAGAATGCTTTTCCGAAACCGGAAGCGACTGCCGTAACTATGGCGGTCTTGACGGCATAAACGAAATGAAGCGCCTGCTTGGTGAAATGCTCGGCGTCGGCTCCGACCATATTATCGTTGGCGGTAACTCGAGCTTGAACCTTATGTACGATACGGTTGCACGCTGTATGCTTCACCCCGTTGAAGACGGCTGTAAGCCTTGGTCGAAATACGAGCAAATCACCTTCCTTTGTCCCGTACCCGGTTATGACAGACATTTTGCTATCTGCGAATTTTTCGGTATCAAAATGATCAATATACCTCTTAACCAGGACGGCCCCGATATGGATATGGTTGAAAAGCTTGTTTCGACCGATGAAACTGTAAAGGGTATGTGGTGTGTGCCCAAGTATTCTAACCCCTCGGGCTATACATATTCCGCAGAAACCGTTCGCAGAATAGCTTCGATGAAGCCTGCGGCAAAGGATTTCCGTGTGTTCTGGGATAATGCTTACGTGCTTCACGATCTTACCGATCTTCCCGATGAGCTTGTCGAAATCTTCTCTGAAGCAGAAAAATACGGCAACGAGGATATGTTCTTTGAATTTGCATCCACCTCGAAGATAACCTTCCCCGGCTCGGGTATCTCCTGCATCGCCGCAAGCCCGCGCAATATCAAGCGCATCCTTAACGCGTTGAAGATTCAGACCATCGGCCACGATAAGCTCAATCAGCTCCGTCACTCGCGCGTGTTCAAGTGCTATGACGATATCGTAGCGCAGATGAAGGTTCATATGAACATCATCCGCCCCAAGTTCCAAATCATTTACGAAGCGTTTGAAAACGGCTTTGAGGGCTATGATAACGTTACCTGGACCATCCCCAACGGTGGTTACTTCTTCTGTCTTTCGCTCCCCAACGGCACTGCAAAACGCACCGTTGAGCTTTGCAAGGAGGCAGGTCTTATCGTTACTCCCGCAGGCGCGATGTTCCCCTACGGTATCGACCCCGAGGACAGCAAATTGCGTATCGCTCCCACCTTCCCGTCCTGCGATGAGCTTGCCGTCGCCGCCGACCTTTTAACCGTCTGCGCACGTCTTGCTATCGAAGAAAAATACGGCGAATAATTAAAGCATAAGAAAAAAGCTTGCCCGATAAGGCAAGCTTTTTTGTGTTATTGTGCTTCTGCAACGCACTCTTTTAAAATGCGAACAAGCTCGGAGCTTTCATTTGAAAGGTCGCTTAGTTCATAAAAACACATATGGTTTTCAAATTCCGGCTTTAGTTTTTCGTATTCGTCTGATGAAGGAAGTTGATCTTTTTCAAGGACATAATTAGATAAGGCGTTTGCCATAAATATATGATCTTCGATTTTAAAACAAATCTCATAGTTGACTTCGCCTGCATAGCGCACAATGTACATATCTACACCTTCTTTGGTGTATTTATATGCTTTTGTGCCCGTTGCTTTGTTAAATTCTTCGATTGAGTTGTATATATCTATTTTATCCTTGCCCCATTGACCAACGTACACTCTCCATGGCTCAAGATCTTTTTCTTCTGCTGACAAAGGATAAACGTTTAAATATGCTTTGAGAGAAATAACAGAATAGTGGTCGTCATGAGGTATGATTGATGTAATCTCGAAGTTTTGGAATAGCTTTGAAAGATCTATCAGTTTCGGATATGCCGTCGAATAGTCTGATATAAAATTTTCTATGCTGTCATAAAGGGATTGGGAGGTTTCTGAAATAATTACATCGGATTCGTTTGATGAAAAATTCGATTCGTTATAATCGGAATCCGAATAATAGCTTGTATTGAGGTCGTCCGAATTTTGTGAAATGCGGGAAATATCAGAAATGGATTCGCTTGTAATATCTTGAATGTTTTCTTGGGGTGCACAAGCCGCAACCGATAAACATAAAAATACGGATAGAGAGAAAATAAGCGATTTTTT
>JAZTXY010000069.1:0-4452 GCA_045636665.1 Eubacteriales bacterium
GGAGTTGATGTGATGTGTTGTCTTTCCTAAGACCGCTTGGCCTCCGACTTCTTCATTTGCAACAGCGCCGATTATCGGACGTTCTTCGGGAGTGAGAGAGCCCATACCGCGCAAAATTGCGGTAAGAGCGCCTTTCTTACCAAGATATTTTATTCTTATATCTTCAAGCGAGGTTTCCGCCGCGGCAATTTCTGCCACTGCGGTTGCTCTGATAGATTCAAGTTGTGCTTTCATAGTTTTTACCTTTCACGGATTATTCAAGATAGTCCTTAAGTTTTTTAGATCTGCTGGGATGACGGAGCTTACGCAATGCCTTTGCTTCGATCTGACGGATACGTTCACGGGTGATGTCAAACACCTTACCAACCTCTTCAAGGGTGCGAGGTCTTCCGTCTTCAAGTCCGAAACGCAATTTAAGAACCGCTTCTTCACGGGGAGTGAGGGTGTGAAGAACTTCCAAAAGATGCTCGCGAAGCATTTGATAGGATGCAGCATCAGCAGGCGCAGGAGTATTGTCATCGGCAATAAAATCGCCAAGATGCGAATCTTCTTCTTCGCCGATAGGCATTTCGAGCGATACGGGCTCTTGAGCGATCTTTAAGATATCGCGAACCTTATCGACGGGCATATCCATTTCCTTTGCGATTTCTTCATCAAGAGGATCTCTTCCCTTTTCCTGAAGAAGCTGACGCGAAACACGAAGAACCTTATTGATGGTTCCAACCATATGAACGGGGATTCTGATGGTTCTCGCTTGGTCTGCAATAGCGCGGGTAATCGCTTGGCGAATCCACCACGTTGCATAAGTAGAGAACTTAAAGCCCTTGCCGTGGTCAAACTTTTCAGCCGCCTTCATAAGACCCAAATTACCCTCTTGAATAAGGTCGAGGAAGAACATACCGCGGTTTACATAACGTTTTGCGATACTAACAACCAAACGAAGGTTTGCTTCCACCAATTGCTGCTTTGCGGCAAGATCGCCGTTGGACATACGGTTGGCGAGCTCGAGCTCTTTTTCGGCAGAAAGAAGGGGAACTTTACCGATTTCTTTAAGATACATTCTTACGGGGTCGTCGATAGAAACGCCTTCCTGAGTCAACAGCGTGTCGACATCTTCGGGAGTTTCTTCGAAATCCTCGCTTTCGATATCCTCTTCGGAAATATCGAATACAACGTCGGCGTGTTCGGTCGCGATTTCGATACCGTTGCGTTCGAGTGCTTCGCAGACCTTATTGATCTTTTCGATACTCAAATCGGTATCGGCGACTGTAGCAAGAATTTCGGCAACCTTTATCGTGCCTTTATTCTTTGCCTCGTCGATTTGCTCTTGGGTAAATGCGGACAAATCTTTATCCATTTTTATCCTCCTGTATGTTGGACTTTTTATTTTTAATCAAATCAAGGTATTCGGCAAGCGCGTTTGCCGGGTCGGATTCTATCTTTTCGTCGTATTTATTTCTTTCACGAAGCTGTTTTAACGACGAAATATGCGCGTTTAATGCGTTTAAGGTTATATCGCCGAGCTCAAGACGCGCGACACGGCAATTTTCAAGTGCGCCTATTTCACGCGGGGAGAATATGCCGTCTTTGGAAAGCACGACTTCCCTGCCTTCGGCAAAATCATCTTTGAACGCTTCGAAAAATTTTCTGTTCAACGCAGTTGCAAAATCATCCGCAGTCAACTGCTTGACCGCTTCCTTTGCAAAATCGCTTCTGATAAGCATTAAGCCGAGAATCGATTCCTCGTGCGATGCTTCTGACGAAAAACGAAGCTTATCCGAATTTACGTTTCCGCCGAAGCCGCTTTGCTCACGCAGAGCGTTATTAATAACCGTTTTTTTGAATTTAGCATCCTGACGTTTTGCTTTACGTTCAACCTCGCTTCTGAGCGATTCGAAGGTTAACGACAGCTTTTCTGCCGCTCTTGAAGCGTAAACCTCTCGTTCGGGGCGCGAAGCAAGTGTTGCGATAAAATTCGTTATTTCTTCAACTGCGCGCAGTTTTTCTTCGGCAACGGAAATATCAAAGCGCGATATAATTTCTTCGATACGATAATCTATTTGTCCCGAGCTTCCCGTCAGCTTTGCGCGGAAGGCTTCGGCGCCGAACTTTTTGATAAATTCGTCGGGGTCCTTCGCTTCGGTGCCGAGGTTGATGATTTTCGTATCAACACCAACCTGATTAAGCAAATCAATACCTTTAAGCGTTGCTTTTCTGCCTGCTTTATCGATATCGTATGCTAAATAAACGGTGCGGCAATATCTTGCGATAATTCGCGCGTGTTCGCTTGTTATCGCAGTTCCGAGCGTTGCGATTGCATTATCAAAGCCCGCTTGGTGCATAGCGATTGCATCGGGTGACCCTTCGCAGAGCACCAATGAACCGCTTTCGGAATTTTTTGCTATATTCAAGCCGAACAAAACGCGGCTCTTTTTGAAAACGGGTGTATCCGAGGTGTTGATATATTTCCGTTCATCCTCTTCGTTCAAGCGTCTTCCGCTGAATGCAACGACCTCGCCGTTGACGTCAAACACGGGAAACATTATTCGATTACGGAACATATCGTACATTCGGTTTGTTTTTTTACTTACGCCGCCCAAGAAAGCGGTTTGTATTTCAAGACTGTTAAAGCCCTTCGATGCGAGGTATTCGCAAAGAGGTGCTTTTCCGTAGGGTGAATTCGGAGCATAACCGATTCCAAAGCGCTTCACCGTTGCAGAGGTGAATTGCCTTTTATCAAGATAGGCGCGAGCCGTTGCGCCTTCCTCGGAAAGCAGAGATTTATAGAAAAACCTTGCCGCTTCGCGGTTTAATTCCAAAAGGCGTTCACGTTTTACAGCAGGTTCTTCACGCCGATTATTGTCGTAATTTTCTTCGATTTTAATTCCTGCGCGTTTAGCCAAAAACTCAATCGCTTCGCGGTATTCTATATTTTCGGTCTGCATAACGAAGGTTACAACGTCGCCGCCTGCGCCGCAGCCGAAGCAATAATAGCTTGACGTTGCGGGAAAGACGGTAAACGACGGTGTGCGTTCGCTGTGAAACGGACAGTTGCCAACCAAATTACTTCCCGCGCGTTTTAAATTAACGACTCTGCCGATGACTTCTTCGATATTATTGCGAAGCTTTAATTCTTCGAGAAATTCGCGAGTGAATGCCATATGCTCCTCCTTTCGCAAATATCGTTAACATTCATTAGAAATAGAATGCCGTTTCGGGCGGACGGATATCGGTCAATGCGCCCGTATAGTGACGGAGAGTGTGTTGCTGATAAGGATATTTAAGGCATTCCTCTTCGTTAAGCTCGATACCCAAGCCGGGTTTATCGGGAATGTCGATATATCCGTCGTGATAATTAAGCGATTCGTTTGTAACGTCCTTGCGGTAAACGACGTCGCTGTACATAATTTCAAGTATCGAGAAATTGCGTGTACAAGCCGCCAATTGAAGCGTTGCCGCATTTGCGATAGGACCCGAGGGGTTATGCGGAGCAAACGGAATATAATATGCTTCGGCAAGTGACGCGATTTTTTTGAGCTCCATAATACCGCCTGCGTGGCTTACGTCGGGTTGGATAAAATCAACTGCATCGAGTGCGAAAATATCCTTAAACGCGCGCAGACCGTAAAGTCTTTCGCCTGCCGAAATAGGCACGGGCGACTTATCGCGCACACGCTTCAAAGCGTGGATATCATCGGGAGGGGTGGGCTCTTCAAAGAATTTAGGCTTGAACTGTTCAAGCTCACGCGCAATTTTAATTCCCGTTTGAACGTCAAATCTGCCGTGGCCTTCGATTAAAAGCTCGACGTCGTTTCCGACCGCTTTTCTTACTTCATCGATACATTCAAGCGCGGTAGTAAGGTCTTTATTCGATATTTCAAGATAATTTTTGCCAAACGGGTCCCATTTCATTGCGGTGACACCGCGTTTTACGGCTTCTTTTGCCTTTTCGCCGAATTCCTTGGGTGTTTTTGCGCCCGAGAACCAACCGTTAACGTAGATTCTTACGGAATCGCGCATTTTTCCGCCCAAAAGCTGATAAACAGGCACACCGAGCGCTTTGCCTTTAATGTCCCACAAAGCCATTTCGATGCCCGAAACCGCCGACATAAGCACAGCGCCGCCGCGCCAATACGCATCGCGGTAGAGGTCGTGGGCGATAAGCTCGGTTTGCATAGGGTCCTTGCCCAAAATCGCTTCTTTAGCATGTTGAATAGCGCCCTCAAGCGCAAATTCTTTGTATTCAAGAGTAGCTTCACCGACACCGGTAATGCCTTCGTCGGTATATACCTTAACGAAAACCCAGTTTGTACGGAAGCAATCGACTATAAAGGTTTTTACATCTATAATTTTCATAATTCAAACTCTCTGTAAATTTGAGGAATATATTTGTTTTTGTATTCGAAAATATTAGGGTCGATATCGTCAAGCATACCGAAATGCATCGGTATT
>JAZTXY010000070.1:0-2663 GCA_045636665.1 Eubacteriales bacterium
TTGGTAATATCGATATAGAGCTTGGAAAGCTCGGTGGTGCAGAAGTTTCCGATGCTATGCGCAATGGGGTGGAACTCAAAGACCTCGTAGGACTTGCGAACCTCGTGCGTCAGATCGTTCATTGCCGAGATGATCCAGCGGTCGATCTCGTAAAGCTCTCCGTAAGGGAGTGCGTCGGTGTTGGGGTCAAAGTCGGAAAGGTCAGCGATCAGGATACGGACGGTATTGCGGATCTTGCGGTAAGCGTCGGACAACTGCTTGAAGATCAGGTCGGATGCGCGAACGTCCACGCGATAGTCGGCAGACGCTACCCAAAGACGAACCAGATCGGCACCGTACTTTTTGATCATGTCCAGAGGATCGACGCCGTTGCCAAGAGACTTGTGCATGGCTTTTCCCTCGCCGTCCACGACCCAACCGTGCGTCAAAACCGTCTTAAAGGGAGCTTGCGCCTCACCGCGCGCGCCAACGGCGGTCAGGAGCGAGGATTGGAACCAACCGCGGTATTGGTCGGCACCTTCAAGATATACGTCTGCAGGCCAAAGGTCGGGAGTATCCTTCATAAGCGAAGCATAGTGAGTCGAGCCCGAGTCGAACCAGCAGTCGAGAGTATCGGTTTCCTTTTCGAAGGTCTTGCCGCCGCAATGATAGCAGGTAAAGCCTTCGGGGATAAGCTCTGTAACGTCACGTTCAAACCATACGTTCGAGCCGTATTCATCGAAGAGCGCGGATATTTTAGCGATAGATTCGGGAGTAGAGATCGGTTTGCCGCAATCCTTACAGTAGAAAACGGGAATGGGAAGACCCCAACGGCGCTGACGCGAAATACACCAATCGGCTCTTTCGCGAATCATGCTGACCATTCTGTCTTCGCCCCAAGCAGGGAACCATTGTACGTTTTCAATCGCCTTAACGGCTTGATCCTTAAAGGATTCAACCGAGCAGAACCATTGAGGAGTAGCGCGGAAGATGACCGGCTTTTTGCAACGGTCGTGGTGGGGATAGGAGTGCATAATGTTTTCGGATGCAAACAATGCGCCCGATTCTCTCATATCCTCAAGAATGATAGGATTGGATTCCTCGGTCTTAAGACCTGCATATTTACCTGCGTAATCGGTGTGCTTGCCGTAATCGTCAACGGGCACGACAAGGTCCATACCGTATCTCATACAGGTTTGATAGTCGTCTGCACCGAAGCCGGGCGCGGTATGAACACAGCCGGTACCGCTGTCCATAGTAACGTATTCGGCGTAAACAAGGCGCGAGGTCTTGTCCAAGAAGGGGTGCGACGCCAACATATTTTCGAAAAATTCGCCGGGGAAGGTTGCAAGAATTTCGTAATTTTCGAATCCGCCGACCTTCATCGTTTTTTCTGCGAGCGCTTCCGCCATAATATAGGTTTCGCCGTTTTCTGCCTTTACAAGCGCATAGCTTTCACGCGGGTGCAAGCAGATTGCCATATTACCGGGAAGAGTCCAAATTGTTGTTGTCCAGATAACGAAATAGGTGTTTTCAAGGTCGAAGCCGTTAAGCTTGCCTTGATCGTCCTTGATTTTGAATTTAACGTATACCGAGGTGCAGGGATCGTCGTGATATTCAATATCCGCTTCAGCAACCGCAGTAGCACAGAAGGGACACCAAGTTACCGGCTTTAAGCCCTTGTAGATATAGCCCTTATCGAACATTGCGCCGAAGATTTTAACCTCTTGCGCTTCAAAGTGCTTATCCATAGTGCGGTAGGGCGCATCCCAATCGCCTACAACGCCAAGACGTCTAAATCCCGACATTTGCTTTTGGATGAAGTCCTCTGCAAAGTCCTCGCACGCTTTTCTGAATTCGGGAACGGACATATCCTTGTTAAGGTCTTTTTTGGTCTTTTCGATAGCTCTTTCAATAGGAAGTCCGTGGTTATCCCAACCGGGAACGTAGGGAGTATAATGACCGCTCATCGCCTTGGACTTAACGATAAAGTCCTTAAGCACCTTGTTGAGCGCGTGTCCCATATGGATGTAACCGTTGGAAAAGGGAGGACCGTCGTGAAGAATAAAGGGCTTTTTACCCTCGTTCTTCTTAAGAAGCTTTTTATAAAGGTCTTCTTCGTTCCAGCGGTTAAGTGTTTCGGGCTCCTTCGTGGGAAGGTTGCCTCTCATCGGGAAATCGGTGACAGGCAGATTAAGTGTATCCTTGTAGTCTTTCATTTCGTAATCAAAAGCATTTCGCCGCTATTATTCGGGCTTGCTTTCTCCCATCATATATTTAAGATATTCGTCTTCAGCCGTTTTTGCTTCCGCAGAAAGCTCGGGGCGGTCTTCGGTTTTTGCTTCAACCGCTTCGGTCTTTTCCTCGGGCGCTTCTTCGGCTACGTCGGCAAAATGCGGTTCCTCGTTCTTTAACTCGCGAACGTTCTTTCTGCGTTCGGTTTCTTCTTCGATTCTCGTTTTAACGTCGTTGAAGATTCCCGCAACCAAAACGTCGTCGTTAGGAAGAACGATATCCTCGATTTCGTTTACCGAAAGGTCCTTAAGGTCGGCGATATGCGCGCCGTAAAGCTCGTAAAGCTGTTTTTTAAAGTCGATTATGCGTGTACGCATAATCCACGCCTTTTCCTTTTCGGCTTGAAGCTGTTGACGGAATTCCGCAATAACGCCGTCGCAACGGTCCTT
>JAZTXY010000071.1:0-23378 GCA_045636665.1 Eubacteriales bacterium
CAAAATGCACAACGGGGGGGGGGTACAACCCTATCTCGTTTGGCTATATTACACAACGCTTGTGGAGGCGTTCTCGACCTAACTAACTGCCTCCGTTCATTGGCGCTGACGGAGTGCAGTTCTGCACTTGCGCCAATGAAAATATTAAGGAGGTCATAGGTAATATGACAAAAGTAACCAAACGCGCACTTCTCACAAGCGCACTCGCACTTGTTGTTTGTGTTTCTATGCTCATCGGCACCACCTACGCGTGGTTCACCGACAGCGTTGTTTCCAACAACAACATTATCAAGTCCGGTAGTCTTGACATCGCAATGGAATGGGCTAACGGCTCTGAAGCTCCCGCAACCGCAACTTGGACTGACGCTTCCACCGGCCCCATCTTCGATAATGACCTTTGGGAACCCGGCTACACCGAAGCAAGACACATCAAAATCACCAACAAGGGCACTCTTGCACTCAACTGGACTCTCGCAATCGTTCCTAACGGCGAAGTTTCCGCACTCGCTGACGTAATCGACGTTTACTACTATGATGGCTATGGTTACGGTCATGCAAAGCAAGTTATTGATCGTAACGTAACAGGTATGGAATACGTTGGTACTCTCCGCGAATGGCTCAGCGCAGGTATCGATAAAGGTTTCCTTGATGCCGGCAAATCCTTCTCCGCAACTATCGTTCTTAAGATGAGAGAAGAAGCAGGCAACGAATATCAAAACCTTTCTATCGGCGACAGCTTCTCTGTTCAACTCCTTGCAACTCAGAGAACTTATGAATCCGACAGCTTCGACGAAGATTATGACGTAGGCGCAAGCAAGACTCTCGTTACTCCCGCAACTGCACAGGCAGCTATCTGGGCAGCTAAAGAAGGCGATGTAATCTATCTTGACCATGGCAAATATGGTAATCTCGTTATCGAAAACGAAGATGGTTCTTCCAAGAAGGGTATCACTATCGAACACGATTCTCCCAAAAATCCTTACAATGAACCCCTTACTGTTGCATCTATCAACTTGAACGGCTCTGAAAATATCACAATCCGTGGTATCTTCTTTGCTGCTGAACAAGCTGAACGCGTTTATAGTAAGAAGTCCGGCGAAACCAATTATTACGCAAGCATCATCGGTTCTAAAAAAGATGGCAACACCGGCGCGAAGAACATCGTGATCGACAACTGCCGCTTCGCTAAAGATGGCTCATATTGGGATGAAAGCACTGTTAACCCCAATAACTACGTTCCTGTTTGCTTCGAAGAACAAGGTCGTCCCACCAGCCGCGCTACTAACATCATCGTTGAGAATTGTTATGTAGACGTTGAAGTATTCAACTTCGTTCGCGCAAACTATATGGCTGATGGCTTTGTAACCGTTCAGAACAATCAACTTATTAATGCAACCAGACACAGTGTTATCAACTTGACCGGCAACGCTGCTAACATCTATGTAAGAGACAACGGCATCAAGGGTTGGAACCCTGAAAAGGCAATGCTCGGTACCTCTTGGCAGGATAAAGTTGTTGATATCGTTGTTACCGGTAATACCATCGCTCCTCGTGCAGCACTTACCGGTGAAGGCGTAGTTCTTGATATCAAGCCTTCCTACACCAAGGATAACTGCAACATTACCTTTGAAGGCAATACCTTCGGTGGCACACTTGCTGGTTTGAACGAATCTACCGTTCCTTGCAACAGACCTTAATCAACTAAGAAAATAAGCCCGTCCCGACTCCTTTCGGGGAGTCGGGCGGTAAGCAAAGGGTATAAAACCTAATGCTTGTATCTTTTGCTTGCCGAGGGCAAAAACCCAAGGCAAAAGTAAAAGGCGAACCCGTCATTCGCCCAAGCTTTAAATTGTCATATTACCTATGAATTTCGGTTAGTTTTTTAATTTGAACCAAAAAAATTAAAAAAATAATTCATAGGAGAAAATTACAATGGCTAAAAATGCAACAAAGCGCGCTTTAATTTCCAGCGCTCTTGCACTTCTTGTTTGCGTTTCTATGCTCATCGGCACCACCTACGCGTGGTTCACCGACAGCGTAGTTTCCAACAACAACATTATCACTGCTGGCAACTTAGATCTCGAAGTTGAATACACTCTCGATGGCGAGAATTGGGATACCCTTGATGGCGCAGACGACCTCTTCCAAAAGGGTCTTTGGGAACCCGGCCACACCGAAGTAGTAGCTCTTAAAGTTACTAACGCAGGTACCTTGGCATTTAAGTACACCGCAAATATGAATATCGTTAACGAAGTTATCGGTACCAGCGTTGAAGGCAACGATATCGTTCTTTCCGATATTCTTACCGTTAGCACTGTAACCCAACAGGTAAACCAAATTGGCGATATTTTGCTCAATATGGTTTTCAATGGTGCTGAAAACACTGATAAAGGCAGTGCAAAGAGCTTTAAGTCCGCAAATGTTCTTCAGGAAACTACTGAGCTTTTAGCAGGCGATTCGCACTATATCATCATTACTGTTGATATGGCAGAAACCGTTGGCAACGAAGCTAACTACCGCGGCGATAAAATTCCTTCTATCGAATTCGGTATCAACGTATTTGCTACTCAGTACACTTATGAAAATGATACCTTCGGCAATGACTATGACTTGAACGCACCTTGGACCGGTGAAGTAGATACCGCTTGGTACAACACTACTGACACTGAATTTGTTCTTGAGTCTGCTGAAGAATTTGCCGGCTTTGCTGCTCTCGTAAACAACGGCACCGAATATTTCGAAGGCAAGACCATTAAGCTCGGTAGAAATATCGACCTTAATAACCTCGAATGGACTCCTATCGGTTCCGCTACTCTCGATCACGGCTTCATGGGTAACTTCGATGGTAATGGCAAGACCATTTCCAATCTTACCATTAACAACATCGCACTCGATGCAGATGGCTATGCATACGCTGGTTTGTTCGGTGTTACCGAAGGCGCAGCTGGTGCAGAGAATGAAATTAAGAATCTCACCATCAAGAACGTTACCATTAACACCACTGGCGCTATCGTAGCTGCAGCAATCGCATACCCCTACTACACCACTTTGAGCAACATCACTGTTTGCGGCGATATTGCTATCACCGGTGGCGACTACACCTCCGGCGTTCTTGCTTACACAAGACGTTGCACAACCGCAAGCAATATTACCATTAACGGTAACGCAGGTTCTTACATCACCGGTAAACAAGTCGTTGGTGGTGTCATTTCTGACATCCAGATGAACGGCGGCTTAAAGGCTAACTATTCTAACTTCTCCGCTTCCAACCTCACCATCACCGGTGACAAGATGGTTGGTGGTATCTCCGGTATTATCTGTAACCAAACTCTCAATGGCGCTAACGTTAATAACGTTACCCTCGTTTGCTCCGATAATCGTGTAGGTATTGTTTCCGGTTCGTTTGATACCAATCCTGTTATCAACAATGTAAAACATAGCAATGTTACCGGCGCAACCTCTATTGTAGGTGCTCCTTACGGCACGACTGGCGGCAATATTACCATCGATGGCAAGGAATGCATTGGTGATGTAGTTTCGCTCCAAGCAGCTATTAATGAAGCTAAAGACGGCGATGTTATCACTCTCGGCGCTAGCATCTCCGGTAACGTAACTGTTGCTCAGAAGCCCGGCGTAGTTGTTACCATCGATGGTAACGGCAGCGAATTCAAGGGTGGTCTGCTTGTTGACGGCGGTTCTAATGCATCCGCTGACGAAGGCATTATCATTCAGAATGTTGTTTTCACCGGCACTCTTCCCAGTGGCGTTGACGCTTGCATCAGATTGGGTGAACAGGGCAACAACAACACCCGTTACACCAGTAACGTAACCATTAAGGATTGCATCTTTGATATCGAAGGCGCAGTAGGCATTAAGTCCTACACTGGTGGCGACAAGAACCTTACCATCATCAATTGCGTTGCAACCGAAAAGGCTCACTCCTTGCTTCAGGCAAAGGGTATCGACGGCATTGAAGTTGTAGGTTGCGAAGTTTATTCCAAGAATGGTCTTAACTTCAACAACAGCACTAACGTAATCGTTGATGATTGTAACGTTGACGTTAAGGGTTATGCAGTTCGTTTCGGCGAAGGCTCTGTTGCAGACACTAATGCTGAAACCTACCTTATCAAGGATTGCACTTTGAAGTCTGCTTGCGCTGAGTCCGACGATGCTGTAATCGTTCTTCGTGGCACTGCTGCCAATGCAACTCTTACCATCACCAACACCACCCTTGTTGGCACTAATGAAATCGCTAACAACACTAACGCAACTGTTAAATAATTAACTTAAGTTAATTCAAGCCACCCGTCCTTAAACGGACGGGCGGCAATCAAGGTACATAAGTTTAAATATTTATGTATCTTGATTGCTGAATCATTCAATAATATAAAAAGGAGGTCATTAAATTGGCAAAAATTAAGATAAGAATATTCGTCGTAGCGCTTGTGGCAACTCTTATGGCGTTTTTTAGCCAATCCACCCTCGCCTTCTATTCGACAGTAGGTACTGCCACCAACGTTGTGACCTCCGGTAATATCCGTTTTATAATCAACGAAACGACCGACCAAGGAACTGCGTTCCCCGAGGAAGGTGTTTATATCGTACCCGGTGATATCGTTTCCAAGAAGGTTAACATTACAAGCGATTGCGAGCATCCCTTCTATCTTCGTGTTAAGATAATCTATGGTATTAACTCCGAAGAGCTCACGGCAGAGGATTGCTTCAAGCTCAACGTTAACGAAGCCGATTGGGAGCTTCGCGACGGTTGGTATTACTACAAGGGAATCGTTAACCCCAACGAAACCACGCCCGACATTTTCTCGCACGTTGAAATCGTCGGCGCAAAGGTTGATAACAGCTATATCGGCAAGACCTTGAACCTTACAGTTAAAGCGCAAGCCGTTCAGAGCGAAAACAATCCGCTTCCCGACGGCAACACCCATTCCGCCTCCGGTTGGCCCAAGGAATAAGGAGGTTTTGTAGATGAAAAAGCTATTTTTGGTATTTATCGTTTGCATCCTCGCTCTTTCCTCGATGCTCACCGCAAGCGCGGATAACGGCAAGGTTACTTACAGCGGAAATGCAGGAAACTTTATTTTCGCACCGGGAAGTGACTATTCGCTTACCGATTTGTTCCCGAATTTCAAGGGAGTTATGCCCGGCGACACTTTGACCCAACAAATCACGGTTAAAAACGATGCCGATGATAAGGTTAAGGTGAAAATTTATATCCGTTCCAAAGGCGCGCACGAGAATTCTGTCGATTTTCTTTCCCAGCTTCACCTTACCGTGAAGACGAGCGAAGAAAACGAAATGGCATATATGTTCGATGCCGCTGCGAATGAAACCGCACAGCTTACCGAATGGACTTATCTCGGCTTGCTTTATTCGGGCGGTGAAGTCAACTTGGACGTTAATTTGACCGTTCCTGTTGAGCTTGACAACCAATATCAAGACCAAATCGGATATCTTGATTGGGAATTTATGGTCGAGGAAATGCCTGCCGAGCCCGACGATCCTGTAAAGCCGGGCGACGACAGCAACAAGCTTTTCTATATCACGTTAATGCTTGGTTCTGTAATATTTTTGATTATTCTTTTGGCTTGGCGTAAAAAGGATAAGGAGAAAAAACAAAACACTGCACAATTCTAACAAAGGGGGAATAAAGTGGTGTCGAATTTAAAGAAAAAACCGTATAAAAAGATCGCTTTAGCCCTCAGCTTGTGCTTTCTCATCGTTTGGGGCATACTCGGTACGGGCGCATCGCTTGCGTGGTTTACCGATACCTCGAACGAGCTAAACAACATTTTCCATTTTGCCGATTTCGAGCTTAAGGTTTCTCACCGCACCGAGGACGGAAATTGGGAAGTTGTTGACAGCGAGACCAAAATTTTCGATGAAAACGCTTTATACGAACCGGGCTACGTTCAGGTTGTGTATTTAAAGGTTGAAAATTTGGGCGACCGTCCGTTTACCTTCCACACCGCGGTGAACGTAAACGATTGCGTTATTGCTACAAACGTGTTCGGTCATAAGTTTATGTTGCAGGATTTCTTGAAGTTCGGTGTTGCATCTGCAGATACCGAAGCAGAAATGGATAACAGCGTTATCAGCCGCGACAAGGCGGTTCAAATCGCAAATATGCCCTTGCATAATTATTACGAAACCGATACGGCTGTTTTGGACGCTAACGGTACAAAGTATATTGCATTAATCGTTCGTATGCCCGAGGAGGTTACAAACGTTGCGAATTACCGCGGCGAAGACATTCCGAAGGTTGATTTGGGTATCACGGTTAAAGCAGAACAAATTAAGAACTAACACGTCCGGAGTACTCTTTGAAAGGAGGTTTAGCTTGTGAGAAAACTGTATAACGAATTTTTTGCTGTTTCAGAAAACGGAAGAATACGTGAAAAAGTAATGATTGCTCGTGTAGTTTTGACAGTAACAGTTATGGTTGTCTGCTTAGCGGCAATGAGTATGACTGCTTATGCATATTTTTCTCACGAAGTTGTTACCTCTAATAATATAATTAAATCTGCCGAATTTTCGATTGAAGTAACATCCCAAGACGTAGATATTACAGCGGTCAACAGCAAGACCTTTACTGCAAATTTAACGGGTGGTAGTACCTATACTTTCACCGTTAAGGGCAGTGGCGATGCTACAACAGGATTTTGCACCGTTTCTGCATCTGATTGCTATGACGGAACTTATCACACCAGACAAATCTATAAAAACAACGAGGGATATGATGTAATCAGTTTCTCGATCAAACCCACGAAGGATACTGTTGTAACGATTACGGCACATTGGGGAACTTCTTCCAAATATCAAGAGTTCCAAGAAAACGGTGTTGCTAAGTTGTATATCAATGACAAAGACACGGTCGAAATGAGCATCGGCACACCTCCTGCGTTTAAAGCACCCAGACCTTCCGTTGACAATACCGACGATAACGAAAGTAACGAAGATAATGCCGACGTAAGCGACGAAATCATCGAAGAAAGCACCGACGAGAGTGTTGACGAAAGTACCGACGAAGGTACTGACGAAGGTACCGACGAGTCGCAACCTACCGTTAACGAAAACGGTGAAATTATCCATATCGTAAAAGATGGCGAAAATCTTTCGAGAATAGCTAATCTTTACGGACGTAATTCGCGCGACCTTGCTTATTATAACGAATTGAAAAATCCCGACACCATAAAGGTCGGTCAAGAGATTATAATACCGCCTTCCGATTGGAAGCGGCCGAAGGATGAGGTTGAGTCTTCACCCGAAGCGTCAACACCCGAAGCGTCAACACCCGACGAATCGACTGCGGTCGAAAACGAAAGTTCACAATGAAAAGTAATCCGAATTTTTGCCAAAATGGTCAAAGGTTCGGATTTTTTCTTTACCGTATGATTTGTTACGGGTGAATTTGCCATATTGCGGTGTCTGATGTTATCGCAATGCCCAATCTACAATCGCATATTATCTTTATATTATAAATCGGGCGGCAGAAGCGCTATTATTGCTAAAAAAAACAAAAGCCGACGAGAAATTAAACTCATCGACTTTTATTGTAGCTTTACATTGACTTGATTTTACTTGCTTGTTTCAGAAATAAACATTTCGATCTGGTCGGTAATGGTCTTAAGACTTTCGCGCCAGAACTCGGGACGTGTTAGATCGATTCCGGCAATAGCGGCTACGTTTTCAACAGTGTCAACCGTTGTAGCACGGAGAAGCTCGCGGTATTTGGGAAGGAACGCTTCGCCTTCTTCAAGATACTTGGCGTAAAGTCCGCGCGAGAAAAGACCGCCGAATGCGTAGGGGAAGTTGTAATAGCTTAATCCTGCGCGGTAGTAATGACTCTTGCAGCACCACATATAAGGGTGTAAGCATTCGGGATCGAGTCCGTCGCCGTACGCTTCCTTTTGCGCGTTTGTCATTATCTTTTCAAGCTCGTTGGCATAAAGGAAGGTGTCATTTCTGCGGCGAATAACCTCATCTTCAAACAGGAATCGCGAGTAGATATCAACGATGATCTGAGTCGAATCCTGAATCTGGCTTTCAATCAGCTGAATCTTTTCTTCGCCCTCGGATTTGGCAATAGCATCGTTTACGATAATAAGCTCGTTAAAGTTCGACGCAGTTTCGGCAACGGGCATTGTGTATCCGGTGTTAAGAGGACGGTGTGACTGAATCTGCTGACCGTGGTATGCGTGTCCGAGCTCGTGTGCGAGAGTTACGACCGAGCCGAAGCTTCCTGAGAAGTTAGTAAGAATTCTGCTCTGACCGACAAAGGGAAGATTGGAGCAGAATGCACCGCCCACTTTACCTGCACGCGGATAAAAGTCAATCCATTCCTCATTAAACGCGCGGTCTACCATTTCGGCAAGATCGGGCGCGAAGGTTGCAAAGTGCTCTACAAGATACTTATGCGCGTCCTCAACCGAAAAACTTTCGCTGCCTGCCTTCCCCATAGGAGCCAATATTTCGTACCAAGGAAGCCCGTTTTCGTATCCCAGAAGCTTTGCCTTGTGACGGAGATACTTTCTGAAAGCAGGCATTGCCTCGCGCATTGCTTCAAGCATGGCATCAAGCGTTGCTTTCTCCATACGGGACTGCTTAAGAGTCATCGCAAGAGGATCGGCATATCCGCGAAGCTCTGCTTCAAGATTAACCTGTGCCTTTATACTGTTAAGAGCGAATGCGATGGAATCCTTTATCTTGTCATAGCAAGCGATCTCGGCTTCAAATGCCGACTTTCGCACAGCAGGATCTTCGCTGTCAGCAAGACCTCGTATAGCGGAGAGAGAAGTTACCTCGCCATTATAATCCACCTTGACAGTGGACGTAAGGTGCGAGAACAGATCGCCCCACGCCTTGCCGCCGGATATGTTCATCTTTGCGAAAAGAGCTTCTGCCTCGTCGCTCATCATATGTGATATGTCATTTTTTATTTCTTCAAAGTAGAATTTATATTGCGAAAGAAGCTCGTCGGATTCAATAACGCTGTCAAGATCATCAAGATTTCCCGCAAATTTCTCGAACATTACGTTGTCCTTTGTGGTGGATGCGATCATGGCAGAGATCTTTGTCAGGTACGATGCACCCTCTGCGTCACTGCTGTCGGCAGAACGGCGAAGACTGAAATATCCCGCAAGTTTGCGCACCAAAACGGTCAGCTCCTCCTTAACCTCGATAACGTTTCTGAGCGTTTTAGCCGCATTATCCTTGTCAAGTGCAGCAACGGTTTCACCGAAAACGGAAATGAGCGTCTTAAAGCGCTCCATATCAGATGCAAGATTCGGGTCGTCGATACCGCGGTAAAGCACGTCAAGTGACCAAGTGTTGTACATATCGTTTGCTCCTTTACAGTCGTTTAAATTTGTTTTAAACATTATATCATTAAAAAACGGCTTTTTCAATAACAAAACGAAGCTATTGAAGTATGAATAAAAATATGATATAATTAAATTAATATTTGTGGAGAACGACGCCTTTGAATTAAAGTATGCGGTGATATATAGAAATACAAGAAAGGGAAAAAATGAGCGATAAATTTTTATTTTTCAGTTCTGAAACCACACCTCCCGCAGGACAGTTATTGTCTGATATTTATCTTCCTATAGAAACAGAATTTAATCGAAAGTTTAGCGAAAAAAATTACGGTACAGAACTGGATAGAGTAGCTATAATTTGCGTTTGTTTTGCAAAAGAATGGATTGACTACAATCCTATTAATGAACGCAAATACGTTAGTAAAAAAAACAGATATGCCGATTTTCGTTTGTCATTGGATTTTGAACAATTCATGAAAGCTGATAATGATGCCCGTGAAAAGCTATTTCTTGATTTGGTCAAAAATGCTATCGACGTTCTATGTTTGCGTTTGCCAACTTTTTCAAAACATGAATTTCTTGACGATCTCAGTGAAATTGTTGAATCGGTCAAACAAAACGATAAGAGAAAACAAAGTGTTTCAAACACAATTTGTATAGATAGTCGTTTTATATTTATCGCAAATCACTGCCCTGAATATATAGGTGGAAACGAAGTTGAGCAAAGTCAAATATTGTCGAATATATATGATTCAATATCCGAAGATATATCGGAAGAAGAACGCATTTCTATATTTATTAATCATGTTAATAAGACTTTTAATATAGAAGATGAACATTATCCCAAATGGACAGAAGCTCCCGAATGGCCTGTATGTAACGGAATACCAATGAAATTCATATCCCAGAAGAGGGATATGGGTAATTCGGGTGATATCCGCACCGAGTATGTATTCGAAGATATTTTCACAGGAGAACAACGGATTGTTGAACAATTCACTTGATGTATTGCTCATGCATAATGGTGTTAACGGAAAACATACAGTATTGCATTTAAAAGACACCTTTCAAACTCGAAACTGTGAAAGAGTTATTAGAAAAGTTGCTATGTAGTTGTGAACCGAACCGTTAAAAACGGTTCGGTTGCATGACAATAAAGAGGGTAATTATGGAAAATATAAAATCGTATTTAATTGATTTTGCAGAAGGTCGAGTTGAAGTTTCTGACTTTCTCGATTATTGTAAAATACATCCGGAGGTTCTTGATTTTCTTACAAGCATAGCAGATACGAAATTCAAGACAACGATTGTGCATAAAGTAAGGGACGAAAATGGCTTTACCCAGTACATTCCCGAACAATTGCCGTTCGACGCTAAATTATTCATAGATGAAGAAACTAAGACTAATGGCGGAACGATAGGAAAATATTTTAATATCCATGATCTGTTTTCAAATGTGTTGGTTGCCGCATTTCCGCACGAAAACATCATTATTGATGAAACTTTGCATGAGAAATATTGTTTTATGTTGGATGCTTGCCCCGAGTATATCGGCGGCGAACAAGCGGATGAATTGATAGAACAATTGTTAGAATCGCTTCCTAAAGAGTTGAGCAAAACAAAACGCATCAAACTTTTTAAAGAGCAAGTGAAGGAATTATTCCATATTGAATCAAACAAATATCCGAGATGGATCCAAAGTCCGGAATGGCCGATTGGAGAAAACGGTGTTCCTATGCGATTTGTTTCTCAAAAACGAAAAAAAGGCAAAGAGTATGAAACCATTCTATATACAGAGTTTTTGTTTGAGGATGTAAAAACCGGAGAACAACGGATTGTTGAACAATTCACTTGATGTATTGTTTAAGAATCGAGGTATTCTGTAAATGACTGAACCGAAAACGAAACCGTCTGTTCTTATCACGGGCGCATACGGCGGTATGGGCAAGGCGACGGTAAAGACTTTGCGTGACAACGGCTTTCGCGTCTTCGCGCTTGACAAAACCGTAGGTGCGGAAGAGAAAAATATAATACCCATAAAAGCAGATATAACCGATGAAAACAGCATAAAAGCCGCATTTGAAACGGTAAGCGGAATGACCGACGGGTTATTTGCCATAATTCACTTTGCGGGGATCTATATGCTCGACTCGCTTGTCGAAATGGAAAGCTCCGATTTTGAAAAAATATTCAAAATAAACCTTGGCGGCGTTTATCTTATAAACAAGACCTTTTTGCCGCTTCTGACCGAAGGCTCGAGGATATTAATAACCACAAGCGAGCTTGCACCGCTCGATCCTCTTCCTTTCACGGGAATTTATGCCGTAACCAAGAGCGCACTTGACAAATATGCCTATTCACTGCGAATGGAGCTGCAGCTTAAAGGAATAAAGGTCAGCGTTCTTCGTGCGGGTGCTGTATCCACGGGTATGCTCGGCGTATCTACCGATGCGCTCGACCGATTTTGTAAAAAAACCGATATTTACACCTGCAACGCAAGTCGCTTCAAGCAAATAGTCGAAAGGGTAGAGGCGAGAAGCATATCACCCGCCAAGATTGCTGAGAAGGCTGCCGGTATACTCGCTAAACACTCTACGCGCTTTTCGTACAGCATCAACCGGAATCCGTTACTCCTGATGTTGAACGCTTTGCCTAAAGGACTTCAGCTTTGGATAATCAAACAGGTGCTTAAATAGAGGTAATATTACGCTATGAAAATCGAAAATAACGTATTGAGGCATTATCTGAAAAATGTATATTTTATCACAGGTACTGCGTATGCCGGAAAGTCCACCGCGGTGAAAATGCTCGCGGAAAAATACGGTATGGTTCTCTGCGGCGAAAATTATCATATGACGGTGTCCGATTCGGTGGCAACGCCCGAAACATACCCCGACCTCTGCTATAACAAAAGCTTGACAAACTGGGCGGATTTTGTAACGCGCACACCCGAGGAGTATGAGCGTTGGATCTTCAGCGTAGGCAGAGAAGCGGCGGAGTTTGAAATAGCCGAGCTTATTTCCGTATCAAAAGACAAAAAGGTAATAGTTGATACCAATATTCCGCTCGACGTCTTAAAGGAAATATCCGATTATAATCGTGTTGCGGTGATGCTTTGCCCACGATCAATGTCTGTTGATCGCTTTTTCGACCGAACAGATCCCGATAAACAGTTTCTTCTAAACGTTATTAACAACTGTGAAAACCCCGAAGCGGTAATGGAAAACTATCGTAAGGGGTTAGAACGCATCAACAGTAAACAACACTACGATGAATACGCTGACAGCGGCTTTTTCACCGTCATCCGCGAGGACAACGGTATCGATACACGAGAAGAGGTTTGCGGCAAAATCGCAAAGCATTTTGGGTTAACGGAGATTCCAAACGAAAACGAATAAGGATGATATAATGTTTTTACAGAAGTTATTTACGGAGAACAGCGGAGTTGAAAATGAAGCTTGCACTCAATGCATTATCGTGACCCCACAGAAAAGTCCAAGAATTACGCAAAAGAGAAGCGGGCAGATATAATCGCCACTTACATCAAAGACTGATATGAACCAATACCTTAAAAACCTAAATAAAATCGAATTTGTCATCACTTACGCCTGCACGGGTCGTTGTAAGCATTGCTCCGAGGGTGACCATACGATTTGCGGTGAGCGAATCGACCCTTTTATTGCCGCGGATGCTGTGCGAAAGATTGCTAAAGAATACGATATAAAAACCGTGATGACCTTTGGCGGCGAACCGCTTTTGTACCCAGATGCCGTTTATGAAATTATGAACGCCGCAAAGGAACTTAATATTCCTAAACGTCAGGTAATAACCAACGGTTACTTTTCAAAAAATGCCGAGCAGATTTGCGAGGTTACAAAGCGACTTGCCGAATGCGGTGTGAACGATTTGCTTCTTTCTGTGGATGCCTTTCATCAGGAAAACATTCCGCTTGAAGTGGTTAAAATTTTCGCCGCAGAAGCAAAGAAAAAAGGCATTCCGATACGCCTTCAACCTGCGTGGCTGGTGAGTCCGACAGATGATAACCCATACAACCGCAAAACGAGAGAAATACTTAACAGCTTTTCCGATATGGGAATCTTTGAAAACGAGGGTAATATTATCTTCCCCGAAGGTAATGCGCTGAAATATCTCGCCGAGTATTTTATGGACGAGCTTCCCGAAAATCCGTATATCGAAGACCCATTCGACGTGCGTTGTGCTTCGTTCTCGCCAAACGGCGACGTTCTTGGCGAAAACGTGTATCGGTGCGATATTATTGAGATAATGAAACGCTATACTCCGCAGAAGTAGTTCAAAAAGGAGATTTTACGGTATGGATACAAGCCGTTACATACGATACAAGCAAATGCTTTTCGAAAAAGGTTTTTCGGAAGCAAAAAAGAAAAGCGGACGTTTCTTTCGCCAAGCAACCGAGCAAACCGCTTTTGTTTTCAACCTCGAAGACGATGGCGACAATTGCGTAACTATCCTTTACGGCTTTGCCTCTACTGCATATATGCTCGGTGACGAAGAGTGGTTTTCAAACCATGGCTCCGATGCCGAAGAATGTCAGGTAAGGAATATTTGCTGTATATATGACGAAAAGAGCGAAAACGAGATTGGCGAAAGCATTTTGCAATTTTATAATCAATACAAAGATTATTCAAAGGCAGAGATACTTGCAGTAAAAAAAGAACGGCAAAAGGCGTTTCTTGCACATTTCGCCCGTGCTTTGAAGCCGCTCGGCTTCAAAAAGAAAGGAACAAGATGGTCGAAAACGATCGATGGCAAAAAAACTCTTTCCTTCGATGCTCAAAAATCCGCGTATTCGGATCAGTATTATTTCAATATCACCGTACACAATCCTTCCGATTATTATTCGGCCTTTTCTAACGAGCGTGTAGTTATGTGTGGGAAAAATATATATAATTGGCAATTAATGACAGACGAACAGATAGAAAATCTGATTCAATTTACTTTGAAAACTTATATCGAGCCGATATTGAATTGAGCGTGTTTTATGATTGCCTGTGTTATCATACTTATGACAAGGCAAACTTGTAAAGCTTAAAGTAATAATTTTGGGAGTATAACATGGAATTCAACCCTATTGATAAAATACCTGAACTAACTAAAATGCTTCAAGCATATAACCCGATAATTCATTCGAAATCTGACGAGGGATATGATTGGTTGGAAGAAGATTCATTGTGCATAGAAATACCCAACCCTTACGGAGGCGACAGCATCACGATAGAATGTGAAGATTGCGGAGAATTTACGGTTGGGTTTTCATATTATCATTCGCATTATTTCGCGCATAATTACGGATACAGCAATATGTGCGAGGAATTATCGAGCTTATTAAATAACAAATGTTGTTCTGCCGCCATATTCTGCGGAAGTGAGAACGAATGGCTCGGAAGCACATTGATTGAAACTGAGAAGCTATCGCTTCCGATTGAAAAAACATTCGACTTCGTATTCAAGCATAATGAGCGCAAAGAAAAGTTGCGCATAAACGGCGGCGAGGCGCGATTTGATTTTTGGGACAGTAACTTAAGCAAAATAATCAAGCTATAAAATCTCAAGTTATTTTGGTTTAACGAACGAATAAGGTTACCTCACGTCTTCAACCTTCGCGGTCGGTAAGAGCGACGTTTTAGACGGAAGCCTATATTATGGAGATTTTACGTAAATACAGAGGACTGCAATGACAGATAACGAAAACGCTTGGGACAAGCTGTTAAATATAAAAACAAGCGGTCGGGATGACACAAACGCAGACCTTTACCGTTATCCATACGAGCCAACGCCCTACTGTGTTTTGGAGCGCTTGGCGAATAGCGCTCTTATTCGCAAGGGCGACGTGGTTTTGGACTATGGCTGTGGGAAAGGTCGTGTTTCCTTTTTTCTGTCCTATCAAACAAAAGCCAAGACCATAGGAATTGAATATGACGAACGGATTTATGCCCGTGCGTTGGAAAATTTGAAAACGGCAAGAGCAAAGGCAGACATTGTTGCCACTCGGGCAGAAGAATATGATGTACCGCAGGATGTCAATCGATGCTATTTCTTCAACCCGTTTTCTGTGGAGCTTCTTCGTTCGGTTATGGCAAGAATTATCGAATCCTATTATACAGCCCCAAGGGAAATGTTTTTGTTTTTCTATTACCCGTCGGACGAGTATATGTGTTATCTTGCCACAATTGACGAGCTGGAATTTTACGACGAAATAGATTGCGTCGACCTTTTTGACGGTAACAACCGCAGGGAACGGATAATGATTTTCCGTTTGCCTTTGATGGAGTAAAAATTATGACTAAACAACTTATGCACGACCCGATATTCCTTGCAGGAAAGTCGGAAATCGCAACAAAAGAAGATTTACAAGTCGCGCAAGACCTGCTTGATACGCTCATAACGCACAAGGATGGCTGTGTCGGTATGGCGGCGAATATGATCGGTGTCCGCAAGCGAATCATAGCATTCCTTGATGAGAGCGGGAAGTCGCCGACCTACACGGTGATGCTCAATCCCGAAATTATCAAAAAGGACGGCGCTTACGATGCGGAGGAAGGCTGTCTGTCCCTCCTCGGAGGTCCCAGACCTTGTAAACGCTATAAATCTATTAAGGTCAAATACCAAACCACCGAGCTTCAAACGCGCATCAAAACCTACACCGGCTGGACAGCGCAGATTATCCAGCACGAGGTCGATCACTGCAACGGTATATTGATATAACCTGATTCAACGGAGATTTCAAATGCAAACAAAAAAGGTGATAGTTAGCCCTTACGACGAAGCTTGGAAATCAGCTTTCGAAGCAATCAAGCGGGAAATAGAAAGCGCTATCGGTGATTTAATTCTCGGTATCGAGCATGTTGGCAGTACGTCGGTAGAAGGAATGTCTGCTAAGCCTTGTATTGATATTGATGTGATAATCAAGGATTACTCGGTATTCGACACAGTCGTTGGTAAATTACAATCGATTGGATATACCCACGAAGGCGACCTTGGAATCAAGGATAGAGAGGCATTCAAATATTCAAATAAGCCGCATTTGCAAAACCACCATTTATATGTGTGTCCGCAGTATTCCGAAGAACTGCACCGTCACATCACTTTCAGAGATTTTTTAAGAGGTAATACGGAAGCGGTTAAAAAGTACAGCTTGATAAAGGAAAACGCCGCAAAACTCTTTCCGAACGATATTGATAAATATATCGAATACAAATCACCTTGCATCGAAGAACTATATGCGCTGTGCGGTTTAAAATAGCGGGTAAGCATAGCATACAAAGGAAACCGAGGACCGCTTTGTCCCTGACTTGAAATAATCTATATAAAATAAAGCAGAGGTTAAAATATGGAATTAAAGTACACGAAGCCGATAACCGGAACTTGGTTTGAGTTCCGCCATCATAATGCCAGAGAAGGCGTATATTGGGATAATACTCTTCAAAATTTCACCGAAGAACAATGGCGCGCAAAGATTCGCGAAATGAAAGAATTCGGTATGAAATATGCGATTTTGCTTTGCACCACGCTAAACGGTAAGACGTATTTTAAATCATCTGTGTTCGAGGAACGATGGGAGCTTGCCTGCAACGATCCTATCGAGGTCGTTCTTGACGAGGCGGACAAAGTAGGGTTGAATATATTTTTGAGCAACGGATTTTACGGCAACTGGCGCGAAACAGGGCGTAATATGACACATCCGAGAGATATTATGTCTAATGCGGAAATTCTCCGTCGCACGTGCGTGGCAATGAACGAGCTGACAGAGCTGTACGGTCACCATAGCAGCTTTTATGGTTGGTACTATCCCGACGAAACTTGGATTAACAAGTATATGGACGAATCGTTTATTAAATACGTCAACTATTCCTCTGCGGAGATGCATAAGCTCGGAAAACGATTCAAATCACTCATCAGCCCGTACGGCACAAAGGATTTAGTTGCCGACGATAAATATATCAGCGATCTTTCACGCCTTGACGTTGATATATGTGCATATCAAGACGAGGTCGGTGTTCAAAAAAGCTCCTACGACGATACCGCCGCATATTATGAAGCGCTTAAAAAAGCACACGATAAAGCAGGCAGATCTGTTCTTTTCGGCAACGCGGAGGCCTTTCGCTTTGAAGGACAGGTCTATCAATCCGCACTGCTTCCCGCACCGTTTGAGCGCTTGCAAAAACAGCTCGAGGCTATGTCTCCGTACGTTGAGGAAATCTTTATTTATCAGTATCCGGGACTAATCAGCAAGCCCGAAAGTATAGCGCAGCTGGGACATTCCGATACCGAAAAGCTGTACGTTGACTATATGAATTACCGCAAGAAAATTGAAATAGAGGGTGTAAAATGAAACGTGTTTATGATTTCTTGAAAAAAGCAGAAACCTATTACCTTGCAACGGTTGAGGGCGACCAGCCGAGAGTCCGTCCCTTCGGCACGATTAACGAGTTTGAGGGCAAGCTCTATATACAAACGGGCAAGGTTAAGCCCACAAGCCACCAACTCGCGGCAAACCCCAAGGCGGAGATTTGCGCGTTCACAGAGGGCGCGTGGATTCGTATCGCCTGCGAGCTTATCGAGGACGACCGCTTTGAGGCAAAGAAGTCTATGCTCGATGCCTATCCCAACCTTCGCGGAATGTACGACGAAAACGACGGCAACACTCAGGTCTTCTATATGAAGAATGCCGTTGCGACCTTCAGCGCATTTGGTAAGGCTCCCGAGATTGTTGAGTTTTGATTTATTATGACTAAGCAAGAATTTCTTGAATACTGCTCGAATACATACGGAACCTCGGCAGACTATCCCTTTGACGAGGATTTTGAAACGGCGGTGCTTCGTCATATAGACAACCGCAAGTGGTATGCTATCGCGATGCGCGTGTCAAGACGTAGGTTCTGCGAGGACAGCGACGAGGTGGTTGATGTGGTCAATCTGAAAATCCCGTTAGAGCTGTTCGGCGCGTTTGATGCGTTTGGCGGTGTCTATCCCGCCTATCATATGAATAAACGCCATTGGATTTCGGTGCTTCTTCCCGACGTATCGGACGATTTGCTGTTCCACCTTGTGAATTTAAGCTTTGATGCAACAATGTCCAAAAAGAAAAAAGCCAAATAAACAATGATATTAATTATGCATAGCGATAAGATTATTGATAAAAAAGTGCTGACGCCAAAAACGTCAGCACTTAATATTTTTATTCGGTGATATTGATTTTAATAGTTATGGTCTTTATAGTACCCATTCTGTCGGAAACCGTGAACTTCAACTCGTCGTCGCCCTTGTATCTGCCCATAGCCTTAACAGTCAGCTTGCCGTCTCTGTTAAGCGTGATCGAGCAATATGCGGGCGAAACCTCGATACGGTAATCAAGACAGGTAAGGTTGCCGAGCTCGATATCCACGCTCTTGCCGTTGACTATCGTGATCTCTCTGTCTGTAAATGAATCAAGGTTGGCGTTTTCGGGCAGGTTGTAATTTCTGTCAAGCTCGTTCTTTGCGTAAAGCAGAGTCTCTTCATGTATCGCCGCTTCAAATTCGTTTTTCTTACGTTCTACGTAATACAAAGCACCGGGAACGGCACCCTGATAGTAGAGCGTCGGCGCGTTGATATATCCGTATTCAACGCCCTGGCCGAGATACTCGCGATGGTATCGAAGCGCCATATCGCCCATTTCACCGCTTTCTATCTCTACCTCGATGCCCATACCGTAAAGCCAAGCCAGATTTGCGGCAGCCTCGACTCTTGTGGGCGGAACGTAATAGAAGGGATAGTTGGGTTGCAACCAAGAAATATCAAAACCGAAAATATGGTTGTATTGATATTTGTTTCCGTTATAATAAGGACACCAGGATGTAATGTAACCCAAGCTGTGAACGTATTCGTTAAATGCTATACAAGCATCGTAATCATAGGCTTTTGCTTTGTTCCATTCGTTAGGCTTAATAGCCTCGTCATGCCAGTAAAATCCTACAAATTCGATGTTTTCGTAATTGCTCTCGTTAAATCTGCGGATGAGCTCGTCAACCTGCCATTTTAAGCATTCGTTGTAGTCCTCAAGCGTCTCTGTTTTCTTGCCCTTAAAAACGTCGCCGATAACGGGTATATAAACACCGATCATTATTTTTTCTTTATCATTCGTGCCCAAATCGGCATTTATCTTAGCCTTCGCCTTGTTGATAGCATCAAGGTTGATTCCCTCATAAAACAGACTGTCATAGCAGAAATTAAAAACCTTTTCTTTGTCTTCTGTTGCAGCGTGTGCGCTTCCCAAGCTGAGAACGAACGCATCCATATATACGTCGGTAGCCTTACCGTTCTCGTCAAGCTCCGCCATATAAGTAAGAGCTATCTCCTCGGTGAAAACGTTTGTTTCGGAATTGTTTACGCCAGGCTCCTGTGCGGCAATTCCCGCAAAAAGAGCATTATCTATTCCAAAATCCTTGCTATCGGGATATCTGCCGTAAAGGATGTCCTTGTTTACCGTAGCAGTAATTGCGTTTTCGGGATTTTTTCTGCCGATTATTTCAAACTCTCCGAGAAATACCATTACAGGACCGTCGTAAAGAGGCGCGGTCTGGAATGTAAGACGGACGTATCTCGCTTTATATTCGTTGCCGAAATCGCAATTCCTCGTGTCTTTTACCTTTTCGACCTTGTTAAAGTCGCGGTTTTCTTCAGCATATACCGTCACCCAATCGGTTCCGTTTTCGCTTAAGCTTATGCAGTAGACCAAGGGCGTGCTCGTACCCCAAGTGTATCTGTCGAAGAAAGAAAGGGTGCATCCCTTGACCGACATCACTTTTCCGAGATCGGCTACCACGTTTCTGCCGCAGCCTCTCCAAAAGATGAAATAATCTTTTAGAAAATCGCCTCCGTGAAGCACACCGTCGGTAAGAAGACCAAGATCCTCTCTCGTGGAATTGCTGTTTTCGGTAGTAATAGCTTCAAAATGCTCTATCTGGAAATCCACACCCTCAATGGTGGCGAGATTTCTTATCTCGTTGTAATCGGCGTCGCTTTCGCTCACCTTAACGTCGGACTCGCCTAAATTAAGGTCATATCCGTAAAGATCGTTGATGGTATAATATTCGTCGCGATATTCGCCTATCGTCATATCGATAGTACCGTTTTCGCTGTATTCATATGCGGATATCTCGTCTACGAAAAGAAAGGTATTTTCCTGCGGCGCAAATAAAACGCGTATGTATCTCGCCTTAATACCCTTCGAGAAGGCAAAACGGTAGTTTTCTTTTGTGGTTTCGGGAAGGTTCTCGGGGGTAGTTATACGGCTGATCTCGGTATAGTCCTTGCCGTCGTTCGAAACGTATACGGCAACGTATCTCGGAAGACCAATGCCATAAGGCATTGAGCGTAAGCACCCTATCTCGATATCGGCGATAACGTTATCGTTGCTGCCGAGGTCAAAATCTACAGCAACCGGGTTTCTGCCGTCCCAACATACGAACGTGTCTGTTCCGTACAGAAGGTCCATACGCGCGCCGTTGGTAAGCTTATTACCGTTCGGGTCGTTGTAGAGGGCGTTCACTTCGCGGCTGACACTATAAGGCTTTAGGTATAACAAATTTGTTGCCTTTAAGCTTCTGTCAATATCCTCAGTAAGATATTCCTGTATTTTTTCAGCCGACTTGTTCCATTCAAGGTCGCTTTTGGAGCTTTCTTCGGAATTTTCTTCGACGCTGTTGTCGATATCCTCGTTTCCGTTGTCGATATCCTCGTTTCCGTTGTCGCAAGCTGCGAACGAAAACAACGTCGCAAAAGCAAGAATTAAAGCAAAAAGTCGTTTCATTGGTTTGTCCTTTCTGATAATAGAAGTATATTAATTATCTCACAAAACAAAGAAAATTTCAATAGCCATTTCGAAGAATTGACACGGTTCAATTAGTGCACCCTCGCTAAATTAAGGTTGCATTCGCCACGTGTTATGCTGTATTAAAAGTAACAACTCGATCTTACCCTCTAATTGATTTAAAATGCATTAAACAATTTTAAAATTAATAATCAAAAAAGCCGTTTTTCAATTCGAAAAATGGCTTTTTGGTCGAAGTGACAGGACTCGAACCTGCAGCATCTTGGTCCCAAAAAGTCCTTTATACCTACTTTCTACTGCTTTCGCACCATTTCTAATGCGTTCTAATTAAAAATAAGCCCTCTCCTAACCTCTCGTGCCCACTGTTTCCGTGTACTCCGTGCGTCAAAGTGGGATAAACTGTGGTCAAATTTCTCCCCAAAAATCTTTCGATTTTCGGGGACCCCATATAATAATGCTCCCCCGAAACGATGAAATTCATCTCGGGGGAGCAACGCTTTTGTATGTTAACTGTGAATCGGAAGTTTGTCAAGGCCTTGTCGAACTATTTTCGATAGCCGTTTTTCTGGCACATTTCGTTTATTGATTCAGCAAAAATGGAACGGGAATGCTTGTCGGGATTATCATTTTTGTTTTTCTTGATGAGATAATATTTCAGTAGTTCACACCATAATTTTTCTTCCTTCAGCCAGTCTATCTTCTTGTCTAATCCAACAAATCCTTTGCCTTGGTATTCCCAGGAATAGTAATTGTTGTCCTTGTTGAATCGAATGTACTGCTGCCTACCGTCATCGCAATTATATACGATTGCAAAGTCGCAGCTGTGAATGATTGAAGAAGTCCGAGTGTTTACTTTTTTGATAGTTAGGACACGGGTGGAATCCTCGCAATACTTGTATCCGTATCGAGGTGCAACACGGTTGATGGCATTTCGGATTTTTTCTCTTATTTCTTTCGGCTCGAAATTTTCTTCGTCATCATTCACCTCAATGTTGATATCAAAGTCAAAACCGATATTCGACTTCGTGTCGTAAGTAATCATATTGCGACTTGAACTACCAACCGTAGTGAATTTGAATGTGAAATGATCTCTCACAAGGTCTTGAACTTCATAAAGGATTTGATATAACTCTTCCCTTATCGGCTTCGCTTCATTTCTTGTAACGTACCTAAAATCGTGCATTGGTTTAACTCCTAAAAATGTTCTCCCTAACCGACCATTTAACGAGTGTTAAATCGTTATAGTATACTACGGAATTTTTATTTGTCAAGATCTATTTTAATAATATCATAAAAATGTCGATTTTTCAAGCAAAGTTCAATCATTGCCCCGCGGTAGACAAAGAAAAGGCAACAGCGCGTTGCTTGTTATTTCCCTTATGATCTGCTATAATAGAACCATAGAAAACAAAGGCGGTAGCACTATGGAAACGAAAGATATTATCCTTGAACTCAGAACAAAGCACGGGCTCTCCCAGGACGAGCTTGCCGAAAAGGTATTCGTCACCCGTCAGGCAGTCAGCCGTTGGGAGAATGGCGAAACGATACCCAACACCGAAACGCTTAAATCTCTCTCCAAGCTGTTTGACGTTTCCATCAATACGCTTCTCGGCTGTCCCCGCGAGCTCGTCTGTGAATGCTGCGGTATGAAGCTTTCGGACACCGATATCAGTCGCGAAAAAGATGGCTCGTTCAATGAGCATTACTGCGGATGGTGCTATGCCGACGGAGATTTTACTATGGATTTTTGGAAGCAGTATATTAACCTCGGCGGTAAGGAAAGGTTTGAGGAATTTAAACAGCAGATCATCTCTGAATTCAACACCCTGCTTCATATTGAAGGACTGCCAAAGGTCGAAAGCCTTAACGTGCTGTCGGGGAGCTTTATCAATCTGGAATATACATTGCCCAACGGACAAAAGGTAAAATTCCTTGACGATAACGCTACCTACCTCGGCAATCAGCTTGAATGTGAATTCGGCGGTGACCGTTGCTTCGGTTTAGCCGCCAATATGGACTTCCTCTTGGTCTGCACCTACGAGGAAAACGGCGAAAATCCCGAGCTTGTTATTTATAAAAAGAGATAAAAATGCCGATGAGGAATCGAAAGAAACCTCATCGGCTTTTCTATATTAGCAACAGCGCGTTGCTTGTTATTTTCCTTATGATCTGCTATAATATAACCATAGAAA
>JAZTXY010000072.1:0-16438 GCA_045636665.1 Eubacteriales bacterium
TAGAGAGAAAATAAGCGATTTTTTCATACTTGCTCCTTTCATACTTTTAAAGACTTCGGAGAAATGATATAGCCGATAAATATTCTATATAAATAATATCACACCGAAAATGCGGTTGTCTATAGTAAAGCAAGCGCGTTAACAATATTCTGCTTTTTGCATAAAAATCAACTGCCGAATAAAAATATTGCGGCAGTTGATTTGTTTATTACTTATGAAACCACATGGGGTCGACGAATACTCCGTCGATAGAAACGGCATAGTGAAGAACGGTTTTGCCGTTGGTAAATCCGCTTTGTCCCGCAGTGCCGATAATTTCACCGTCGGTGAGGGTATAGCCGACACGGACGTTAAGGCTTTCGAGGTGGTAATAATAGGTATAAATACCGTAGCCGTGATAAACGACGACCGTGTTTCCCGTAGGAGCAAGATTACCGCTGAAAACGACCTCGCCTGCTTGCGCGGAACGAACCGAGCTTCCCGCATCAAGCTCGTAAACCACGCCCTCGCAAACTCGCTCACCCGTATCGCCCGTTGTGTTTGCGGAGCCGAGGTTGACGGGTTGACCATAGGTAAAGGCAGGGGTACTGTTTTTATTTACGGGTAAATGCAATTCGCTTTCGGCATAATTGAAATAATCGGTTTCGGGACGTTTTTCGGTTGCGCCGGCAAGCGCCGTTTTGAATTCCTCCATCTTTTCGGTAGAGAGCATCGAATAATATTGCGTTTCTGTTATTTCAATAGGAGTCCAAGCATCGTTTTTGCGCTCGGTGATAACGATATCATTTTTGACACTGCCGACACCGGTGGTTATTTCAAGCGAATGAACGCCCACGCCGTTGGCAAGACCGACGGGCAAAAGCGCAACGCCCTTGCTGTTTTCGGTAATTCCAAAGCCGATTTGGGGGATTTGCATCGAGGTTTTGATGCCTATCGTTTCGTCGTTGTTAAGGTGGGTTGCATCGACAACGATAACCTCGCCGAGTGAAAATTCGGTTTTTTGAAGCTCGACGATTGCGGGAATATCGTAAAGGATTTTGAACTTATATTTTGCCTTGCCCGATGCCTGCGCGCCGTTTAATTCGCTCCATTTAACGGTAAACGAAACGTTAAGAAGCGTATCGAACGAAAGATTAAGCTCTGAAATATCGCTTATCGCATATTCGCTTCCGTTTTCGGCGATATAAGAAATGTCGGTCATTTCATAGGGGCGAACCTTGCCGTCGGGAGTGAAATCGAGCTTGTTGTCAAGCCCTTTAAGGATTATATAGGTTTCTTCGCCCGTTGCAAGCTTGTCGGGCGCATAGGTATATTCATTTCCGTCGGTCTTGAAATATTTCCATTCGCATTCGACGGGGTTGACGGGAAACTTGTTTTCGCCGCTTATGACCGAAAGGTTGGGAAGGAAATAATCGGCATAAAGATAATCAAATTCGCTTCTTAAAAGGAAATCCTTTGCCGTTTCGGTATCAAGCACGAAATATTCACCCTCGGGGTCAACGAGCAAACATCCCGAAAGGTTAAGCGAGGGATAAAAACGGTATTCCGAGGGCGAATCGCCCGAATAAAGCGTTATCAAAACCGGTATTTCCTTTGAAACGTCGCGCATTGCCGTCCTTATCGGGAGCGCGTTCTTGCACATATCGACAAAAAAGTTAACCTCTTGCTCGGCGGTGAAGAAAATCTCGTCCGCCATGGGAGCGTCAAAGGTAACTCGGTCAACACTGTCAAGCGAGGTATAGTATATCAAAAAGCAGAGTATGACGGCAAGCGGCAGACAGAAAAACGCCACAAGCAAGCCGTTGCTTCTTTTTTTGCGGTTACGTGCCATTAATATTCCTCCAACGTCAAAAACGACGCAAAAAATACATATTATTACATCTTTATTTTATAACATACCAGGGCTTTAGTCAATAGTTTTTTCTCGTTTAAAGATTCCGTTTTTTGGGAATAATTAACGCGAGGTGACGGTATGAGCAATGAATTTAACGATTTTAAAAATACAGTGGTAAATATTTTTTCGGATTGCGAGGATTTCGTTTGCCGTGAATGCGGTCGGGACGGCGCAAGGCTTGCCTTGATGTTTATCAAGGGGATAACCGCGCGCGATTTTATTTCCGAGCGCTTGCTTCGTCCTTTACAGCTTGCCGATATGGAAAATTTCAACGGCGATTTCGGCAGTATTATCGAAAGCCCGAATTTATCGACGCCGAGCGATGCGAAAGCGGCGGCGCAATCGGTTGCGATTGGCGAGGTTATAATAATCGCCGAGTGCAAAAACGGTTTTTTCGTAACGCTTGCAAACGCGCAATACACCCACGGCAGAAGCGTTGACGAGCCCGACAGCGACGTTACCGTGCGCGGCCCGAAGGCGGGCTTTGTAGAGGATGCCGAAACGAATATGGCGCTTATCCGCAAATATATCCGCACACCCGATTTGAAATTTATTCGCTTTACCGTCGGCGACGTTTCGCAAACAAAGGTCATCGTTTCCTTTGTTTCGGGCAGGGCAAATAAAAGGCTTATCGAGGATATAAAGCAACGCATTTCGAACCTGAAAGCGACGGCAATAACCGACAGCGGAAACGTTGCGATGCTGCTTGACGGCAACAAAAACCGCTTTCTTCCGACCTATGGCAGTACCGAAAAGGTCGACAAGCTTGCGTCAAAGCTGATGTCGGGCAGAGTCGCAATAATAGTCGACGGCAGTCCCTTTGTGCTGACTGTTCCCTTTGTGTTTGCCGAAAGTCTGCAATCCGCCGACGATTATCTGCACACGCCTTATTATGCAACCTTTATCCGCACTTTGCGTCTTATCGCATTTGTTTCGGCAATCTTTGCGCCAGCAATACTTTGCGCTTTGGTCAGCTTTGATTACGCTCAAATGCCGCCCGAATTATACGGCATAATCGCCGATTCGCGCAAGGATATTCCGATTTCGTTCTTTTGGGAGATTGTTGCGATATTACTGCTTTTCGAAATACTGCGCGAGGTCGGTGTGCGAATGCCGCGCTCGGTCGGTGAGGCGGTGGGAATAGTCGGCTCGATAATACTCGGCAACACTGCGGTCGAGGCAGGAATAGTTTCGTCGGTAGGGGTTATTACCGTCGCGTTTTCTGCGGTATGCGCCTTCATAACTCCTGCATATATGTACGTTATAGTTATCGCGCGGATCGTTTCGCTTTTACTTGCCGAGCTTTTCGGCATTTACGGGCTTGGACTTGCCGCAACGGTTTTGTTGCTTATGCTTTGCGAAAAAAACAGCTTCGGCGCTCCTTATTTGTTTCCGCTATCTCCGTTTGACAAAAAGGGGATGCAGGATTTTATCTTCTCCTATCCCAAAAAGACCTTGGGCAGAAAGGAGCTTGACGAATGAACGCCCTTTGCGCTCTGTTGCCGCTTGCGTCAACCTTTGTTTCGCTTTCGTTCGGCGGAGCAACTACTCCTTTTGTTTTGTTGCAATTCCTTGTGCTTTTGCCGTTGCTGAAGGGTGTGGGGAAAACGACGGCGCGAATATTTACGCCTCTGCTTTTGCTGTCCGTCGTTTTGCGGCTCGCGTCGCTTATAACCGTTTCAAACGGCGCTTTGACCTTGATCGGCTCAAGCGTTCTTGCGGTTATCTGTCTTGTAATTTCCTGCGTTACCGCGGTCAAGGCGGAAACCTCATTTCTTTTTGCAACACCCTTGTTTTTCGTTGTGTCGCTTTTTGCGGTTTTCGTTACCGTCGTTTCCTTTTCGACGTCTTTGCGCGCTCCGTTTGAAGGTGTAACACCGGTCGAAATACTTTCTGCGGCGGTTTGCCCTTTTTCATCGTGCGTCGCCTTTTCCTGCTTTGCAAAAGTGCGCTCGCTGAAACGCTTTTATGCCGTAATTGTTGGGGCTTTGCTTTGCGCCGTTTTTATTGTTTTCGATGCCGCAGGTGCGGAATTTGCATTTTTAAGCGTACCGCTTGTGATATTGGTTTCTTCAATCGAAATAAAGGCGGTGATAAAAGGCATTAAAGGCGAAATCACCGAATAAAATGTTTTCGGTGATGAATAATGCTGTTGACGAAAAAGAAAAGCCTTTGTATCGAGGAAGCGACGGTTAAAAGGGAAGTGCAGGACGGTGAAATTTGTCTTGTCAAAATAAATCTTCGCTATCCTCGGCTCGATTGCGGAAAAAAAGACAGTATGCTGTTGTTTGCGAAGGATTTTTACAAAAATCTTGCGGAAGCGTTTGAAAATTATGCCGTTGACGAGCTTTCGAAAAAAGCGAAAGAGGTTTATAACGCAAATCCCGAAGAATTTGTCCCATTTTCGGCATTGATGAAATACGAGGTAACGCGGCTTGACGAAAAATTTCTGTCGGTAATCACCGATATTTCGGTCTGCGACGGAGTTAATCCGCCGAGCATTGAGCGCAAAACGCAGGTTTGGGAGCGCGATTTCGGAACTAAATGCAAGGCGCAATACTTTATGCCGAAAAAGGAAATACAAAAAATGCTGACCGAGGCTTTGGGAAAGGACGAATCGAAGAAAATCGACCTTGAGCTTTTCGTTATGCGAAAAGAAAATTTGGAATTTTTCCTGCGTGAAAACGGCAATTACAAATCGGTTGAGCTTTCTTTGCAAAAAATAGAGTAGAATCGCAATATTTTTCTTTACTTTTCGGAAATAGTTTGTTACAATACTGTTATAAAGAAAAACCTTCCGAAAAGGAGCTTTAAATTATGAAACAGATTCGCATTGCTATACTCGGTCAGGGCAGAAGCGGCCGCGATATTCACGGCTTGCATCTTAAAAAGGACACAGAACGCTTTAAGGTCGTTGCTGTAGTCGACCAAATGGAAATTCGCCGCGAAAGAGCCGCAAAGGAATACGGCTGCGACGTTTATGCCGATTACAAGGAAATTTTAAACCGCGACGATATTGATCTTGTTGTTAACTCGCTTCCCAGTAATTTCCACTTTGCGGTAACAAAGGATCTTTTGGAGCACGGCTTTAACGTTCTTTGCGAAAAGCCCTTCGTTCCCACCGTTGAAGAATATGATATTCTCGTTGCTCTTGCAGAAAGCAAGGGTCTTAAGCTTCTTGTTTTCCAACAAAGCCGTTTCGCTAACTATTTCCTTAAGGTAAAGGAAGTTATCGCATCGGGCGAATTGGGAAGAATCGTTCACATCGGTATCCAGTTCAACAACTTCGCAAGACGTTGGGACTGGCAGTGCTGTCTTGATCTTAACGGCGGTAACCTTGCAAACACAGGTCCTCACCCGCTTGACCAAGCGCCTAACCTTTTGGATTATTATGACGGAATGCCTACCGTATTCAGCCATATGGACCGTTGCAACACCTTCGGCGATGCAGAAGACTATTGCAAGCTTATCCTCAAGGCGCCCAACAGACCTATCATCGACCTCGATATTTCCTCGTGCGATGCTTATCCCGCTTATACCTATAAGGTAGAAGGCACTCGCGGTACTCTTAAGGGCAATATGGCGCATATCGATTGGAAGTTCTTTAAGGAAGAAGAAGCGCCCGAACAGCACCTTATCCGCGAATCGCTCACAATGGGCGAAGAAAAGCTTCCCGCATACTGCGGCGAATCTCTTACCTGGTATGAAAAATCCTGGGACGGCGACCCTCAAGCACCCTTTATTGCAGCTGTTCAAACCTATTACGATCAAATTTATGCCCTCTTTACCGAAGGCAGAGAACACGATATCAAGCTTTATCAGGTTCGCCAACAGCTCGCAATCATCCGCGAAGCACACAACCAGAATTTCTAATAAAATGCAAAAAGCAGGACTTTGCAGTCCTGCTTTTTTGTTATGCGTAAAATACGGGTGTTGGCTCGTTATAATTAAATTTCCGTATTATTCCATCGTCGCCGATAAGCGCTTTTAATTCATCGCGTTCATAAAGCGTTGCCGAGCCGTCGGGGTTGACGACGTAATAAGCATCGTCCTCGACATATTCGTCGTCGTTGCACCAAAGTGTCCAATATATTCGCACCACGCCGTATACGGCATCTCCGTTCTTAACGTATTTTCCGGACACACGGCGCGAGCCCAATTCAAGCGACGATGCGTTTTCGGTGTGGCTTGGTATAAGCGAGTCAAAATTAAAATTTTTCATAAAGCGTCCGATATCGGGCGCGTTTTTAATATCGTCATTCGAAAACCTTACTCCCGAATCGACAACGCCTTCGCTTTCAAGCGTTGAAACGAATATTTTTTCGTTGGTAAAAAAGCCGTTGATTATACGGACGAAGCTTGTTGAATCGACCGAAAATTCGTGTTGGGCGAAATATCCGTTTTCGAACGGCTCGACGTATTCAAAAGCCTCGTCGGCTCCGTCAACCGTAAAATCCGATTTAAGAGTAAAGCGTTGCTGTTGATTATCGTAAGTATCGCTTAAGAGGTTAACGAACTCTTTTAACTTTTCAATCGTTACCTCAAGCGAATTTTTTTGCTTTATAGGGCAATCGTACTCGTTTTCAATGTCGCCCTGCATAGAGTGTTCAAGAAAATATTTGTCGCCGACAAAGCCCTTTTTGTCAAAAAGACTTGTATCGCACTTGCCGTCGGTATAAGCGATAACGCTGCCCTGCATTATATGGTCAAAAACGAGGTTTTCAAACGCTTCCACACGTTTTTTTTCGCGGTTTATAAGAACCATTTTGCCAACCCCTGCTTGACGGAATGCGAAAATAATATCATCGTATTCGCGAAGATCGGGATCTCTTGAGCCGTGAAGCAGATAATAAAGCTCGTTCGGTACGTTTTCGCCGACGATAACCTCTTTAACCGTCAGCTTCAATACGCGATATCCCCATTTCGAGGTAAGGTCGCCCGGATAAACGTAGGTGTCGGGCATAAAGCTCTCTACCTTTGCGACAACGATCATACCGTTGGGGTATAGACTGTAAAGCGAATCCGGCTTGTTCGCCGAAGGACCGGAGGATGACGGCTCGTTAATAACTTTGTCGTAATTATCGATAAAGACCGAGTTATCTTCGCCGACAACGTAATTATCGCCGCTTGAAATCGTATCGTCGGAGACGTCGGGGGCGGATGTGTCGGGGGTGGAGGTGTTGGGCGTGGAAATTTTGGAGTCGCTTACGCTTGGTATTTCGGGAGATTCGGAATATATTGCGGCAAGCACCGAACCGATAATAACACAAAAGCAAGCGGCGATTGCTGTTATTTTTAAAATCAACGGCTTGTAGGATTGCTTTTGCGAAAGCCGATTATCGATTTCATTGAATCGTTCAAGTAATTCATCGTCGATTTGACCGACCGATTTAATAAATAATTTTTTGCTCATAAATCGATTCCTCCTTCATTCAGTTTTTGTAAAAGCTCGTCCTTGATCGCCCTTATTTCCTTATTTACCGACGATTCACTGCAGCTCATCTTGATTGCAATGTCCTTTATCGGCATCGCAAAGTAATATCTGCTTATGAAAATATAAAGTCTTTTATCGTTGGTATGCTTTAAGTAATCGCTGATGATTCTGCCGATTTCTTTGGCTTCCAATTCCTCGTCGACGGTCTTTTTGTCGGAAAGAAATTCTTCGAAATCCGAAAGTGAATCGGACATTTCGGTCGGTATTCTTTTTAAGCGCTTTGCTTCGTCATATCGGTCAAATGCAAGATTTCGCGTGATTTTTGCAAGAAAAAGCTTCAACGCCTTGGGTATTGTCGGCGGTATCGCGTTCCAAGTGCGATAATAGGTATCGTTTAGACATTCGTCACAATCGGATTCGTTGCACAAAACGTTATAGGCGACCGAAAAAAGATATTGGCGGTATTTTCTGTCGGTTTCGTTTATTGCCGTCTCGTCGCGGTCGAAATAAAGCTTTATTATCGCTTCGTCGGATAAAAAATTTTTTTCGTCTTTCATAACGCACCTCCCGTTACCCTATAAGACGGCAAAATTACAAAAAACTGTATTGTTTTTTATATTTTATTTTATCATATCAAAATAAAAAAATAAACCATTCTCTTTTCTTTTGCATAAAATGGTTACAAGGTAGGTCATTATATATACGGAGTGATGCTTTATGGAATATTTTGCGGCAAGTAATACGCGCAACGGCTTTAAATCGCTTTTCGACGAATGCTTTAAAAACGTTACAAGACTTTTTATACTTAAGGGCTCGAGCGGATGCGGAAAGTCGACTTTTATGCGGAGGATTGCGGGTAAAGCCGAGCAGTTGGGTTATACGACCGATATTATACGCTGTTCGAGTGACCCCGATTCGCTCGACGGCGTAATCGTACACGACACGGGTGTCGCGGTGGTCGACGGTACTTCTCCGCACATTATGGACGTTAAATATCCCTGCGTGCGCGAAAGCATAATAAATCTCGGCGAGTTTTGGGACGAGAAAAAGATATTGCTTCATAAAAGCGAAATAATTTCGTTTACCGATAAAAAGGGTGAGCACTATAAAAACGCATACCGCTGTCTTTCGGCAATGGGTAATGCCGAGGATATAAAACGGCAAATCGTTCAAACGTCGATAATATCCGATAAATCCGACGAAACGGTTTTTTCGATAGCCGAAAGGGCAATAGAAGGTCACGGAGATGAAACAAAGCTTTTCACCTCGGCGTTTACTTCAAACGGAATCAAGGTTATTCCTACCTTCGGCAGGGTGAAAAGGCTTTACCGCATAAGCGGCTATGCATCGTTTTATCTTTTAAATTCGCTTTACGGAATCGCGCGTGAAAGAGGTGCTGAAATGACCGTTTCGCTTGCAACGCCCGACCCGTCGATGCCCGATTCGCTTTATTTTCCCTCGACCGATACGCTTGTTACTCTGCTTCAAAATCCGCCGTTGCATTCCTTTGAGGAAGAGAAAAACATTTCCTGCGCGAAATTCACAAACACTGACATTCTTTCAAGCTGTCGCGTGCGGTTGAAGGGACTCGACCGAATTATCAACGAGCTTTCGCTTGAAGCGAAAAACGAGCTTTCACACGCAAAGGAAATGCACGACCGTATTGAAAGCATTTATATCAACGCAATGAATTTCAGCCTTTTGGACGAATATACGCTTTTGTTTATAAAAAAGCTTTTCGGGGAATAAACGGGGAACAAAGGACATATATATCAACCGAGAGGAATGATATTATATGGAACGAACAAAAAGAACCAACCCGATGAACGGTAATGAAAGCAGATTCCTTTTGCCGTCTGTAATCGGCGGACTTGTCGGCTTGTGTGTAACGGTTGCGCTTTTACTTGTTTTGCCGTTTGCGATTTTGGGGTTTGAGGACCCGAATTCTTTCGTTTTGCCGTCGGTTTGCCTTTGCACGCTTGTCGGAAGCGCTGTCGGCGGATTTTTTGCGGTTTCGAAATGCAAGGATACCGCCGTTCTTTCGGCGTTGACCTCGTTTGCCACTGTGATTTTGCCGATAGCTTTGATTTCGTTTTTCGTATCGGGCGAAATCCGAGTCGCTTTGATAATTGCGGTTCCGATGTCTGCATTGGCAGGAAACGGTTTGGTCGCCTTGGCGGTTACGAGGCTTTCAAAAAGCAAAAAACGCAAAATGAAAAACGCGATGAAAAGACGTTAACAAATATTAACTTGATTTTCGTTTACCCTTATGTTATCATATAAAAAACAAAAGTAAGGGGAAAGCGATGAAGCTCTTGGAATCGGGCGAAATGTATCTTGAAGCGGTATACATTTTGTCGAAGGAACTCACAACGGTCCGTGCGATCGATATATGCGACTATCGCGGCGTTTCTAAGCCGAGCGTTTCGCGCGCTGTCGGCCTTTTGAAAGAGGGCGGATATCTTAACGTCGGCGCAGACGGCGGATTGACTCTTACCGAAAGCGGTATAAGCGTTGCCGAAAAGATTTATGAACGGCATACGGTGCTTACGAAGTATCTTATTTCGCTCGGTGTTTCGGAAGACGTTGCGTCGGAGGATGCCTGCAAGATAGAGCATATTATAAGCGATGAAACCTTTAAAGCGATTAAAAGCAATTTAAAATAAAAAACAGACCGCTGATAAACGGTCTGTTTACGCCCTTGAAAGAAAACAGCACAAAAAAAGTGTACTTTCGTCAAATTTGAAAGTGCACTTGCTTTTTTATAAGAAATTTTTGATTTTTATTGTATTTTCAAGGGCTTTGAAGAAAAACTTCGACTGCCTTACTTTTGTAAGCCGACGCTCGTTTTTCTTCAAAAACAGTCACATTTCTCTCGGTCTGCAAATTGTTGCATCGGCGTTTTCGTCGGTGCATTTTTTTACCTTGCATATATGACCGTCTTTTGCGCAAATTAAACTTGATGAAAATCAAAAACAAGACAAGAGGTATTTAATGAACTGCAAATTCAACAAAAGATTTTTTGCGTTGTTGGTTGCTTTTCTGATCGTTTTTACACTGTCGGCTTCGGCTGCGGCAAAAACCGATTCCTATGAGCTCATACCGGGCGGTATGGCTTTCGGGGTCAAATTTTTTACCGACGGCTGTGTCGTTATCGGCACAACGGGTGTCGAAGCGGCATCGGGACTTTGTTCGCCTGCGAAGGATGCGGGACTTGAAGCGGGCGATATAATAATCCGTGCAGGCGGCAGAGAATTTGAAACGGCGGAGGAGCTTGTAAGCCTTATTGCGGGATGCGGCGGCAGGGCAATAGCTATCGCTTATATACGCGACGGGAAGGAAAATACCGTCAACGTAACACCGGTGCGCGATAACGAAAACGGAACCTATCGAATCGGCGTGCTTGTGCGCGATTCGACCGCGGGCATTGGAACGGTTACCTATATTGACCCGAAAACCAACGATTTCGGCGGTTTAGGTCACGGTGTTTACGATTCCGAAAGCTCTATCCTTCTTCCGCTTGCGCGCGGCGCTGTTGTTAACGTGAATATAAACGAGGTAATCAAAAGCTATCCTAATTCGCCCGGTGAGCTTCGCGGAAGCTTCGATAACGTGGCAATAGGAGAGCTTTGGGACAATTGCGAGCAGGGTGTTTTCGGAAGCTTTTCGCAAATCCCCAAAACCGACAGAGCACCAATCCCCGTGGCAAGCAGAGATGAGGTAACCGAGGGCGAGGCGACTATTCTTACAACCCTTTCAAGCGGTGCGATAGGGGAATACGGAATAGAGATCGAGAAGATTTATAAAAGCTCGGGCGATACGAAAAATTTTCTTATCCGCGTAACCGATAAAAGCCTTATCGACCAAACGGGTGGAATCGTGCAGGGTATGTCGGGCAGTCCGATTATCCAAAACGGCAAGCTTGTCGGCGCGGTAACACACGTGATAGTTAACGACCCAACGAGAGGCTACGGCATTTTTATTGAAAATATGCTCAATTCGGCATACGGCGAGAATGTATGGAGCATCGTTGGCACAGCGGCATAAAATTAAGACGGTGCTTTTGCACCGTCTTTTTTGTTAATATTCAATTCTGAAATAATCTAAATAGCTTTTGAACTTATCCTGTGCGGAGAGGCAGGTGTCGATCAAATATCCCTTTTCGTTATCCCATTCCTTTAATCCGCGATAATAGAACATCTTGATCTCATCCTCAATAATGAAAGGAACTATATTATGCTTTAAGCATTCTTTAAACATAATCAACCTTCCGACGCGTCCGTTTCCGTCCTGAAAGGGATGGATGCGCTCAAACCGAACGTGAAAATTGATTATATCTTCAAGCGTTATGCAGCTTTTTTCGTTATACTCTGTCAATAATCTTTTCATTGCATCGGGAACTTTTTCGGGAAGAGTCGTTTCATTTCCGCCAACCTCGTTGGGCAAAATTTTATAGTTGCCAACGGAGAACCAAGACTTCGTTGCATCGCAGGTTCCGGTTTTTAGTATCAAGTGCAATCGCTTTATCAGCTTTTCGGAAAGTTTGGAGTTTGCATTCTCGATTATTTCATCTATGCAACGGAAGTGATTCGTAGTTTCTATAATATCGTCAACTCTCACGCTTTGATCGGAAATACCTATCGTGTTTGTTTCGAAAATATATCTCGTCTGGTCGTGAGTCAATCGGCTTCCCTCAATATGATTGGAATTGTACGTCAATTCTATCTGAGTCTTATGGTAAATGCCGCCCTTGATCTGTGACGATCTTTCTTCTTTTAATATGTCAAGCAAGGTTCTTTTGGAATGAGTGCTTTTGTTGATCCTTTCGGGTTTTACTGCAGTTTCAGGCACGTTCCAGGTTTTACCCGTGAGAAACGCACCGTCAATGCGCCCCTCGGTGCAGTAATTACGGACGCTTCGCTCGGATAAATTCCATTTTTTTGCCGTTTCGGCAACGGAAAGATATTTCATTATATCACCTCCGCTTGTTATTATAACATCGTATCGGCAAAAAGTCAACCGAAAGAGCTCGGAAATTGTCGATAATTTTGCCGATAACGGTAAGATTTGTTTTGGTTCCGATTTTTTATTGCCCTTGTGTTTTTTATATATCTGTGCTATACTGTTTGCGCATTTATCAACTATGAGGTCTATCTTATGTGTTTTATATGCCAACGAATCGAACAGATAAAAAACGGAAGCAATCGGTATTTTGTTAAAGAATTGGAAACCGGTTACGTCGTTTTGGGCGATCATCAGCATTTTGAAGGATATACCATATTTATATGCAAAGAGCATAAAACCGAACTGTTCGAATTAGAAACATCCTTCAGGCTTGAATTTCTTGATGAAATGTCGAGGGTTGCCAAAGCGGTCGGAAAAGCGTTTTTTGCCGAAAAGATGAATTATGAATTGTTGGGCAACGGAGATACACATCTGCATTGGCATTTATTCCCGAGGAAGAGCGGAGATATTGAAAGCTACGGAAACAACGGAAAAGGTCCTGTTTGGTGGTATCCTGCCGAGAAGATGTATGATGACAAAAACATACCTTCCGACGAAAAATTGGCAGAAATGAAAGAGAGGCTTTTAAAGGAGCTGTGCGAATAGATGGTACGTGAGATCAATGAAAACGAACTTAATGAGATTTTGGCTTTGTATACTCATCTGCACGAAATCGATATTCCCGAAATGACCGAGCAACTAAAAAACATTTGGGATCAAATAATTGAGGACAAAAATCACCACATTATTGTTAACGAGGTAGACGGAAAAATCGTTTCTTCTTGTGTTTGCATCATTATACCTAATTTGACGCGGAATCTAAGACCGTATGCCTTCGTTGAAAACGTTGTTACGCATTCCGCTTTTCGCAGGAACGGATATGCTACCGAATGCCTGAACTACGCAATAAGCATTGCCGAGAGAGAAAACTGCTATAAAATCATGCTGATGACAGGCGCGAAAGACGATGAAACGCTGAGCTTTTACCGCAAAGCAGGGTTTAACAGCGACGATAAAACCGCGTTTATACGATGGCTTAAATAGAAAAAAGACGGTTGCACCGTCTTGTTTGTTTGCAATTAAATATCGCTCTTGATATTTCCGTAATACCAGCCGACGATTCCGCTTTTCTTTGCAAGGATTCCGCGGTTGGTTTTTCTTATTACCGATAATTCATCACCTGCGTTTACTTCCAGACGATGGTCGGTGCAGGATGATGCTTCGGCAATATTGCCGACGGAGATTTGATTTTGATCCCAAATATAATCGGTGGGCAACCAAAATACTCTTCCGCTTTTTATATGCTCTATTTCAACGGCGGTTTCTTCGATGCAGAGTATACGCACCTCGTTATCGCCCCAGCAAATATTAACGCTCGTTTCCGAAGCCGACTGTGAGTCGAGAGCGATGCAGGTGTCAAGTCCGTCGTAATAGATATGCTCTATCTCGTTCGTTTCGCAATTGATATTCGGCATTATCAGCAGATTCAATTGTCCGTCGCGGTTGGTTCCGCAACCGCCGTCGATAGATATTACGTTTATGTCTTTGTCAAAATGCGGATTCATATTTCGCATTTCGCGGCTGTTATTGACGACCGGCCAATGACCGACAACGATATTTCTTTTGAATTTCAAGCCGTTTTCACGCACGAAATCCGAAAAGCGGTCGAATTTAAGACATTTGTGACGGTCTTTTTTGCAGTCGGGGATTTGCAAAAAATCCGATTCCGATTCATAAATTCCGCCGTGTATAAAAATATATTTGTCCGAAACGAGCATTGTCGGAAGCTCGCGCATAAAATCAAGCTCTGCTTTGAAGTGCGATTTTATTTTGTTTAGCAACTCCAAAACCGCTTCTGCGGTCTGAGGGACTCCGCCAAGCTCTTTTGCCATTTCGTCAAAAAGCGACGTTCCGACCCAATTGCGCATATATATCAGATAATCCAAAAACGATTTTGCCGAATCGAGGTCGGGTATATTATCCAACTGCCACAAAAAACGGTTGTCGACGTTGCCCGTTAAAACGGTCGCGCGGCGCTCTTGGCAAAGCTTCATAAGAAAGCGGATCGCGTTAAGACTGTCGGGCCCTTTTTCCACCATATCGCCGATGACGATTAAGAAATCGTTGCCGCCGAAGCTTGCTTTATCAAGCGCTCTTAACAGATATGCAAAATGACCGTGAATATCGCTTGTGACCAACACACGGCCTTCCGACGGTTTCATATATACAGTTTTAAAATTTTCCATATTGATTTACTCGCACTTTCTCGCTGCGTAAGTGATAACCTTTGAAGCCAATCTGCTGTTTTGCGCTCCTCTTGGAATATATTTCGGTGTGCGATATTCTTTCATTTTCCCTGATGCGTGCCGTTCTTTCGTCCAAAGGTATCACCGCTTATCTTTTTTGTAAATCATACCACACGTTGGGAAGAAATTCAACCTAAATCGCTTGACACAATTTAGCCCAATCGACAAAAAACGTTTAAATTCCGCAAAGAAGGCATTCTTGACGATTATTTCGACAAACGACGAGTTTCGACAAAATACGACAAAATTTTTGTCGAAAAGCCTTGAATAAGGAAATAAATTGTCGAGAAAACAAAGTAAAACTCTTGTTTTGTTGTACGAAAGTTAAATGGAATTGCGACTTTTTGGGTAAAATCTATTGCTTATAACCGTTTTTGTGTGTTAAAATACATTCACGGAAAATAAAAAAACAAGGAGCTACAAGTTTATGGAAAAACCGAGGGTGTTAGTGGCTGATTCTAACAGCGATTTCAGAAATCAGTGTGTGCAAAGTCTTAAACGGCTGGATATAGAGGTTGTGGCGGAGGCCGCAGACGGTCAGGAAGCATTTGCAAAGATAGCGAGAACAAAACCGAACGTGGTCGTGTCCGACCTTTATCTCGGCAAGATCGACGGCGTTGGTATTATACGCAGTGCGAAAAAGCAAATGCCGGACGATTTTCCCGCATTCATTATGCTTGCGTCGTTTACAAGCCAAAATCTGTTCGAGGAATGCTGTGAGGCGGGCGCGGCATACTGTATGCTCAAGCCGATAGATTTTAATGCGCTTGCCGACAGAATCAAGCGTCTTGCCGATAAAACACGCCGCCGCGGAAACGCCAAGGTGCCCGGCAGAGAGGACGGCGATTTGGAGGCGCAGGTGACAAAAATAATACATCAAATAGGAGTACCCGCGCACATAAAGGGCTATCAATATTTACGAACGGCGATAATAATGGCGATAAACGATACCGAGGTCATCAATTCGGTAACGAAGGTGCTTTATCCGACGGTCGCAAAGCAATACGGCACAACAAGCTCACGCGTTGAACGCGCGATACGCCACGCGATTGAGGTTGCTTGGGACAGAGGTGACCTTGACGTGCTTAATTCATTTTTTGGTTATACAGTCCAAAATTCACGCGGAAAGCCCACAAATTCTGAATTTATTGCGATGATTGCCGACAATTTACGGCTTAAAAACAAAGCGTTTGCAACGGTTTAATAACGAAAGTCGAAGGGGCAAGGCAGGGTTGCGTTGCTCCTCTTTCCTTATATAAATAATATGTCATAAAATATTAAAAAAATTCGGCGAAAACTATTGACTTTCAAAGGTATTTGTGTTAAACTTTCATTTGCCGCATGTATGGGGTTTTTGAAGTTGCGTCACCGATGCACACCCTCTAAGCAGCGAGTCTTATGAAAGGAATTGGTGCTTACAAATGTTTGCAATCGTGGAAACAGGCGGAAAGCAGTACAAGGTTAGCGAAGGCGATATCATCTTTGTTGAAAAGCTCGGTATCGAAGAAGGCGAAACCTACACCTTCCCTAAGGTTCTTGCTATCGCCGACGATAACGGTTTCGTTGCTGGTACTCCTACCGTTGATGCTACCGTTACCGCAAATGTCGTTAAGAACGGCAAGGGCAAGAAGATTCATGTAATCAAGTACAAGCCTAAAAAGGATTCCAAGAAGCATATCGGTCATAGACAACCCTATACCAAGCTTCAAATCCTCAGCATCTCGAAATAAGAGATGATTCCCGCTTCGTTTTTTAAATCGAACGGAAAAACAATTGGTTTTCGCATCAGCGGTCACTCGG
>JAZTXY010000073.1:0-8277 GCA_045636665.1 Eubacteriales bacterium
CCGCCAAATTCAAGCACCGTGCCGGTTCCCGCAACCTCGTCAAGTCCGACAACACTGCCGTCGAGCTTGTGCGCCGTAAATTCATCTGCACCGAATTCCTCCGCAAGCTCCGCTAACGTGTAACGTTCCTCACCGCAGAAAATATAATATTTTCCGTCGATTTCGCGTATGTCAAGTCTGCTCGATTCCTTCGGGCTTGGAATTACGCTTTCATAAGCATTCGGGTCGTAAACCGTCGAGCCGTCCAAAGCAAAAACGATTCCGTTTTCGTCAACTTCGAAATTTTTGTTTCCGCTTCTGAATCGAACGAATTCAAGCTCGTCGTTTCCGTCGAACGCGCCGTTTGCGATGTCTTTAACCTCGTTGCCGATTGTAATGCTTCTTATCGGCGAATCGATGTCGGCAAAAGCCGCCGAGGAAATTTCGGTAACGGGGTATATATTGCCGTTGACCGAAATGTAATCGGGAACAACGATTTCGGTATCATAGGTCAAAGTACCGCTTGAGTGATTGGCGTTGAGCTTATCGTAATAATCGCTCACGTATCCCATAAAACGAACCCAAAGCGTGCCGTCGTGAACGTATTTGCCGTTTTTATATCTCATCCATTCGGGACAGTTTTTGTTAGTGGTGTCGTTATGCTGAATGACAGCATCCTTTTTCAAGCCGTATCTTGTCAAAAGCTCTGCAACAAGCACCGCCGCGTTGCGAAGCGATTTGTCAAACCTATCGTTGACCCACGTTTCGTACTTTTCGCCCTCGAAAATAAAGCTGCCGTTAGATTTTCTCGGCGCGCCGTTAACGCAAATTTCAATTCCGATGCTTTCGTAATTAATGCCCGTGCCTGCGTGCCATCCGACAACCGAATCGGCAAGCGAATGATAAATCAAATTTTGGTCAACCGTGTAATGCCAACTCGTTTCCTCGGGTGTGGTGTGCATACGGCGGTTATAACGGACGGCATCGGTTTCTTCCTCAACCGTTCCCGTATTATGTATGACGATATATTTTATGTTATTCGGCACTCCCGAATAATTAATTCTGCCTTCGCCGATAAAATCGGTGTTGACCTTAACCGCGTTGTCTGTACCGATGCCGAGCACGTATCCGTTTTTATCGGAATTAAAATCGGCATCGCTTTTTGATGCGATTGCTCGGTTATGCGTCGCGTTGTATCCCGTAACCGCCGCAGTGCCGTTCTTAACGGTGTACAAATTACCGTTAACGTCGAAAATCTTTCCGTCTGCGCGCTCGGTCGCATACTGTATTTCTTTATATGCCGCAGCGCCGACTTCGTTGATCCAAAAGGCGTGCTCGCTTTCGCTTTCGATAACCGCGCGCATATATTTCGCGGTCACACCGCTGTCGAGCGTCACGTTATATACCGCGGCGCAGTTTTCGGCGGTAACGTCGGTAAGCGTCTTTGCTTCGCCGATATTAATATAATCCTTGCCGTCGACCGAATAATAAAAGTTGATTTTACTCGGCATTTCCGCTCCGAGCTTGGGATTGCGGAACGCACGAAGATAAAACCTGCTGACGTCACGGGCAACGTATCCGAAATCAATATCAACCGTCGCCGAAAAGCTTTTTGCGCCGTCATTGCCCTTGACCATCATCCAACCGACAATCTCGTCGTTTGCGCTTTTTGCGGTGACCGAGGTATAAACACGGTCGGTAAGCATTTTTCCGTCGTCCCTTCCGCCGTCGTCAAAAGAAGCGTTAACAAGCTTGACGGTATAATTGCCCATAGCGTAAATCGCTGTAAGCGTGCTGTTGCCTTCGTCGGGTGAGTTTTGTAAATCGGTCACAGCGCCTACCGAAGAAAAAGCAAATATTAACGTGCAAAGACAAAGCAAAATCGCAACAAAACGTCTGTAATAACCGAAAATACGACAAAATTCGCGTTTCTTCACAAAACCACCTCCGAGCATATTTTTATCATTATATAACAAAAACGTAACAAATTCAAGTATTATAAGGTATTTACAAATATTTTTATATGTGGTATAATATAGCAAATCACGAAGGGAGCAGATTAAAAATGGACGAAAATCGCAAGGAAACAAAAAATACCGATAATTCTGCAACAGTTACCCGTCGAACCGTGACCATTTTTGCAATATGCATCGCCGCATTGCTTCTCGTCACGCAAATCGATGCGGTCAAAAGCACCCTTTCGTGGCTCGGCAACACGCTGTCCCCCATTTTGATCGGCGTTGTGCTTGCATACGTTATTAATCCGCTTTGTATGTTTTTCGAAAAGCGCTTTAAGCAGCTGTTTGCCAAATCGAAAAAAATAAGCGCAAAGACAAGACACCGTCTTTCGCGCGGCTTAAGCATATTGCTTTCGATTTTGTTTTTGATTGCCGTCATCGCGCTTTTGCTGTTTTTGATTATCCCCGAATTTTTGGACAGCTTTAAAAAGCTTATCGATATCGCGCCGTCACTTATTGAAAAGGCGGGCGATTGGCTTTCCGGCACCGTAGAATCGGATAATACCTTCGGTCAAAATATCGGTCAAGCGATTGAAGGACTCCAGCAAACGATGACCGATTGGGTCGGCGGCACGCTTTCGTCGGTAATCGGCAGCTTGATTTCGGGCGCGACCGAAGCGGCATTGTTCGTTGTCGATTTGCTCGTTTCGTTCGTGGTTTGTGTCTATGCCTTGCTCGAAAAGAACCGCTTCCTCGGACAAATCAAAAAAATCATCTTTGCAATCTTTTCGCCCAAGCGCGCAAACGATATTCTCGGTGTTGCGCGTCACGGCAACAGTGTTTTCGGTAAATTCATCATCGGCAAGCTTATTTCCTCGACCATCGTCGGAACGATAACGTTTTTGTTTATGACTGCCGTCGGTATGCCCTATGCGCTTCTTTCGGCAGGTGTTATCGCCGTTACAAACGTAATTCCGTTCTTCGGACCGTTCATCGGCGGTATTCCCACCGCGTTCATCATCCTGCTCACCGATGCCGAATACGGTATAATCTATATCATCTTCCTGCTTGTGCTTCAACAGCTTGAGGGCAATATTATCGAACCGATGATAATGGAAGACCGAACCGGTGTTTCGAAATTCTGGATAACGTCCGCAGTTATTTTCTTCGGCGGTGTGTTCGGTATCGCGGGTATGATTTTCTCCGTACCGATAATCGCAATCATTTTCTATGTGATACGCATCGCTGTCGAACGCAGTCTTGCCCGAAAAGGTATGCCCGTTGACAGTATTACCTACCGCACCGTCGGCTCGGTCGATTCCGAAAGCGCTGTGCTTCTTCCCATTCCCGAGCAAGCACCTCGCAAAAAATTCCGCGACACTGTACGCGAATGGCGTGACCGCATTACCAAAAAGGATAGGAAAGAATCCGAAAATGAGGAAGGCGAGGATAACAATGAAAAAGACTAAAATTTTATCGATTCTTGCGCTTGCAACGCTACTTGTTTTTACTCTTTCGCTTAATGCGCTTGCGGAAAGCTCCGCCGAGGAAACGGCGAATACCTTGAATTCCGACGAAACGGTTATGCTTGTCATCGCCGCCGTGCTTGTAATCTCGGCTGTCATTTCGGTCGTGCTGGTTAACAAAAGAACGAAAAAATACCGCCAAGCCTTCAAAAAACGCAAAAAGAAAAAATAATGCAAAAAAGTTAATAAAAAATGTGACAAAAAGAGTTTTTTCTTCGTCTTAATAGGTGAAACAACCGAAAGGAGACGTAATTATGAAAAAACTCTTTGTTCTTTTTATTGCCTTTCTTATGGCTGCCCTTTCTGCGTGTAGCGGTGAAGTCATATCGCAAAATTCAAACCCCGAGAAAAGCACCGCCGAAGGTATATCAATTGAAGAATCGTCAGATTTCTCAGATTCCGAAGAAATCAGCTATGAAATATCGGTTGATGAAAATTTTCCCGAGACAGTGACTGTGTGCGACGGCTTGACCGTCGTAAAGGCATACGGGAAAAACTTTTGGCTTTTCGGCGTGATGAAGGACGGGGAATATATAATCAAACCCCGATTTGATGAAGAGCCTATCATAAAGAACGGAAAGATCATCTTCAATAAAAACAAACAGAATGAGCTTGGCTCGGAAGGGTATATCTATGATTATTCGGGCAAGCTTATAAAAAAAGTGAACGGCAATTTCACCGCTCACAAGGATTTCGATTATATTATCGAGTACGAGCGTTACGACCATGACCCAAAAACAGGTTTGCATATGATTCTCGATTATTCGCTTGAAAAGCTCTATGTCGCGCCTCTCAGAGTAACTGTTAGTCTGGCATATCTAAGTGAGTGGTCGCCCGAAATAATGCCATACCACGTTAAAGTCAACGAAGTAACCGTTCATCTTAAAAATCTTATCGACGGAATTGAATATCCTCAAGTCGAGGTGCCCGACTATAAAAATGCATATTCCCTTAACCCCGAAAGTGCAACCGTTATTCAAACACCCTACCAACTCCGCAACACGGGCAGAAATTATGAATTTACCGACGAGCTTAAAAGCTATTTAAAATCAAAGCTTATTAATTATCTTACCGTTGCCGACGTCCCATTTGATGAATCAAAAATCATCTTTGAAGAGGATGAGATGGATTGCTATGCAAGCTATAAGCTTGATGGTAACAGCCGCGTGACTGCGTGCTGGGATTATATTTTGCTAAAGACAGATGCCGAGGATATCTCGCGCGAGCCGATGACCGACCCGTTTTCGAATCCTGCAGTTCTCGATTTTTGTGAGATGACCTTTAAAACCACCGAAGGACTTAAGGTCGAAAGGACGTCTGATGCATATATAATTTACAATGGAAGCGACAGTGTCGACCGAGGTATCCTGTCTCTCGCGCAAAAATACGTTCGTGTTACCGTTGACTACGAATACGGATTTTTTAAATATGTCAGCGCGAAAGACCTGAGCGATGAAAATATCTTCCCGACACATACTCTCGACGCGATTTCCTATGCCGAAGCAGAACAGAGATTCAGAAACGGCAAATTCGTTCAGTTGCCGTACGACTTGGCGGAAATCGATCACGAAAACTGCAATATCGAGGGCGTAGAATTTGTATACGAGCTTATCACCGAGTGCTGTTGTGAGGAATGCTTCGATATCGGCTATTATATCCCTTGCTATAACTTTATTATACGCGATAAGGCTTCGCCCGAATACGTCGGTGATTTTCTCGTTCCCGCAATCGATTTAGACGAATTGAACGAATATTTAGCCTCGAAATCGCTTCCGCACGTAAACCACTATTGGACCCAAGATTGACCCCAAGAATAAAGAAAAAAGGCGCTTCAACCGAAGCGCCTTATTCACCGAAGCAAAAGCTTCTTATTTCATATTCTTTTCTGCGGTTTCGATCATCTTCTTAAATGTGAATCCCGTACGACTTTTTGCTTTCGCAGAGAGCTTTTTTAGCCATTTCTCAGTATTTTTGCCCGTAAAAATCTTGATCTCAAGCTTCGCCGAATCATCATCTGTTAATGTTACAAAGATTTTGTCTATATATTGAGCAACAAATTCGTTCGTTATCATACCGCTGCTTGCGTCTTTGATAGCCGAATCAAGCATTGCTTTAACTTCGGTAATATGCTTTCGATATTCTTCTTGTGTAAAGCGTTGCGTTTCAAGTTCGGTTATAGTTTTCTTGGCTGCTTCAATTTCGCGGTCGCAATGGTCCGTCATAGATTTAAAGTTGGACGATGAAACAGATCCGGTAGTTACAAGCTCAAGAAGCTTGTTTTTCTTTTGCTCGCCAAGTTCTATAATGAGTTTTTGCTCTGTAATTTGCTTTACAGTTTCATCATCGTCTTCTAATGATAAAAACATTTCTTGATAAGTTTCAAGTAGGGATTCTACGTCTACACGGGTTTCGCTGAACACCTCAAATAAAATCGGTTTAATCTCGTCTTCATATATCGCGAATGAGGGACATGCGTCGGCACCGTTATTTATCTTGTTTGAGCAAACCCATTTCGAGTTGATTCTCCCATCCTTGCTCTTTGATTCTCTGCGGTAGTATGGTGTACCACAATGGCTACAATACAATTTTCCTGTCATGAGATTTGCATGGTTGCAAATGCCTTGGCGGTTCTTAACGTCTTCGCTTCTTCGAGCCAAAATTTGGTTGGCTTTATCCCATAATTCTTCGGATACTATAGCTGGAACGATTTCGCCGGTTTCGTCCTTGAACATAACCCATTCTTCAGGTGGCAAGAACTTCTGCTTCTTAGTGAACATATCAACGATACGTACCTTATTGCCCACATAATAGCCCTTATACTTAGGATTAGAGATAATGCCAGACATCGTGGTATGGGCAATTTTATTGCCATTGTAATTGCGATAGCCTTGTTCGTAGAAAAGCCTCTCTAACTGCTTCATGCTGTATTCGCCGGTAGCGTACAGACGAAACAAATCGCGCACCATTGGGGCTTGGCTTTCATCGATAACAAGTCGTTTTTCTTCTTTTTTGTACCCAAATATACGGCTGTTTCCAAGCACCACATTCGATTTAATTGCCTGCTGATGACCGAATTTAATACGAGAAGAAAGCTTGCGAAGCTCATCCTGTGCGATAGAGGACATAATTGTCAATCTTAATTCGGCATCTTCGTCCAACGTATTTATATTATCGTTTTGAAAGAAAACTCCGACGCCAAGTCCAAGTAACTCTCTAGTGTATTGTAGTGAGTCGAGCGTGTTACGGGCAAAACGGGAGATTTCTTTTGTGATAATAAGATCAAACATATCGTTTTTGGCATCAGCAATCATCTCGTTGAAATGCTTTCTTTTTTTGGTAGATATACCCGAAAGACCTTCGTCGATATACCCCGGTACAAAAGTCCAAGTCTTGTTCTTCTTGATGAAATTTTCGTAGTAAGCTATCTGGTTATCAAGCGAGTTGAGTTGTTCGTCTGTGTCAGAAGAAACACGGGCATAGTATGTTACCCGAAGCGGTATATCATATATTGATTTTGTTCGCAGCTCCGAGCGAATGCTTAATATGTCCATAAGTTTAACCTTCCATAAAAGTTCGTTTTATCATTTTCTCTATATGACATTATACCGCGAACGATATCAAAAAGCAATGCTTAAATCGAACTTTTTCAAAAGTATTTTTTGTAAAAAATAGGGAAGAAACGTTTTAGTTTCATCCCTTGATTTTAAACTCTAGATAACAGCGCGTTTTTGAGAAAGCTTTGCTTTTCTCGTCGAGATCTTTTCGGTCATTTTCTTATATTCCTTTTCTGTTATAGTCCCGTTTTCAAAAAGATAACGATTAAAATAATTTAACCAAATGTCTTCTGCGAAAATTTTTTCGCGTTCTTCATCAAGCAAAACTTTTTTCAAAAACTCACCTCTTTTCAACAAAAATTTAAAACACAAATTATAAGAAATAACTTCTTCATATAACCCAGAAATAATCGTTTGTTTTTTACGATCCAAGAATAAAATGTTATAAATTGATTCTAACCCTTTCTTAAATTTTATATTCAAATTCGTAGTGTTTTGTATATGAGTATGCCTTCAAAGATCCTTTTCGTAACTAACACACATAAAAAATTGCTCAACTCTTTAATAGTTTATCAGTATATTGTTCATAAAAATAGCCTGTGTAAGATGCAAACAAAATTGTTATATAATTTAAAGCCGAACAGAGGATTATATTCCTTTGCTCGGCTTTCCTCTGTGTGTAGGAAGTTTTTAAAAATAAAATTTTTATTCTGCGAAATAAGATTCACCCTTAATGCTTATCATAAAATTTTTAACATCATCAACTGAATCAACAAGGGGATATTTCTTCAACGCATTAAGTACATTTGTATGATATCTTTCGTTTTTAGACGCACGGGAATCAAGTATTGTGATAACACCGGTGTCCTTTTCTGTTCTTATCAATCTACCTGCACCTTGTCTTAATTTTATAAGCATGTTAGGCAAACAAACTTCATTAATGAACTTAGAAATATTTTTGTCCTTCTTTTCTTCCGAAACAACACTTCTCATAGGGAACGGCAATCTAACAATGATTAGGGACGAAAGAGCATCACCGCTACAGTCGACACCTTCCCACATAGGACCCGATGCAAATAAAACACCATTTTTTGCTTTCTTAAAATCAGATATAGCTGTCTTATTGCCTCTCGTCATACATATAACTTCATATTTTGTTAAACGTTCTTTCAGCAACAAATACACCTCATTAAGTACTTTATATGACGTAAACAAAATTGCAGTATGTCCATTGGTTGCACAAATCAATTCATAACAACG
>JAZTXY010000074.1:0-5270 GCA_045636665.1 Eubacteriales bacterium
ACTACACTGCTACGCTTGACTACGGTCGCCGCCGCTAAAGCGGTAAATTCTCGTCATTCTTCGCTTGTCATTTTTTTCACAACCGCAACTCTTTCGCTTTTTTTGAGCGGCTCGCGGAGTTGAGTAATCGAAAGGAAGATAAAAATCAAAGGAGAGAAAAACGATAACGGTAATGGGTGGGGGCGCGGGCTGAGCATAGGCGGTTTTTTCTTTCGTAGCGCAGCCGAATAGGCAAGCGTCAAGCGAAAGAAAAAATTTTTTGAGCAAAGCGAAAAAAAAGCCGTGTCGACGACGAGGCGAAAACAAGTTAGCACGTCCCCGCGAAAACTTGCGGCTGTTTTAACGTTCAAGGGGGCGTGCACGCAGTTTGAGCCCGTCGGCGTATGCTCAGGGGCGCATCTGCGACGTTGCTTAAAGTCGTTGACAGCTCGTTTTCATTTGTGATAAAATCGTTATCACAAATCGTAATGTTCTTTGTTTCGTTTGATAAGTCGTTTTATCACTTCGAGGAGGAAATCTTAATGCGCTCTCAAGTTGCCAAAGTCAGTCCCGTCGTCCGCATGGCTGAAATCAAAGACCAACAAATCCAGGAGATTTTGGAGTATAATGAACGTAAAAAATCTCCCTTTAGGAAGTGGGTACAGATGAACTACGACGATAACGCTTACCAAGCCGATGATTTTCTCGTTGCCAATTCTCCGACTGCTTACAGGATTTTCAAGTTCCTCATTGCCAACATGGACAAATATAACGCCGTAATCGTCAGTTACAAAGTTATCCAGCAGGTTTTCGGCTACGGGCAAGCCACTGTCGCAAGAGCCGTCAAGTTTTTGAAAGACCACAACTATATTGAAGTCGTTCGTACCGGTGGCGCAAATATCTACACCATTAACAAGCACCTTTATTGGAACTCTTGGGGCACCAACTACGAATACGCCGAGTTTGATGCGCGCGTTATCATCACCTCTTCCGAGCAGGATAAACAAACTCAAGCGAAAATTCGTACTCAGATTAAGAAAAGGCAGGAAGTTATTCAAAGCCCGCCGACTTTCCAAGAACAAATTCTTAAGGCTCAAGCTATGGATAATGCAGAATAATTCTTGTATAATCTGAAAAAAGGAGGTCGCGCTTATGAGCTATGTTTTTTCTACCGAGAAAGTCGGTTCCGTCAAACTCCAAAACTTTCATCACTCCATTGGCAAAAGCTTAATGCTTGCAGGGGTTGACGGGCAGACCAACGACGCTGACACCGTGATTAACGGAATCAATCAGTTGCTTTCTATCGTGAACTTTCAGAACGAATACGACCCCGAAGACGCGATTAGGACGGTGATTCAAAGTGTCAACGTACAAGAATAATGTGACTGTCACTTTACTTTATATCGACGGATACACCCGCTCTTACACTTTCGAGAACGTCGCCGACAACGACTTAATCAACGTCAAGAGCGTTGTCAAAGCAATCAACAAGAACGAAAATAATCAGTACGCGGCTTTTTATTCGACGTTCATAAGTCCTGACGGCGCGGCGGTTGAGAAAATCGAGGCGGCTCGTATTGTTTCTGTTGAAGAGGAGGTGCTTTACAGTGACTAAGGTTATTTCTATGGTTATCCAGAGCACCGACAGTTCAGCCAAAAAACAAACCAACACTGTAACCTATATCAATCCGACGGCGACCAATGAACAAATTAGAACATTCGCGCAGAAAATCATTGCACTCACCACTGACAACTATGTCGGCGTCACGAAGGTAACGAAAGAGAGCGTGATCTGACTATGGCTGACATCATTAAAACTGCGTACAATCTGGTAATTGAAACGGTCTTTGTAGACGGCGACACGCGCTCCATAACAATCAAAAACCCGCGCAACAATATTTCCCAAAGCGAAATTAGCGAGTTAAATTCCTACATGCAAGAGAACAACATTATAATCGGAGATAAAGACGGCTCGACGTTCGGGCGGATTAAGAAAGTCACGCGGCGCAGTTCCACAACGACTTACCTTGACATTAGCGATGATTGAAAATGGCAGAATATAACAAACGGTATCGCGATACGGTCTTCCGCGATTACTTCAACGACGAGGAAAGATTGTTATCGCTTTGTAATGCTTTACTCGGAACGGATGCTGCCGCGCTCAAAATAAATACTCTCGAAGGAATATTTTTCGACCGGCAGAAGAACGATATTTCCTGTGTCGTCGAAAATAATTTTCTCGTCCTTATCGAACATCAAAGCACAATCAATGAAAATATGCCGTTTCGGTGTTTGTCCTACGTCGCCGAGCTTATGAACAATCTGGTTGAAGACAAGGATAAACTGTATCATAAAGCCTTGATACGGTTCCCTGCGCCCCGATTTTACGTCTTTTACGACGGAGACGCCTTGCAACCCGTAGAAAGGCTTTTGCGCTTATCAGAAGCGTTTACAGGTTCAAATTCAGCCCTTGAATTGGTCGTAACTTCGCTTAATATAAATCACGGCTTGGAGCAACCGTTGCTTGCAAAATGTCGGTATCTGCGCGAGTATTCGACGCTAGTCGGCAAGGTTAAAGAAGGAATCCGCTCCGGACTAACGAGACGCGAGGCAATAAGCCGAGCGGTAAAATTTTGTCTCGACAAGGGACTGATGAAAGGTTATCTGGAAAAAAAATCGCAGGAGGTGTTCCATATGCTCGCTTTGCAGTGGGAGCAAGAAAAAGCAATCCGCGCAAGCTATGAGGACGGGCGCGACGACGGGATAGAATCCATTGCGCTCAAGATGATTCAGCTCGGTAAACCTTTGGAGGATATTCTTCAGATTACCGATTTGCCGATTGAGAAAATCAAAAAACTTTCCGACAAAATCAAGAACTGAAACTAAAGAAAAACTCTCGACCGCGTGCCGAGAGTTTTTTTTCTTTTCATCGCTACTTACCAATTCAATTCGATTCTTCCTCTGCCATTGCAATCGGGACAAGTTTTCTTAACTGTTACTCCGGGCGGTGGTGGCTCGCCGTATCGCGGTCCGTTATAATACTCAAATTCTTCGATATAACCGCTCCCATTACACCTGAAACATTGTTTGTCTTTTATTTCATCTGCTGCATTTCTCATTTCCGGACCGCTCGGATAATCGAAGTTATCGCTACTACCGCTTGAGGGTTGCGGATTATGTTTTACTTCTTGAAGTTGGTATCGAGTGCGGTCGCCAGTGTCTGTGTAATTTATTCCGTCCGCATATCTTATAATTATTTCATTGTTCGAAACCCTTATATATAAATTTATTTTATCATTGTGACTTACGATACTTTTAGTAAATTGCTTTACAGAACCTGTGCCAGTGTAAATAAAACCATAACATATAATGCTAGGAATGTCATTTTCCTTCCCAAATAGTCTAAAGTTGTATTTACTTGTTATTAGGTTCATGTATTCTTGCATAACATCATAATTCGAATATTTTCCGGGAATTGATGCAATGACATAATTCACTCTTTGAGAATTATCATCATATCCCATCCAAATAATTTCTGCTTTGTTATGGGAAAAAGCCAAGAAGTCAGGTAAATAAGTATCGCTTTGTGAATGAGAGACAGACGGGGCAGGTTGAGCTCTGGTCGATTCCGGAGTTGAAGTTGGTTTAGTCTCAGTAGTTTTTCGCGTCGGCTCTTTTGCGATTGGTTGCGGTTTAGGTTCTTCTTTCTTTGGTTGCGGCTTGTACTGAGAAACGTTCTTTTCGCGTTCAATATCGTCAGCACTTTTTACAGAGCTCATATTGACGGAGGAGCCGCAAGCACTAAGAAGCAACCCGCAAACGAACAACATCAAGAGCGAAAAAACTAATGGTAGAAAATTATTCTTTCTGTTCATGTCATTACCCTCATACTATCTGCGTGATTCAATAAACTCTTCGTATTTCTCATTTAAATCCTTATTTGCTCTAATTTCTTCTCTTATCGAATTTTGCATATTGTTAATTGCCAATAAGTTGTCTCCTATATTTACCAATGAGATAATCGAAATATATGTTAGAAATAACAGCACGATAACTTTAACAACTTTAATAATCATAGAAAAACCTCCTCATTTGTACTTCATACCTTCTTCATCAGCTTTAATCATTTTGTCTCGAATGTCACTGTTCATTTTTGTAATCTGTTGTTTGTTATTGAATGTTTCACGTCGTTCTTTACTTGTTACGGTAGAGCCAAAAAAAGTTACAGCCGCTATGATAGCCATAACGATGATAGCTTTGGTGAGCTTATCAAATTTGTTCCACATGATTTCTTACACCTCAAGAAATTTACTTTATGAGAAAATTATATAGGTATACGAAAAAATTTACAAGGTATGAAAATACTTTAAGCAAACTTTAATAAAATCACTTTCGTTTTCGTTGATTAGTCAGCCGCCAGCGGCGATTCCACTCGTCAAGGCGAGCTTGTCTGTCGGAACCCCATTCGACGAAGTAAGGCGAAATCATGAACTCGAAATAACCCTTACAGCGGGTCTCGTGCACGATGTAATTGCTATACAACCATTGCAGAGCCAAATACAAAGATTTAGCGTCCATTGAGAGCATTTCGGCAAGATATTTCTTTGTGGTACGGACAAAACCTGTTTGGGGGTGAATATTGAGAGCGAGCCAGAAGAAAACGCGCAAAGTTGTGGGCGCAGGCGGATTTTTCAGCAGCTGATTGCATTTATCAAGGTTAAAAGTCATAAAGGACTCCTCCAATCAAAATCTTGTATTTCGGGTAATATTGCCCGATAATTATAGCGTAATTGCATTGATATTGCAACAATTAAGTGTATCACAAATCTTTAAATTGCATACATATTTCAACAATTCATATGTTGCACCTGCAACGATTTATCATAGCTGATGATAAATCGACTTATCACACGATGATAAATCGTTACATTTTGACTAAACGCATTGCCACTAGGCAAAACTGGCTTTTGTCAACCTTTTTCCTCTTCGTTCTTCGTGGACGGCAGGAACGCGGCGAAAAAGCTACGGCAATGACGGACTAAAACGCGTACGAGCGGCTGTGGCGCGGTGATTAGTTGGAGTAGTCGCAATCCTAAATCGCGAGGTGTCCGGGCGAAATTCGTCGCCTGCAACGGGCTAAAAGCTTAACGGCGCAACACGCTCAACGCCGCAACCGCGACAAGCGCGGGCGTCGTTGGCATATTGCTTGTTAAGCCCGTCACTGCGCTACGCTTGTGCCGCGCCCGTTTCCGGCGACGCTGGGGGCTTTTGCCCCCCCCCCCACCCCCCCC
>JAZTXY010000075.1:0-3026 GCA_045636665.1 Eubacteriales bacterium
CAAAGCTTGCCGCAAACGGTCAGATCGCTACTCAGTACGTCGATCTTGAAAATAACGCAACAGGCGATATCCATTTCAACCCCAACGGCTCTATCAGCGCTAAAGTCGGATCGTAGCCATGTCGTTCTGTGAGCCAAGGAGTTGATGTGATGTGTTGTCTTCCTAAGACCGCTTGGCCTCCGACTTCAAAGCTTGCCGCAAACGGTCAGATCGCTACTCAGTACGTCGATCTTGAAAATAACGCAACAGGCGATATCCATTTCAACCCCAACGGCTCTATCAGCGCTATCGAAGGTATCACCTCGCCCGATGGCCGTGTATTCGGTAAAATGGGTCACAGCGAACGTATCGGCGCGGGACTTTACAAGAACGTTCCCGGCAACTATGATATCAGAATGTTCGAAGCGGCAGTTAAATACTTTAAATAATAGGAGTTATTGCGATGCAGTATAAGACCGATATTGAAATTGCTCAAAGCTGTCAGTTAAAGCCCATAATGAAAATTGCATCGGTTGCTCACGTTGATGAAAAATACATCGAGCAATACGGAAAATACAAAGCAAAGGTCGATTTGTCCTTGCTTAAAGAAACCGATAAAAAAGACGGAAAGCTTATCCTTGTAACCGCAATAACGCCCACACCCGCAGGCGAAGGCAAAACAACGACTACTATCGGACTTGCCGATGGCTTAAAGCGCATTGGCAAGGACGTTACCGTTGCGCTTCGCGAGCCCTCGCTCGGTCCTGTATTCGGTGTAAAGGGCGGCGCGGCAGGCGGCGGCTATGCCCAAGTAGTTCCTATGGAGGATATCAACCTTCACTTCACGGGTGACTTCCACGCTATCGGTGCCGCAAACAACCTTCTTGCGGCAATGATCGATAACCATATCCAACAAGGCAACTCGTTGGGAATCGATCCTCGCCGTATCACTTGGAAGCGTTGTGTCGATATGAATGACCGTCAGCTTCGTTTCATCCTCGACGGTATGGGCGGTACCGCAAACGGTACACCCCGTGAAGACGGCTTCGATATCACCGTTGCTTCCGAAATTATGGCGGTGCTCTGCCTTTCGGATTCTATAACCGACCTCAAAAAGCGTCTTTCCGAAATCATCATCGGATATACCTATGGTGACGAACCCGTAAGATGCGGTCAGCTTAAGGCGGAAGGCGCGATGACAGCGCTCCTCAAGGATGCCTTGAAGCCCAACCTTGTTCAAACTCTCGAAGGCACTCCCGCGTTCGTGCACGGCGGTCCTTTTGCAAATATCGCGCACGGCTGTAACTCTGTTATGGCAACCAAAATGGCGCTTAAAATGGGTGACTATACCGTTACCGAAGCTGGCTTCGGCGCAGACCTCGGTGCGGAAAAGTTCCTCGATATCAAATGCCGTATGGCAAACCTCACACCCGATGCTGTAGTTGTCGTTGCAACGGTACGCGCTCTTAAAATGCACGGAGGCTTGGCAAAGACCGAGCTCGGCACCGAGGACCTTTCGGCGCTTGAACGCGGCATTCCCAACCTTTTGCGTCACGTTTCCAATATCAAAAACGTGTATAAGCTTCCTTGCGTTGTCGCTGTTAACAGATTCCCGACCGACACCGATAATGAAATTGAATTCATTATCGCGAAATGCCGTGAATTGGGAGTTAATACCGTTCTTTCCACCGTATGGGCGGAAGGCGGCAAGGGCGGCGAAGACCTCGCAAGGGAAGTGGTACGCCTTTGCGAAGAAGAAAAGGGCGATTTCACTTTCTCTTATACCGATGATATGACTATCACCGAAAAGATCGAAGCTGTTGTTAAAAAGGTCTATGGCGGCGACGGCGTGAATATTATGCCCAACGCGTTAAAGCAAATTAAAAAGCTCGAAAGCATGGGCTTTACCAAGTGTCCCGTATGTATCGCCAAAACGCAGTACAGCTTCTCTGACGATGCAACAAAGCTCGGCGCACCCGAAAACTTTACGGTTACCGTTAAAAACGTTAAGATTTCCGCAGGCGCGGGCTTTATAGTAGTTCTTACCGGTGATATACTTACAATGCCCGGTCTTCCCAAGGTTCCTGCCGCTGAAAGAATCGACGTTGATGAAAACGGCGTGATTTCCGGTTTGTTCTAATCAATCAATGAGCTGTTTGGAATAAACAGCTCATTTCCATATGAGGTAATTATGAAGCTTAAAATAATGACGTTTAATATCCAGCACGGCAGAAACCATAATTTCAAGGGTGACGTGATCGACCTGCCCGCAATGCTTTTGAACGTGCGTGAACAAAACCCCGATATTTGCGGCTTTAACGAGGTCAGAAAAGGCACCGAGGCAGATCATTCCACAGGCCGTTCTAACCAAACGCTGTTCTTCCAAAACGAATTGGGCGGAAACGCAAAATTCGGCAAGGCGATCGATATCCACGGCTTTGAATACGGCAACGCTATCTGGTCGAAGCATCCAATTCAAAGCTTCGAGGTGTTTTCCATCCCCGAAGTTGTAAATAAGGTCGGTGGCAGTTACGAAAACCGCTCTGTTACCAAAACCGAGTATTGCATCGAGGGCAAAAAGCTCACGGTTTTAAACAGCCATTTCGGCTTGGGCAAGGGCGAATCCGATAACGCGGTTGCAACAGTGCTTGCACTTTCGGAGAAAATCGAAGGACCTCTTGTTCTTATGGGCGACTTTAATATGACACCCGATAATCCCTTAATCCAAAAGCTTGCAACTGTATTTACCGATTCCCATGCTTCTGTCGGTAAAGACGTTACAACCTTCCCTTCGCACGCTCCCGATATCCGCATCGATTACATTTTCGTGCGTGACGCAAAGGTGCTTGATGCCAATACTGTTTGCAAGGTAGTTTCCGACCATTTTGCAATCACCGCAGAAATAGAATTTTAAAATTAAAAAACAGCTCGTCGCGTAATGCGACGGGCTTTTTTTCTTTTTGCCTAAAACCCATAAAGAATTTCAAATCCGAAGCCATCGAAAAGAAAAGCAAAAGGGAAGAAACAGGTAAATTAAAGCCGTAAAT
>JAZTXY010000076.1:0-9822 GCA_045636665.1 Eubacteriales bacterium
CGATCCGACTTAAACAATGACAGAAACTGCCGCGCGCTTTCCGTTAACCTCGGTCACAGTAAAGTTTTCGGAAAATTCTTCATCCGCAGCACTTGCGATAAAGGAATTGCAAAGAGAAAATGTTAATAAAATCGTGAGCGATAAAGCCGCCAGTCTTTTTATCATAAATTACCTCATAAATTATTTTAATTCGGTCACTACGAAATCATCGGATATTACTGTATTAATACTAAGCTTTCTGAGTGATTCAAGCTGAGATTTTCCGTCCTCACCCGAATTTATGTAGGTAAAGTTATCGCTTTGCATCATCGGGTAAAATACGTTTGTAAGATTTCCCTCTTTATCGATTGAAAGCTTTAGCATACCGCAGGTAAGCTTAAAGCTCGAAAATACAAAGTTACCGAGACTGTATGCGATAAGCTTGCCTTTGTAGTATTCAAGTCCTTGCATACAGTGCGAATGCATACCGATAACAACATCGGCACCCGCATCAACAAATGCTTTGCCCATGCTTTTTTGTCCGCTTGTAAGGTTTGTGGTGCTTTCTACGCCCCAATGCACATAAGCGACCACATAATCCGCCTTTTCTTTAGCCGCAGCGATTTCGTTGGACATTGAAACCGTATCAAAGATCTGGAATACGCCGCTTTGCGAATCGGTGGCACCGCGGGTGCTGTAGGGGTCGATTGCAGAGCCCGCAACGATAGCAACAACATAACCGTTTATAACGTAATAATACGGTTCCTTTGCATCGTTTAAATTTTCGCCTGCGCCGACATGGGCAATTCCGGCACCGTCAAGATGAGTCAAGGTATCGGTCAGCGACAACGGTCCGTAATCGAAAGCGTGATTATTTGCCAAGCCGACTATATCAACACCAAGCTCGCCAAAAATGGAAACGTTTTTGGGGTCACCTCTAAAGGTCCATTTTTTGCCTTTAATAGGCGATCCGCGATCGGTTAACGTGAATTCGTGGTTAGCCATCGTAACGTCGGCAGAGCGCATAATTTCAAGCACCTCTTCCGAAACCAAGCCCTCGATACCCTTACCGCGCGAATTATAGCGATTCATAACGCTGTATCCGTTGGGGAAGGCGGTATCGCCGACAAAAATGAAATCTGCAACTCCGTCGTCGGTATCTTCAAGAATTGTCGTGCGTTCGGGATTGCTTAACGCAACTGCGTAAAACGCCTTTGCCGAATAACCCGTAACGGTTTTAAAGGTATCGGAATCGACCTTGCCGTTTTCAAGCGAGTCGGCAAGCGCTTCAACCGCTTCTCTTCCGCAAAGGCTTTCGAGCTTATCAATCGTTTCGCGGTTGAACGATGACGAAAAGAACACATCGAGATTAGATAGGTTATCCATTATTGCATCGACCGTAAAGGAATAGGAATCCAATTCGTCAGGCTTGCTGATTTCATCAGGCTCGGAAACGTTTTCGGGCGGCGGATTAACGGAAAGCGGTGAATAACCGCTCGTTTCGTCAACCTCCTCGGAAAAAAACGAAGGTATGAGCAAAACACAGCAAAGGAAAACCGCAATGACCGATGCGATAATTGATATAATTTTAAAATTACTCATATTTAACAACTCATTTTTCATTCTTGATATGAATGTCAACCTGAGGATAAGGAATTTCGATATTCGAGGTCTTGAACGCTTTTTGAACGCCGCTTACAAGCTCCTCACGAACGGTCCAATAATCCTCGTTTTTGCTCCAAACACGAAGTGTATAGGTAATTCCGTTATTTCCGCATTCGGACATAATCGATACGGGTTCGGGGTCTTTGAGCACCTTTTCACACGCGGTCGCAACCTCAAGCATAGTTGCCTTTACCTCGTCGGAATCGTGCTTATAGTCAGCGGTAAACACAACGTCAATACGGCGTGTTTCTTCAACGGAATAGTTAGTAATGACGGAATTGGTCAGTGTGCCGTTGGGAACGGTTATTACCTTGTTGTCAGGGGTAACCAAAACGGTATAAAATACCGAAATATCGCGTACCGTACCCGAAGCGTTTTCAGCATCGATGTAATCGCCGACGCGGAAAGGACGGAAGAAAAGTATCATTATACCGCCGACAAGGTTAGAAAGCGCGCCTTGTACAGCCAAACCGATTGCAACACCGGCAGAAGCAACAAGCGCGATAACCGAGCTCATAGGAACACCGAGAATGGCAATGACGGTAACCAAAATGACAATTTTAAGTGAAATCGACAAAAAGTTTGCAATAAAGCTTGCCGCAGAAGGGTCGATATTCTTAAGAATTTTGCCTTTTTTTATACGCTTTGAAACAACGTTTACAACTTTGAAACCGATAAAAAACACTAAAATCGCCACCAAAAGATCTTTTGCGAGAGGCACGATCATAGCTGTAAGGTCTTTTAAAATTTGTTCCATAAAATTCTCCTCAGTACATATTATTTCATTCTGGATGATAACCTTTTTTTGTTACAATGTCAACAGTTAGAAAAACATTTGTCGCTCTTTTACGAAAAAACATACCTTTTAATATAAAAAATATTGACATTTTAGGTCTTTTTGTTATACTATAATATAGTTATAATTATGTTATTTACGTCTTTAAGAGGCCTTTATGAATAAATCAAAAATCATTTGTTTTGCCAACCAAAAAGGCGGTGTCGGTAAAACCACGAGCGCGTTGAATATCGCGGCATGTATAGCAAGAAGCGGCAGACGCGTTTTATTTATAGATTCCGACCCTCAAGGTAACGCAACAAGCGGCATCGGTATTAAAAAACGCAGTATTACCGGCAGTGTTTACGATCTTCTTATCGGCAGAATGAAATGGGAGGAAGCCGCTTTAAAAACAAGCGTTCATAATCTTTCCATAATACCGTCGAGTATGAACTTAGTCGGTGCCGAATTAGAGCTTGTTGATGAAAATGACCGCGAATATAAGCTCAAAAAGGCATTGAGCGGAGCAGAAGATAAATTCGATTACATTATCATCGATTGCCCTCCTTCGCTTGGCTTACTTACTATAAATTCGCTTACGGCGGCAAAGTACGTTGTTATTCCGGTTCTTTGCGAATATTACTCGCTCGAGGGACTTTCACAATTAACCTCGACTATCAAGCTTATCAAAAAGCTTTATAATCCCGAAATCGAACTGTTGGGCGTTTTGATAAATATGTTTGACGGCCGTCTTAACCTTACCGTTGCGGTTTTGGAAGAAATTAAAAAGTATTTTGCAGACAAGCTTTTCAGAACACCGATTCCGAGAAGCGTTAAAATCAGCGAAGCACCGAGCCACGGAATGGCTATTACCGATTACGATAAAAACGGCAAGGGCGCGGCGGCTTATTCCGCAGTGGCGCTTGAGTTGATTCAGAGATGTGAAAAATAACGGAGGTTTTAATGGCAAAAAAAGGTTTGGGCAGAGGGCTTGATGCTCTCCTTGCCGATAACGATATCACCGAAAAAGAGCAAAACGGCGTTACAATGCTTAAAATTTCCGATGTTGAGCCAAACAGAGGCCAAGCAAGAAAGCAATTTGATGAAACAGCTTTGCTTGAGCTTGCCGATTCAATAGGAAAGCACGGCATTCTTCAACCGATTGCAGTCAGAAAGAAGGCAAACGGGTATTATGAAATCATCGCAGGTGAAAGACGTTGGAGAGCTTCGAAAATCGCAGGTCTCAGCGAAATTCCCGCGTTGGTAAAGGAAATTGACGACCGCACCGCAACCGAGCTCTCTCTTATCGAAAATCTTCAGCGCGAAAACCTTAATGCCGTTGAAGAAGCTTTGGGTTACCGCGATCTTATGGATAAATTTGGTCTTACCCAAGAGGAAGCGGCAGAAAGAGTTGGCAAATCACGCGCATCGGTAGCAAACATTTTGAGACTTTTGAAATTACCGAATTCGGTGCTTTCGCTCGTAGAAAGCGACAGTCTTTCCTACGGACACGCAAGAGCGCTGATTCCGTTAACCTCGCACCTTGACGAAGACGGCATTCTTGAGCATGCCGAATATATAATCAAAAGCGCGCTTTCTGTCAGACAGACCGAGCAATACGTTAAAAACGTGCTAAACGGCGGAAAGAAAAATCCTTTAAACAACCGCAACAGCGTGAGCAACGCTTATTATAAGAAAATCGAAAACGATATGAGCGAAATTCTCGGCAGAAAAGCAAATATCAAGCAGGATGCAAACGGAAACGGAAAAATCACGATATCATTTTCCGGCTCGGATGACCTTGAGGATCTTATAAAACAAATATGCGGCGAATTATTTTTTGAAAACGAAAATTAAACGAATGGAGTAAAATATAATGATCGACATTAAATTTCTTCGCGAAAACCCCGACGTTGTACGCGAAAACATTAAGAAAAAGTTCCAAGACGATAAGCTTCCTTTGGTAGATGAAGCTATTGCTCTTGATATTCGCAACCGCGAAATTAAAACCGAGGTTGAAGCACTTCGCGCTAACCGTAACAAGGCATCCAAGCAAATCGGCGCGTTGATGGGACAAGGCAAGCGCGAGGAAGCCGAAGAGGTTAAGCGCGCTGTTGCCGCTGACGGCAGCAAAATCGATGCACTTTCTGCAGAAGAAAAGGAAGTCGGCGAAAAGCTTAACACCATAATGATGCGTATCCCCAACATTATCGATCCTTCCGTTCCTATCGGCAGAAACGATGAAGAAAACGTTGAGGTACAACGTTACGGCGAACCTCTCGTTCCCGATTTTGAAATTCCTTATCACGCAGAAATTTTAGAAAAGCTTAACGGTCTTGACCTTGACAGCGCAAGAAAGGTTGCGGGCAACGGCTTTTATTATCTTACCGGCGACATCGCGCAGCTTCACTCCGCGGTTATCACCTATGCGCGTGATTTTATGATTCAACGCGGCTTTGAATATTGCATTCCTCCGTTTATGATCCGCAGTAACGTTGTTACCGGTGTTATGAGCTTTGCGGAAATGGAAGCAATGATGTATAAGATCGAAGGTGAAGATCTTTACCTTATCGGTACAAGCGAACACTCGATGATCGGCCGTTATATCGACACTATTATCCCCGAAAAGCAGCTTCCCAAAACTCTTACAAGCTATTCGCCTTGCTTCCGTAAGGAAAAGGGCGCTCACGGTATTGAGGAACGCGGCATTTACCGTATTCACCAGTTTGAAAAGCAGGAAATGGTCGTTATTTGTAAGCCCGAAGAAAGCATGATGTGGTTTGACAAGCTTTGGCAGAATACCGTTGACCTTTTCCGCACTCTTGATATTCCCGTTCGTACGCTTGAATGCTGCTCGGGTGACTTGGCAGATCTTAAGGTTAAATCGGTTGACGTTGAAGCTTGGTCTCCCAGACAGAAGAAGTATTTTGAGGTTGGTTCCTGCTCAAATCTCGGCGATGCTCAGGCACGCAGACTTAAGATCCGCGTAGACGGCGAAAACGGCAAGTATCTTGCGCACACTCTTAATAACACCGTTGTTGCACCTCCCAGAATGCTTATCGCTTTGATTGAAAACAACCTTAACGAAGACGGAAGCGTTAATATTCCCGAAGCACTCAGACCTTATATGCTTGGAAAAACTATTATTAAATAGGTGATCCGATGGATATTACTGTAATTATCTGGATGTTTACGCTCGGTGCGGCGGTTGCGATGATGATTATGTATTATAACATCCGTTTTTTGGGTCGACTTGTTCGCAAGCTTATCGAAATTGATGCAACCTCGCCCGAAAGCGCGCTTACGCTTGAGGAAATCAATGTGAAGCTCTCCCCTGCTTTAAAGCATTCTTTAAGACCGGGCACCAATTTTTCCGAAACCGTTCTTCGCACAGAAGACGGAAGATATTATATCGCACCCGATAAGTTGAGCATGGCAAAATCGAAATACAGAGGAAAAGACGTTAACCTTGTGTTTATCCTGCTTTCCTTTGTGATGCTTTTGATTTTTGCTTACGTTCTCACGCTCATACTTCCCGATATCATCGAGGGTACAAGCGGACAGCTTTCTGACGCCTTTGGCGGAGATAACGGCGGAGGTGAAATTTTATGAGCAAACGTAAGACCAACCCCATACTTTTAATTCTTATTGCCGCAGTAATTATGGTGGCGATTACCGTTTCGGTTATCTATCTCTCCGGCGGAAGGTTTTTAACCCTTTCTAATGGCGCAAAGTTCCTTGGCGAATGGGAAAACGACCAACCGATATCGGGCACTATAAAGTACCAAAACGATACCGAGGCAACGCTTGATTATTTCAACAGAACTATCAGCTATTCAAACGGTGACGTTTACGTTGGAGAAATCGTTGGTGGCTGCAGACACGGTCACGGTGTTATGAGCTTTGCCGCAACCGGCGATATTTATGAGGGTTATTTCCAAAACGATGAAATCACCGGAAACGGAGTTTTTAAGTATTCCAACGGTGACGTTTACGAAGGCGGATTTATAAATTCGCAAAAACACGGAACCGGCGTTTTCACCTATGCTAACGGCAACAGCTATGAAGGCAATTACACTAACGACGTAAGAAGCGGCAAGGGTAAGTTCAAATGGTCTTCGGGCGCTTCTTATGAGGGCGAATTTGCCAACGATCTCAAAAACGGCTACGGCATTATGACTTATGAAAGCGGTGACCGTTACGAAGGATTTTTTAAGAATGACAAGCGCGACGGTGCTAAGGGCATTTATATGTGGAGTAACGGCGAACGTTACAACGGCACTTTCCGCAATAATCTTATGGACACTCGCGAAGTTGATTCCGAAGGAAACTTTATTTTAAACGAGAAGGGCGAATATGTTCACGGCGAAAAAGCCATTTATACCTTTGAAACAGGAAGAACCTATACCGGTTATTTTATCGAAGGTCAGGCTGTCGGCGTAAACATTACTGAAGGTAATTGATATGGCAAACTTTATATTTTCGGCGTTTGCTGATGAAATCGACGCTGATTTTGATAAGCAAATTGAAGGTCTTAAGGAATTAGGCATCGGTTTAATCGAGCTTCGCGGTGTAGACGGAAAGAGCTTTATTACGTTGACCGATGAAGAGGTTTATTCGGTTAAGGACAAGCTTCAAAAGAACAACATCGGCATTTCGGCGCTCGGTACCCCCATCGGCAAAATTAACGTAGACGACGATTTTGAAGCGCATAAGCAATTGCTTACACGCATTATGGATATTGGCGATATTCTCGGCTGTAAGGTATTGAGAATGTTCAGCTTTTATCCCGCTGACGGTATGAGCGACGAAGAATTCAAGAAGATCGCTTTTGAATATATCGGCGAATTGCTTGATATGGCAGATGAGCGCGGATTTATTCTTTGCCACGAAAACGAAAAGGATATTTTCGGTTGCTCCCCCGAGCGCGAGCTTGAGCTTATGCAGTATTTCGGCGGACGCCTTAAGGCGGTTTTAGACCCAGGAAACTTCGCTTTCTGCTTTGAAGACGCATCGAAGGGTTATCCCCTTTTGAAGGATTATATTCATTACTTCCACATTAAGGATGCGGATGAAAGCGGCGCGATCGTTCCTCCCGGAAAGGGTGTTGCTTGTCTTGAAGAAACACTTAAGGCGGTATCGCTTGACAGAGAAAACGAAACCGTTATTCTTACTATGGAACCGCACTTAATGAATTTCACGGGACTTTCAAGTCTTTCCAAGCTTGACGATATTCATCACGTTTATTCCTTCGAAACTCCTTTCGAGGCATTTAAAGTAGCCACGGAAGCGGTTAGAGCGATGGTAGCAAAGCTTTGAAAAATACAATAATTAAATTTGTCGCGGCAATTGACCGCGCGATAGTCAGCAAGCGCATCTCGCTGTTACTTTGCCTTTTGGCGGGTGCATTGGGTGCGCTTCCCTATTATGTTGAAGAGCTTTTTATATTTACGTTCATTTCGTTATTTGCGATTTTTTATATTGCGATAAAGCAAAGAAACGAGTATGAAAGTTTTTTCGCGCCGTTTTTTTGGTACTTTATGGGCTTTTACAGCCCGTTATATCTGTTTTTATCCGAAATGTATCCCTATTCAAGGTTTGGATTTTCGGAAGATCAGGCGGTATTTATTCTCGTTTGCTCTTGCATCGCCATTCCTTTACTGCACGCTGTGGTAAGCGCATCCGTTTTGCTTCTTGCAAGGTTTTTCAAATCAAGTAAGCTCGATATAATTGGGTATGCATCGGTTTTTGTTATTAACGAATGGGTTTTATCCTTGGGTATGCTTGCCTTTCCTTGGAGCGGTGTTTCGGTTTCTTTAACGGGATTTCTTCCCTATTTGCAAACGGCATCGCTTTTCGGGAAGTATTATATCACCTTCATAACCGTGGCGGCATGCTTTGCTTTAGCAAGGGCGGCAATTAATCGAAAGAGATTTTTTGCGTTGGTTGGCGCTTTGATAGTTGGTGTTAACTTGATTGTTGGAACGACGCTTTGGTTTATTCCTTATGAAAAAAACGCTCCTATCAAGGCTTCCGCATTACAAGGCAACGTTTTGTCAAATGAAAAATGGGACAGCGAAAACAAGGGCTCGATTTTTGACATTTACGTCGGTATGACCGAGGATGCGGCAAAAAGCGGCTCCAAGATAATCGTTTTGCCCGAAACGGCAATACCTACGGCTTTTGTGCCTAACGGTATAATTCATAAAGAGCTTGCTAATATCGCAAAAGAATACGACGTTACGATAATTTCGGGCGTACATTATTATGGCGACAAAAACAAATATAACGCAGTAATTGCAATACTTCCCGACGGTACACTTTCGGATAGGTACGATAAACGTCACCTTGTTCCTTTCGGCGAATTTATTCCTTTTGCAGATTTCATTGGTGAGATGCTACCCTTTGTGGGTGAATTCAACGAGGGCACAAGCGACTTGACCGAGGGTAAAGAACCAATCGTAATCGATACCGAATTCGGCGGTGTTGCGCCGCTGGTTTGCTTTGATTCGATATTCCCCGAATTTTCACGCGAGGCGGTCGATAACGGCGCCGAAATGATTGCAATTGTAACGAACGACAGTTGGTTTAACGACAGCGTTGGTATTTACACGCATTTAAGACACGCACAGCTTCGCGCAATTGAAAACCGACGTTACGTTATGCGTGCGGCAAACACAGGTGTTTCGGCATTTATCGACGAGCGAGGAAGAGTAATTACTTATACCGAGCCGTTGACCAAGGATATCGCCGACTGTGAAATTTTTGCAATCGAATCAACAACGCTTTACACTACGGTAGGCGATGTATTTCTTTACGTTTCGTTTATCATTATCATTTGCTTTGCTATTTACAGTATTTATGATAAATTAAGGAGAAGATTAAATGGAAATTATTCAACTTCACAGCAATGAAATTTATGACGGCGCGACAACCATTACCATGGAATTGATGATCCACCGTGTATCGCCCGAGCTTACCAAGGGCAGAAGACCTGCAATGGTCGTATTCCCCGGCGGCGGTTATCAGTTCACTTCCGACAGAGAAGCAGAACCGATTGCAAGTGCTTATTTTGCAGAGGGTTATAACACCTTTACGGTTAGATATATCACCGGCGACCGCGCAAAGGTTGCAAATCCGCTTCTTGATGCGGCTGCCGCTATTGCTCACATAAGAATGAATGCCGAAAAATATTGTATCGACCCCGACAAGATTGCCGTTATCGGATTTTCCGCAGGCGGACATCTTGCAGGATTTATTGCAACACAATGGCATCTTCCCTTCGTTTCGGAAAAATTGGGCATTGATAACGAATTATGTAAACCTAACGCCGCAATTCTTTCCTACCCCGTTGTTACACAAAACGTTCCTACTCACGAGGGCTCCTTTAACTACCTTTTGGG
>JAZTXY010000077.1:0-59483 GCA_045636665.1 Eubacteriales bacterium
AACGCGGCAAGCGGCGGCGCGGAATATAAGGCGTTTTATTTCAACACGGGCGTCGTGCTTCCCGAAGGCACTCTTATTTCCTTTAAGCTCGGAAACAGCTTTGCAAACGGAAGCGCGGTAATGCTGCTTTACAACAGCGCAAACTCGGGCTTCTTCACCAAGGAAAACGCTCAAACTCCGCTTCCCGTTTCGGCAAGCGGTATTTCGGGCAAATATGCTTACGATAACGAAGGCATACTTATCTGCACCAAAGACATTATCGGCGGACATTCCATTACCTCGTCGGTAGTAAACGAAGGCGGCAGCATCAATCCCGAAGGAAAGGTCAGCGTTAACAAGGGTCTTTCCAAAACCTTCTATATCACCGCGCAGGAAGGATACGTTATTAAGCAGGTTCTTATCGACGGCATTTCGGCAGACGCAGCAATCGGTCAACGCATTTTCAACCACACCTTTGAAAACGTTACCGCAGACCACACCATAAGCGTTGAATTCGAAGCAATCGAAGGTGCGATCGACGGCGAAACCGAGGAGGACGGCGGATTTGCAACCGTCATCGTTATTCTCATCGTTGCTCTCGTTGCTATCGCAGGTGCGGCGGCGCTCTTCATTGTAAAATGGCGTCAGGAAAAATTCTAAACCGAAAGAATTTTTAAAATGAAAGATATAGCAAGCAGATTTTTATCTGCAATAAAAAGAAACTTAACGCTTACCTCTTGTGTATGCTTGGTTTTCCTCGTTATCGTTATTTTAGTTGCGGTTTTTTCGAACTCCGATGAAACCGCAACCCCCGATTTCGAATGGGGCGACGGAATAACCGAAGGCATCCCCGCCTTTTCGGGAGAAAACGAAGCTTTTGATGCCGATGACAGCGGAAAATACGCCGCGGCTTATTACACAAACGTGACCGGCGAGCAAGCAAGCGCTTATATCGATACGGTTGAACGGGAATTGGGCGTGACGTTCAGCAACAACGGCTATCCTCGCATCGCAGTGCGCGACGGCGATCTTATCGCGGTTCATTACAACGTGACCGAAATGACCTTTTCGATTACCGTAACCGCAAAAAGCAACGGCGAAACATCTACTGATAACACATAAAGCGGAGCACAGAAACAATGAAATTAACAAATTCTATTAAAGCAATAATCATCGACGGCGCAAAAATCCTTTGCAATAAGCTCGTTGACGAGGACGGTACGGTTTTTTACACACTCCCCGGAGGAAAGCAAGAGCCCGACGAGCTTATGCTTGATGCGTTGATTCGCGAAACAAAGGAGGAAACGGGATATACCGTTTCGCCGAAAAGTCTTTTGTTTATCCGCGAGGGCTTCAAAGACGAATCACACAGAATCGAATTTATGTTTGTTTGCGACATTATAAGCGAATACGAAGAAGATAAGCTTATGCGCGACGAATATCAGGTCGGCACAAAATGGCTTTCTATCGACAATATTCTTCACGAGGACCTTCGCCCCGCAGAAATGCGCAACGTTATCAAGCGTCATTTCTTGGGCAAGGCAAACGAAATTTATCTTGGTAAAATGGAATAGGATAACGATATGGCACTTTATCTTGCAAACGGCGTAAACGCGAACGCAGTACATAATTATATTAAAGAAAGCAGCAAAAACGGAATCTTCATCCGCGCGATGCAGATTATAAAGGGCAAAGAGCCGATGCTTCGTATGGCTTTTGAGCCCTATGACTTCGAATCGCCCATGCATCTTTATTCGCTTTCAAAATCCTTTACCTCCACGGCAGTCGGAATTTGTGTTGACGAAGGCTTGCTTTCGCCCGACACGAAAATGTGTGAGCTTTTCGCCGACAAAATGCCCGAGGAAATGACCGACGCTCTGCGCGAGGTCACCCTGCACGACCTGCTTTCGATGCAAAGCGGACATACCGCTTGCGTGCTCGACCAAATACGTTGGTTGGACGACCCGATAAAGGGATTTTTTGCAATCCCCACGGTACACAAGCCCGGCACCGTATTCGCTTACAGCACCGCGGCAACCTGTATGTGCGCGGCGGCGGTCGAAAGAGTTACCGGCAAAAAGCTCGTTGACTTTCTTGACGAGCGACTTTTCCAAAAATTGGGTATTGAAAAGCCGATTTGGCGCGAAACCAAAAGCGGTCAAACGCTTGGCGGTACGGGACTTGAGCTTTCAAGCGATTCCATTACCAAATTCGGTATTATGCTTAAGAACAAGGGCACTTACAACGGCGAACGTATCGTAAGCGAAGAATATCTCGCATTGGCAACCAAGCACCATTCGATCGACCTGAATAACGGCTCGCCCGATTGGACTGCGGGATACGGTTATCAATTCTGGATCAACGACCGCGAGGGCTATCGCGGAGACGGCGCATTCGGTCAGCTTTGTATGGTATTCCCCTCGATCGGTACTGTTGTAACGGTTTTGGGCGAGGTCGGCAATATGGCACTTGAGGTCCAATTGATTTATAAGCTTCTCGACAATATGTACGGCGAGGGTTGCGACCAAAGCGAGCTTGAAGCGCTTACAAAAACCGCATATTCCACCAAAAAAAGCCAAGATTTCAACAACGATTTGACCTTTACCGTTGCGAAAAACCGCGCCGAGGTAAAAGGCATCCGACTTTTCGGTGAAAAGCTGCTTCACGTTGTGCTCGATACCGAATACGGTCAAAAGGAATTCGTTTGCGGCAACGGCGAATATATTCTTAACCATTATAATATAATGAACCTTGTCCCCTCGATAACCTTCCTCGACCCTGCGGTAAACAGCGTTGAAAGAATAAGCGTATATGCCGCTTACGAGATTGCAGAAGACGGCAAGATACTCATAACGCTTCGCCATTATAACACCTGCCACGTTCAGCATTGGGTAATCGACGTTGACGAAAACAAGGTCGACATCCGCCTGCACGCCGGCGATATGATTTGCAATCATTTTGACCTTACACCCGTCGTTATCGGAGAATAAACAAAAAGCAAGCCCGTTTCGTTATGAAGCGGGCCTTTTTATTGTTGACAAAAGCGAAAATATATTTTATAATATTTCGGAAATTTATATATAAATAAAGGAAGAAAAATTATGATCAACTTTAGATACAAGCAAGCGGAAAGCATTAAAGAATGCGATTTTTCCGCATTTGACGGTCTTCTTGCACAAGCGGATAAATACTTCCGCGAAAAGAGCGGCAAGGGCAACGATTTTCTTGGCTGGCGCGACCTCGGTGTGCGCGTTGACAGCGAAGAATACGCTCGCATCAAGGCTTGTGCGGAACGCATCCGCAAAAACAGCGACGTGCTTTTGGTCGTTGGTATCGGCGGCTCTTACCTCGGCGCTCGCGCGGTCATCGAATACCTCAAAACACCCTATCACAACCAATTAAACGACGGCAACCCCGAAGTATATTTCCTCGGCAACTCCTTCTCGGGTTGCGAGCTCAACACAGTTCTTAAGCTTTGCGAAGGCAAGCGTGTCAGCGTAAACGTTATCAGTAAATCGGGCACTACCACCGAAAGCGCAGTTGCTTTCCGTATCCTCCGCGAATATATGGAATCGCGTTACGGCAAAAAGGAGGCGGCGGAAAGAACCGTTGCAACCACCGATGCAAACCGCGGCGCACTTCTTTCTCTTGCGAAGCAGGAGGGTTACGAATGCTTCGTTATTCCCGATGACGTCGGCGGCAGATTCTCGGTGCTTACCGCAGTAGGCTTGCTTCCTGCGGCGGTTGCGGGCGTTGATACCGATGCACTTCTCAACGGCGCTTGCGATATGCGCGACTCGATTTTCGCATCGGGACTCGACAACGCGGCTTACAAATATGCGGTGCTTCGCAACGTTATGCTTAAAATGGGCAAAACCAACGAGCTTTTGGTCAGCTATGACCCCGATTTCCGCTTTATGGGCGAATGGTTCAAGCAGCTGTTCGGCGAAAGCGAGGGCAAGGACAAGAAGGGACTTTTCCCTGCGTCGGTCACCTACAGCTCTGACCTCCACTCGCTCGGTCAGTTCGTTCAGGACGGCTCCCCCATTCTTTTCGAAACCATCGTACGCGCAGTAAATCCCGACCCCGATTCTCCCAAGATTCCCTTTGACGAGCAAAACGGCGACGGACTCAATTTCTTAACCGGTATGTCGATGGACGATATTAACGAAAAGGCAATGCTCGGCACACTCCTCGCGCACCGCGACGGCGGTACGGAAAGCGTTATTATCGATTTCGGCGGCAAGGATGCATATTCCTTGGGCGAATTGATTTATTTCTTCTTCGCATCCTGCGCGGTTTCGGGTTATATTCTCGAGGTCAACCCCTTCGACCAACCCGGTGTGGAAGCATACAAAAAGAATATGTTTCGATTGCTCGGCAAGCCCGGTTATGATGCAGGCAAAGAAGAGCTTTTGAAAAAAATCGCGTCGATATAACCGAATTCTGACGAAATTTTTTCTGAAAATTGTTAAAAAGTTGAAAATTTTATATCAATTACAGGAAAATACTATTGATTTTTTTATCCAAATAAAGTAAAATACTAATAATAGATCGGGCAAACGCACCGGCGCGATGTCCGACTTACAAAATCTATCAGCCGGAAGAACGGAGTTTTATTATGCAACTTTTAGTAGGCTTAAAAGGCACCGGTAAGACCAAGAACCTTATCGAAGCTGTAAACCAAGCATCCTCGGAAACCAACGGTGTTGTTATCTGCATCGAATGCGGCAGAAAACTCACTTTCGATATTAAACCTCACGCACGTCTTGTCGACGTTGAAGAATACGGCGTTAAAACTGCCGATGAACTTTACGGTTTCGTTTGCGGATTGCTCGCAGGTAACTACGATATCACCGAAATCTTCATTGACAGCGCACTTAAAATGTGCGGCGATAACGTTGACGCGTTTGAAGAATTTGTTTGCAAGGTTGAAAAGATCACCACCGAACATAAAATCGAATGCGTAATGGTCGCTTCGGTTGCGCCCGAATCCCTTTCCGAAAAAACCTCTTGCTTCATTAAGTAATAATGGAAGATAAGAAAATTTCCATACTTAAATGCGGCTTGCGAGCTTTTGGAGCTTATGCGGTCATCAGCTTTCTTTGGACCGCCATTCTCTCGCTCGGCACTGCCGCCGCATCGGAAGGAACCGCTTCAAGCGTCAGTATGAACGGTATAAGCGAATTTGCAGAGCGTTTGCTTATGGCGAATGCGGCTATCGCGCTGTTCTCGGCTGTTTACGGTTTTTCGTTCCTGTTTTTCAGAATCAAGAGCATTTCCTCGACTGCAAAACGCGCGTTGCATATTATCGTTAACTATATTTTTGCGATGATCGCCGTGTTCGTTATCCATTCGACCGCACCCAATGCAAACGCATCGACTTGGGTGGTATTGCTCTTCTTCGCAACGTTTATGTTCTTCATCATTTACGGCATCGCATCACTCGTGGTGTTCTTGACAAGAAGATCAAAGGCGAAATAATCGAAATAACAAATAAAACTTCCCGAAAATTCGGGAAGTTTTTGTTTTACCGTTTTGATATTTAAAGGAATATCGGTCTTTTTTCTTCTGCCGACTTGTAAATCGCCAAAATAACGTCGACCGCGCGTCTGCCGTCGGCAAGTCCCGACAAGGGCTTTTGACCTTCTCGGATGCAACGAATCGTATCGGAAATTTGGCGGATGTGTCCATCGTTTGAAATTGCGGTGGGGGTTGAAGCTCCGTTTGTGAACGAGGGCATAAGAACAACGTCGTCGTGACCGCCGCCGTTTTGAATATCCCAACGCACAATCGAGGTTTCATCAAGAACGATCGAGCCCTTTTCGCCGTTTATATCGAGCCTGCGCGGATATCCGGGATATACCGACGTTGTTGCCTGGATAACACCGGTCGCGCCGCTTTCATATTCAACGACAGCCGAAAGTGTATCTTCAACCTCGATATTGCGAACCAAGGTCTTTGATACGGCATAAACGCTTTTTATGGAGCCGGCAAGATAAAGCAACAAATCCACGCCGTGAATACCTTGATTCATCAAAGCGCCGCCGCCGTCGATGCGCTTCGTACCGCGCCACGAGCCGCTGTCGTAATATTCCTGCGAGCGATAATATTTCATATAAATATCGGCGCAAACGATTTTGCCGAGCAAGCCCTCATCGATGGCGCTTTTTACTTGATTTATGTTTTTTGCATAGCGGTTTTGCGAAATTACCGAAACGGTAACTCCCGATTTTTTGCATTCCGCCTCACAAGCATCAAGCTGTTCCTTGTTTATTGCGAGCGGCTTTTCGCATATAATATGCTTACCTGCTCTTGCGGCGGCGATAACCGAAGTGTGATGGTATCCGCTCGGAGTACAAATGCAAACAACGTCGATATCCTTGCAGGATAAAAGCTCAGCTTCATCCTTAAACGCTTTCGTTCTGTGGCGAGTCGCAAATTTTTCCGCGGCATCAAAAACAACGTCGCAAACACCGACCAAATCGGCATCTGCAATACATTCGTGTATTGCGTTTGCATGAAAATCCGCAATAATTCCGCATCCGATGATGCCAAAACCCAATTTTTTCTGCATAAACCGCTACCTCTTATAATTTCTTATCTGCATTTTACCAAATGAATAATCTGCTGTCAACAAAAAGTTAAAATTAACCTTTTTCTTTTTGCAATTCTATTGACTTTAATGCGATAGTGTGGTATTATAATCTTTAGATATAAATTGGGAAATTTTTTCTTTATATAAAAGGAGATATACATAATGCAACGTATTTATAATTTTTCTGCAGGTCCTTCCATGCTCCCCGAATCGGTGCTTGAACAAGCAGCAAAAGAAATGCTCAACTACAACGACAGCGGTATGTCGGTTATGGAAATGAGCCACCGCTCGCCCGTATACCAAGCGATTATCGACACTGCTGAAGCAGACCTTCGTCAATTGATGAACATTCCCGATAACTATAAGGTTCTTTTCCTTCAAGGCGGCGCTACCCAACAGTTTGCCGCTGTTCCCCTTAACCTTATGAATAAAAACGGCAAAGCCGATTATATCGTTTCCGGTCAGTTTTCGAAAAAGGCGGCAGAAGAAGCCGCTAAATTCGGCGAAGTAAATATTATCGCATCCTCCAAGGACAGAAACTTTGCTTACATCCCCAAGGTTGAAAGCTTCTCGCCCGATGCAGATTACGTTCACATCTGCTATAACAACACTATTTTCGGCACCTGCTTTGACTATATCCCCGACACCGGCGATATCCCTCTTGTTGCCGATATGTCCTCGGGCATCCTTTCCCGTCCCGTTGACGTTTCGAAGTTCGGTCTTATCTATGCGGGCGCTCAGAAGAATATGGGCCCCTCCGGTCTTACCGTTGTTATCGTACGCGAAGACCTTTTGGGCAACGCAAGAGAAAACATTCCCGTTATGCTTAACTACACCGTTCAAGCTGAAAACGGCTCGATGTACAACACTCCTCCCTGCTATTCGATCTACGTTGCAGGTCTTGTATTCAAGTGGCTTTTGGCAACCGGCGGTCTTGAAGAACGCGAAAAGATCAACGTAAAGAAAGCAAACATTCTTTACGATTACCTCGACAACTCCAAGCTTTTCAAAGCAACCGCAGATAAAGAAGTTCGTTCGCTTATGAACGTTTGCTTTGTAACCGGCGATGCCGACAAGGATAAGGCGTTTGTTTCGGCCGCATCCAAGGCAGGCTTTGTGAACCTTAAGGGTCACCGCGTTGTCGGCGGTATGCGCGCATCTATCTATAACGCAATGCCCGTTGAAGGTGTTGAAAAGCTGGTTCAGTTTATGGCTGATTACGAAAAGGAGAACGCATAATGTATAATATTAAGTTATATAACAAGATCAGCAAGGTTGGTCTTGACGTATTTAACGAAAACTATAACGTTTCGGAAACCGCCGAAAAGGCAGAAGGTATTCTCGTTCGCTCTGCGGCATTGCACGAAGAACCTTTTGAAAAGGAGCTTCTTGCTATCGCACGCGCAGGCGCAGGTGTAAACAACATTCCGATCGACCGTTGCAGTGAAAACGGCATCGTTGTTTTCAACACCCCCGGTGCAAACGCAAACGGCGTTAAAGAGCTTGCGATTGCCGCGCTTCTTCTCGCATCGCGCGATATCGTCGGCGGTATCAACTGGGCAAGCTCTCTTAAGGGCACTCCCGACGTTGCAAAGCAGGTTGAAAAGGGCAAGAGCAAATTTGTCGGCCCCGAAATCAAGGGTAAAACCCTTGGTGTTATCGGTCTCGGCGCAATCGGCGGTATGGTTGCAAACACCGCAAGCGACATTAAAATGAAGGTTGTCGGCTGTGACCCCTACATTACCGTTAAAAACGCTTGGTCGATCTCCCGTGCGGTTCGCAAGGCAGACGATTACGATGCAATTTATGCGGAAGCAGATTATATTTCCTATCACATTCCTTCGCTTCCCTCAACAAAGGGCATTATCAACAAAGAAAATATTGCAAAGATGAAGGACGGCGTCCGCATTATCAACCTTTCGCGCGGCGATCTTGCAAATATTCCCGACCTTATTGAAGCGCTTGAAAGCGGCAAGGTTGCTTCTTACGTAACCGACTTCCCCTGTGAAGAGCTTTTGGGTGTTCCTCACGTTGTTTGCATCCCTCACCTTGGCGCATCGACTCCCGAATCGGAAGACAACTGCGCGGTTATGGCGGCAGAACAGCTTATCGATTACATCGAAAACGGCAACATCCGCAACAGCGTTAACTATCCCGAAATAGTTCTTAACAGAGCCGAAAGCAACCGTGTTGTTGTTCTTCACCAGAACATTCCCAACATCATCACCCAAATCTCTGCGGCACTCGCAAAGGATAATGTAAATATCGAATCGCTTTTCTCGCAGGCAAAGGGTAACAACGCAGTTTCCTTCTTCGACACCAACGACGCGATCAACCAAGTCGTTATCGATGACATCACTGCAATCGCAGGTGTTGTAAAGGTTCGCGCTCTTTAATTTCCAACAACAAAAACGGCTCCGTATCGGAGCCGTTTTCTTTTTGCTTTTTATTCGATAAACATCGCGTCGCCAAAGGAGAAGAAGCGATATTTTTTGCTTACCGCCTCGCGGTAGGCGTTCATTGTGTTTTCATAACCCGCAAACGCGCAAACAAGCATAATCAACGTGCTTTCGGGCAGGTGGAAGTTGGTTATCATCGCATCAACACACTTAAACCTCACACCGGGATGAATGAATATCGAGGTATCTCCCTCGTAAGGGTGAATAATTCCGTTTTCGTCGGTCGCGGTTTCAAGCGTACGCACGCTTGTTGTGCCGACGGCGATAACGCGTCCGCCGCGCGCGTGTACGGCATTTATTCTGTCCGCCGCTTCTTGTGTTACTTTAATATATTCGGCGTGCATTATATGGTTTTTAAGGTCATCCTCCTTAACGGGACGGAAGGTGCCCAAGCCGACGTGAAGAAGCACGCGCACTATCTCGACGCCCTTTTCCTCTGCCTTTTTCAACAATTCGGGTGTAAAATGAAGGCCTGCGGTCGGCGCGGCGGCAGAGCCGTCGGTTTTTGCATAAACAGTTTGATAACGGTTTTTATCGTCAAGCTTTTCGGTAATATAGGGCGGAAGCGGCATTAATCCGACTCGGTCGAGTATTTCGGCAAAAACGCCGTTATATTCAAACCTTATCACGCGGATACCGCCCTCAAGCACGTCGGTAACAACGCCTTGCAGTTCATCGGAATAAATAACCCTTTGACCTGTTTTCGTCTTTTTGCCGGGTCGGGTAAGGCATTTCCAAACCTCGCCATCTTCGCCCTCAACGCGAGAAAGCAAAACCGTTTCGACGTCACCCTCTCTGCCCTCCGCTTTGCCGAAAAGACGTGCAGGGATAACCTTGGTATCATTGATAACAAGGCAATCTCCCTCTTTAAGGCGGTCGATTATATCGTGAAAGGTCTTATGCTCGACACTTCCGTCGGCTTTGCCAAGACACAAAAGGCGCGACATATCGCGCACGGGCGACGGAGTTTGGGCAATAAGCTCCTCGGGAAGGTCATAAAAATAGGTTGAGCGTTTTAAAAGGTCCATAAAGTTTCCTTTTCCTTACTTTCGGAATATACTTATTTCGAGAGCGCTTGGGTTGTTCCAAGGATATTTTTAACATTATACTACATCGTCTAAAAATTTTCAACAGAAAAGGAAAATATAGCATGAAAAAGTCGATTGTTTTTCGCGGAGTCGCAACGGCTCTTGCCACTCCGTTTGATGAAAAGGGCATTGATTATATCTCGTTTGCCAAAATGATAGATTTTCAGCTTTCGCACGGGGTCGATGCGCTTGTCGTATGCGGTACGACGGGCGAATCGTCAACCCTTTCGGAGGATGAAAAGAAAGAGCTTATCGCGTTCACCGTACGCCAAGTGCGCTCACGAGTGCCGGTTATTGCAGGCACGGGCTGTAACGATACAAGCCGCGCGTGCAGGATGTCGGAGCACGCCGCCCTTGCAGGCGCAGACGCGTTGCTTGTCGTTACGCCTTATTACAACAAATGCACCCAAAAAGGGCTTGTTTCCTATTATTCGGATATTGCATCCGCTTCGAATCTTCCCTTTATCGCCTACAGCGTGCCTTCGCGTACGGGAATGAAAATCGAGCCCGAAACCGCAGTAAAGCTTGCCGAAAACAAGCTTGCCGTCGGTTTTAAGGATGCAGGCGACAGCATTGCCGACACGGCGCGCATCATTTCGCTTTGCGGCGACGATTTGCCTATCTATTCTGGCAACGACGACAGAATTTTGCCCGTGTTGTCATTGGGCGGAAAGGGCGTTATTTCGGTTATGTCGAACCTTATCCCTTACGACGTAAAACGCTTGTGTACGCTTTATTTCGACGGCGATATTTCCAAAGCCGCCGAATTGCAAACGCGCCTTATTCCCCTTTGCGATGCTTTAAGGTGCGAGGTCAACCCAATTCCGCTTAAAGCGGCTCTTTCCGAGCGCGGATTTTGCAAAAACATTCTTCGCGCACCGCTTACCGAGCTATCGCGCGATAACAAAAAATCGCTTTTGAGAATCATAAACGAGTTATAAAAAAAGCGACACCCGAAGCGTAAATTTTGCTTCGGGTGATTTTTATTAAGCTCTTAATTTTTCGGCATAGCCGCTTGCAAGCTCGTCGCAACGCTCGTTATAAATATGTCCGTCGTGTCCGCGAACCCAAATAAATTCAACCTCGTGAGTTGAAAGCAATTCGTCGAGAGTTTTCCAAAGGTCGTCGTTCAAAACGGCAGATTTATCCGCCTTGCGCCAGCCCTTTTTCTTCCAATTTTCAAGCCAACCCTTGTTTATGGCGTTGACCAGATATTGCGAATCGCTGTAAAGCTTGACCTTGCAGGGCTCTTTAAGCGCTTTTAAGCCCTCGATTGCGGCAGTAAGCTCCATTCGGTTGTTTGTCGTAACCGCTTCTCCGCCGAAAAGCTCTTTTTCCTTTCCGCCAAAGACCAAAATCGCACTCCAACCGCCTGCGCCGGGGTTTCCCTTACAAGCGCCGTCTGTATAAATATCTACCGTTTTCAATCCTTAACACCCTTTACCTTTTGAAGTCTGATATCTCTACCCAAAAAGGAAAGATTACGAAATTCTCCCAGCACGCGCGAATAAAGACGCTCGCCGTACGTTTTTTTGAGTCCGTTGGGATTAAGGTTTGACGAAATAAGCGTTTTTTTGCCGTTGACGATTCGCATATCGATAATGCTCGTTATTGCAGAAACGCTGTATTGCGACACGCATTCCGCGCCCAAATCGTCGATAATAAGCAATGCGCAGTTTTCGTATTTTTTCCTTTCGGAAATATCGGCACGGTTAAAGCGCACCGCTTCCATCGTGTCGAAAATCTGCTGTGCCGATTCGTAAACAACGCTTAAGCCCTTTGCCGAAACGACGTTTGCGATTGCGGCTGTAAGGTGGGTTTTTCCCAATCCCGTACCACCGTAGAAATAAATGCCTGCGGAATTGTCGTTGGGGAACCTTTCGGCATACATTTTGCAACCGTTAAGCAGGTTTTCCATATGGTCGCGCTCTGCGCCCTGCAAATAATAGGAAAGCGAAAAGTTTTCGAAGGTCTTGTCCAAAAGTCCGCCCGCAAGACTGCTTTGACGGTAGCTTTGAACCGACATAAGCTCTCTTATACAATGGCAGAGCTTTATTCCGCAATAACCGCCGTCGTTACAATCGGGGCATTCAAACTTGGGTGCGTCGTAATCCTTTTCATATCCGTAAGAAAGAAGAATTCGCTCGCGCTCGCTTGTCAATGCTTCGTTTTCGGCGCGAAGCGATTCGACGTTTTCGCCAACCATCGCACGCATGGGGATATCACGCAGGGCATCGTCGATTGCCTTGATGTTAGGTATCCTTGCGTGAAGCTCGGCGCGTCTTCTTTCCGATTCGTCCATTGCCGCTATTCTTTTTTCGGTTTTTATGCTTAATGCTTCGTTCAGTTTCATTTGTTTTCACCCAACAGATCCTCAAAGCCCCTTGAAAGCGCCGCTTCAATAAATTCGTCGCTTCCGTCAAGACTGCTGTCGGTTCCTGCTTTTCGGCTTGAATCGCCCGTATTAATATCCTCTACCGTTGCAAATCCGCTGTCGTACCAACGGCGAAGAATCGTATTCATATAATTAATGCTTACCTTACCCGTTGCATCAACGGTTTTTTCATAAGCAAGCTCGACAACGTCGAATTTAAACGCCCATTCGCCAAACCATTGGTCGAAGGTTTTCTTTTCCTTGCTTGTAAGCGCTCTGTCACCCATACCGCAAAGCTTACGGAGCCTGCCGACGTTACTGTTGATTTCGGCTTTTCGGGTAAGATACGCTTCGAGCTTTTCATAGGTATCGATTCCCTGCTCGTAAAGCGAAAGCGCCGTTTTGAATATGTATTGCATATTCGCTTTGCCGTTTTCACAGCAATCCTCAACCACTCCGCAAATCACGGGCGCAGGAATACGCGCGTAGTCATAAAGATAGAAAAGCGAGCTTAAATCGTTTTTTGTCAAAACCGGCTTCGACAGTCTTTCGCAAACAAATTCGTTAAGCATCGAAAAATCGGTTTGATTGATAAGCGCATCGGTAAGCGTTTGCGAATCGTAATTGCGGTAAACGCTTGTGTCGCTTACAACCTTTTTCTTTTTGCCCTCGCTTTCGGCAAAGACCGAGGCGCCGCGCCAAAAGGCGACCGCCGTTTCGATTTGCGATACCGTCAAGCCAAGCTCACGCGCGGCATCGGCAATCGACGAATCGGGCTCGGCAAAGAAATAAAGCAGTGCTTTTAATTCCTCTGAGGATGCGTTTTTGATATGAGGCAAAACGTCCCGAGGCAGTATTATTAAGTTTTCTGCGGGAGTTTTAATAGCCATTTTACACCTTTTATGATTTGATTATACTTGCGTCGGGGCTTACGGCAAGAGTAAGCTTGCTTCTTTCTGCAAGCGAACCGACAATTTCGACGGTATAGTCGACAAAAAGCTTGCCGCCGTCCATAGTAAGAGTGTTTTCAAGATTTTTCGTGCGGACACGCATTTGGAACTGTCTTTCGCCGGCACCGATAATACAATCGTATGCCTTTCCGTCGGTAAAGACAAGATGCGTTCTCATCGGTCCGATGCGGTTAAGCGCAACCGTTTCGTCCTTGAACACGTTGATGATGGTCATTACCGAATTATCCTGCTCGGTATATTCAATGCAAAGACCTCGGCGCGTGTTTCTCATTGTTCCCGAAACCGAAAATTCTTCGGTTTCGCCGCGCTCCTCTCCGCGCATTATCGACGCGGCATTTATACGCTCGTTCGAAATTCGTATATCTACGGGTATTTTCATAAATTTTCCTTTTTAATAGTTTTCAATATCAATATGCACTGCGCTTACGGGAATATCTTCACCCAAAAAGCGCGATGCGTTTTGCGAAAACAGCTTTTCGCCGCCGCTTGTGTAAAATTCGGTCTTGCCGCCGACGTCGTTAAGCATTTTCTTTTCGGTCAAAAGCGCTTTGATTCCCATAGCCGCCGCTTCACCCGAGCTGATAAGCTTCGTTTCGGGCAAATATTTGGCAATAACCTCCGCCAAAAGCGGATAATGGGTACATCCCAAAATAACCGCATCGGGAGAATGCTTTGCAATCGGAGCAATATATTCCGAAACAATGGTGTTGGTCGCAACGTCATCCACCGAGGGATGCCAATTTTCAACCAACGGCACGAACATCGGACACGCTTGATTGATTATATCGTCAACACCGTTTTTCCGCAATTCCTTTTCAAAGGCGCCGCTGTTTATAGTTGCGCTTGTGCCGAGCACGGCAACACGGTTTTTGCCTTGCTTTGCAATTTCCCCCGCCTGCCTTGCGGTTTCACCTATAACGCCGACAACGGGGACACCCGCAACCTCTTGAACCTCGTCAAGACAGTTCGAGCTTACCGTACCGCAGGCGATAAGTATCGCCTTCACGCCCAAGGATACAAGAAAACGCGTATCCTGCAGGGCAAACTTTTGAATAACAGTCGGCGATTTCGTGCCGTAAGGGATACGCGCACTGTCGCCAAAATATATAATGTCCTCGTTGGGCATAAGCCGTCTTAACGCGCCAAGCGCAGTCAAACCGCCCAAGCCCGAATCGAAAACGCCGATCGGCTTTCTGTTTTCCATCCGATTATTCCTCGCATCCTTCAGCAAGTAAAAGGAGCTTGGTAATAAGGTCTTTATATTCGATTCCGATGCAAGCCATCATTTTGGGGTACATGCTTATGGGAGTAAAGCCGGGAATCGTGTTTATTTCGTTAAGGAATGCGCCGTTTTCGGTAAGGAAGAAGTCCACGCGTGAAAGTCCGCTGCAGCCGAGCGCCTTATAGACCTCGACAGCAAGAGCGCGGATGTTTTCGGAGGTTGCCTCGTCCATAGGCGCAGGAGCAAGGCAGACCGATTTATCGTTTACGTATTTGGTTTCGTAATCATAAAAATCGCTGTTGGGTATTACCTCACCGCAAACCGACGCAAAGGGCTTATCGTTACCGCAAACGGCAACCTCAATCTCGCGTCCGACGGTATTCGGCTCGATAAGTAGCTTTTTATCGTGTTCAAAAGCAAGCTTAATGCCGTTGACAAGCTCGGTTCTGTCCTTCGCCTTGGTTATACCGACAGAGCTTCCTGCGTTTGCGGGCTTCACGAACACGGGATATGCATATTTTTCTTCAACCGATGCAACGAGCGCATCGACATCGCAGGTCTTACTTGCACAAACAAAGGGAACAACGGGAATACCTGCGGCAGAGCAGATGGTTTTGGTTGCCGCCTTATCCATAGAAACCGCCGACGAATAGGTATCGCATCCGACATAGGGAATGCCTGCAAGCTCCAAAAGACCCTGCATCGTACCGTCTTCACCGTTTTTGCCGTGAAGCACGGGGAATGCAACGTCGATTCTGACGATTTCAAAGCTTCCGTTTGCGCCGTCAAGCGCGATAAGACCGTGGTGCGCCTTGCAGGGAGAAATAACCGCAGGTGTCAAAAGCGCGCGTTTTTCCTGCCAGATATGGTTGCGAAGGTCATCGGTGCTTCCGCGATAGATCCACCATTTACCGTCCTTGGTTATGCCGACCAAAACGACGTCGTAAATATTTTTATCAACGTTTTCGGCAACGTTTGCCGCAGAAACACAGCTTACCTCGTATTCCGAGCTTTCGCCGCCGAAGATTATTGCAACAGTCTTTTTCATAATTGGTTACCTCCTAAAATACGATGGAGTTGTATATTGTCCACATAAGGGGAATGGTTAAAATACAAATCAAGCTTGTGGAAAGCACTATATCCGCCGCCGTACGCGAATCGCCGCCATACGTTTCGGAAAGGCTTTGTATCATTGTTGCGCCGGGACAGCAAGCCAACACGAACGCCGCCGTTTTTACCTCCTCGCCAATCGGCAAAAAGGCAAACATAAACCCGATTATTATCGGACTGATAATTAATTTTATCGCCGCCGCTATGTAAATGCGGTAATTCGTAAATATTTTTGCCAAGCTCTTTGTCGCAAGTCGCATTCCGAGCACGGTCATACAGACAACGGTCGACATCCTTCCGAGCGTTTCGATAAAATCCGCAATTGCTTCGGGAAATTTTACACCGCAGGCGAACAACGTAAACGAAACCGCAAAGGTTATCACCGACGGATTCAAAAATACTGCCTTGAGCTTGATATATTTTTTGTCACCCGTCATCATAAGCAAGCCTATCGTCCAGCCGATAACGTTCATCGAGATTGAAAACGCCGCGGAGTAAACACGGACCTCGGGCATACCGGGAATAAGATATTCAAGCAATGGAACACCGAAAAATCCGACGTTTCCGCATATACCCGCAACCGAGCAGACGCGGTGTCCCAAATCGCTTTTCATCCTCTTGCGGAAGACAAGCGAGTAAAGACCGATAACGGCGACCTGCGCCAAAAGCGTAACGAAGAAGAATATCCAAAGATCGCGTATAAGAATCGGTGTGCTGTCGACCGACGTAAGGGTATACAGCGAAAGCGCAGGCTGACAAACGTAAAGCAAGAATTTTGCGAATGCTTTAATCGATTCCTCGCCCAACGCTTTGGTTTTTACAAGCAGATACCCCGGAACGCCATAGGCGATCATCATAAGCACCTTTAAAGCGGTTATGGCAAACATATCAATAACCTATCCGAAATAAACCTTTATTTTTTCTTGACGATTTCGTCGACAATGCCGTATGCAAGCGCATCCTCGGCGAACATCCAATTGTCGCGTTCGGTATCACGAACGATTTCCTCGTAAGATCTGCCGATATTTTCGGAAAGGATGCGATTAATTCTTTCCTTGGTGCGATTTGCAAAATTAGCCGCGATGATAACGTCCGACGCCTGACCGCCTGCCGAACCGATTACCTGATGAAGCATAACCTCGCTGTTTTCGAGCGCATAACGCTTGCCCTTTGTACCTGCGGCAAGAAGAAAAGCGCCCATACTGCATGCCGAGCCGACACAAACCGTCGAAACGTCACATTTGATGCTTCTCATCGTGTCATAAATGGCAAAGCCCGCGGAAACGCTTCCGCCCGGCGAATTTATATAAAGAGTAATGTCCTTTTCGGGGTCCTGAGCTTCAAGGAAAAGAAGCTGAGCGACGATACTGCAAGCAAGGTCATCGCTTATTTCGTTGAAAAGCAGAATTATTCTATCCTTCAAAAGGCGCGAAAAGAGGTCGTAACCATTTTGTCTTCCGCCTTCGTTTTCAAAAAAAGTAGGGTTGGCTATCATCATTTTGCCTCCAAAGTCATAGTCAATTGATTCTATCATATTTTGATTAGCTTTTCAATAGCAATTTATAGGACCCTTTGCAGAAAAAGACCGCAATATGTAGAATTTATATTAAATTATATAATTGATTTGACTTATTGGGTTTTGCGAGTTATAATAGACCGTATAACGAACGAGAGGTGGGAAACAGGTTGAAAAAGCCATTGCTTTTAGCCCCTGCAGGCAGCTTTGCGGCGCTTAAGGCGGCGATATCCGCAGGCGCAGACGAGGTTTATTTGGGCGGCGAAATGTTTAACGCGCGTATAAACGCATCGAATTTTGACCGTCAGGCATTGATTCGCGCAGGCGAGCTTTGCCGCGATTCGAACGTGGCTTTGCATATCACCCTCAATACGTTAATATATGACAAAGAATTTAAAAGCGTGCTCGATTACGTTTCCTTCCTTGCCCGTGACGTTCAGCCCGACGGCTTGATAGTTCAAGACCTCGGTCTTGCGAGCGTTTTGCGCAAGGAATTTCCGTCGCTTGCCCTTCACGCAAGCACTCAAATGAGGATACATTCGCATTTGGAGGCGGATTTTCTTAAAAATATGGGCTTCACACGCGCGGTGGTTGCGCGTGAATTGCCGAAGGAAGACATCAAACGCTTTGCCGACACAGGACTTGAAACCGAAATTTTCATTCACGGCGCGATTTGCGTAAGCGAAAGCGGCGGATGCTTGATGAGCTCGGTTATCGGCAACCGAAGCGGCAACCGCGGTGAATGCGCTCAGCCCTGCCGTCTTCCCTGCAAGGGCGAAAACAAATATCCCCTTTCGCTTAAGGATATGTGCCTTGCTTCGCATATTAAAGAGCTGTGCGAAACGGGTGTTACAAGCTTAAAAATCGAGGGCAGAATGAAAAGCCCCGATTACGTCGGCGGCGTAACCTCGGTCTATCGCCGTCTTTTGGACGAAAACCGCAACGCAAACGGCGAAGAAATAAAATACCTTACGGCGCTTTTTTCCCGTTCGGGCTTTACCGACGGTTATTTTACCTCGAAAATCAACAAAACGATGTTCGGTATCCGTCGGGAAGAGGACAAGCAAAAATCGCAAAACCCGCTTCCCTTCAAAAAGGCGGAAAAACGCCCTGCGCGTGAGCGTGTTGTTCCTCCTGCGGAATGCATAATCCCCAAGCGCGATGAAGCAAAGACCTTGCATCCGAGCAAGCAAAAGGGCTTCGTTTTGCGTTTCGAGGGCAGATTGCCGTCGGCGGAATTTTTGAAAAAGCACGCGCCGAATGCCGCAAGAATAGATGTTCCGCTTCGCAAATGCACCGATTCGCGCTTTATCCCCTATGCCGAAAAGATTTCGGCAATAATTCCGCGAAGCATTTTCGTTTCCGAGCAAGAAACGGTTAAAAAACAGCTTGAAGAAGCAAAATCGGTCGGAATAAACCAAGCAACCGTTTCGTCGTTATGTCATTTTGAGCTGTGCAAGGGTATGTTTTTACACGGCGATTACGCATTGAACGTCGTCAACCGCGAAGCGCTTAATTTGTTCGATGAGCTTTCGCTTTCCTCGGTAATGCTTTCTCCCGAAACCGACGGTAAATTCGCACGATTCAGCCGTTGTGCGCTTGAACATATCGGATACGGAAGAACGCCGTTGATGTATACGCGCACCTGCATCATTCAAAATATCGAGGGTTGCAAAAACAGAAGCGAATGCTTTTCGCATTTGACCGACCGCACGGGCGCAAAATTCCCGATAATAAGCGGACACAGCCACACAAACATCATCTACAACTCGCTTCCGGGATATAAATTAGACCGCAAAAACGAGTTAAAAAAAGCAGGTGTCGGCTTGTTGACGTTGCTTTTTACCACCGAAACCGAAAAACAGATGGACGAGGTTTTGACGCTTTATCAAAGCGGTGAAAAGCCGAGCTTTAGCTATACAAGAAAATAAAGAACCCCGATTGTCAAGCGCAGCCCCCCGATTGTCAGGCGCAAAAGCTACTTGACAATCGGTTTTCTATGTGATAAAATAAGTTAGCTAAATTTGAAATTTTTAAGGAGAACTGTACCATGAACGCAAAAAGACTTATTTCCATGTTAATTTGCCTGCTTATGGTTGCTACCTCGTTTGCTTTGGTCGGCTGTGAAGACGCTACTTCCACCGAAAGCACCGCAAGCGACGGCTCGAGCGCCGAAAGCCAAGACACCAGCACAGAAGTTGATTTTGATTCGCTTATGCCCGAATTCACTTGGACGGATTCGAAATACGCGACCTTCGACGTTCTTGTTGTATCGCAAGAAGGCGACCCGACCTACTACTGCGAAGACGTTGTTCCCAACGCTTATTCCACAACCGACGCTTCCTTGAGCGAGGCTGTTTCCAAGCGTAACGACGAAATCCTCAAAAAGTATGGCGTAACTATCGAAGCTCACCCTGTTAAGGACGTTCGCGCAGATCTTAAGGAAGATATCACCTCCAACCTTATGCAATATGACGCAGCATTGATGTTTATGCCTGCTGCAGCATCGCTTGCACAAGAAGGCTATCTTTGGGATCTTAACGAATTTTCGGATTATCTCCACTTCGATCAGCCTTGGTGGGATCAGTCTGCTACCGAATCTCTTTCTATCGGCGGCAAGCTTTACTTCAACACCGGCGACATTTCCATAATGCCCAAGATCGTTTCCACCGCTATTACTTTCAACAAGGAAATCCTTAAGAAGAACTTCCCCGATACCGATCTTTATCAGATGGTTAAGGAAAAGACCTGGACCTTCGATAAAATGATCGAAATGAGCCGTACCGTTACCGGCGACACCGACGGCACCACCGGTATGACCTATAACGACGAATGGGGTCTCTCCGCTTCTTATGGCGACGTTGCAGGCTTCTTCATCGGCGCAGGTAAGAACTACATCACCAAGAACTCCGATGACCTTCCCATCGTTGCAATGAACGATGCTTCCTCTGTTACCACTCTCCAAAAGATTCTTGAAGCTCTCCAGCTTAAGGATGACTGGTGCTTCCACTGTAACACCGTAACCGACGGTTCCAACATCTGGGAAATCTCGCTTGACGTATTCGGTCAGAACCGCGCACTCTTCAGAACCAGCGCATTCTCGGCTATCAAGAAGCTCCGCGCTTACAACGATGCTCAAGAATTCGGTATCATCCCCTTCCCGTTGGTTAACGAAGAACAGGATGAATACTACACCTACTGTTCCGCAAGAATGGCATACGCTGCAGTTATCCCCACCTCGCTTCAGGGCACAGACGCTGAATACGCTGCATTTATGCTTGAAGCAATGGCATACGGCGGCAGAAAGTTCATCACTCCCGCATACTACGAAACCACCCTTAAGTACCGTGACCTCCGCGATGACGAATCCGGCGAAATGCTCGACCTCGTATTCAGCAACGTTGTTTACGACCTCGGCATTATCTACGACTTCGGCGGCGTAAGCAGTATGATCACCGATATGATGAAGAACAACAGCACAGACGTTGTTTCTACCTACGAAGCAAAGAAGGATACCATTCAGGACGCTATCGACACCTGTGTTGAAAGCTACTCGTAATTAAAGCTTACAGATAAAAAAGAAGTCCCGATTTCGGGACTTCTTCTTTTTTCGTCTATTTTTATTTATCTGTTTTTTCTCCAGGTCGAGGGTGAAAGCGCGATTATAAGCGGGAAAATTTCAAGTCTGCCCAAAAGCATTGCAAACGAGAAGATTATCTTTGAGAATCCGCTGTAATCGGCAAAACCGCCGCAAGGGCCGACGGCACCGAAGCCGGGGCCTATATTGTTAAAGGTCGCAAGCACAGCCGAGAAATTCGTTTCAAACCCAAAGGGCTCGAAGCTTATGGCAAGGAATGCCGCAATAATACAAAAAACGTATACCGCGAAATAGACCGTAACACTGCTAACCGTTTGACGGTCGACCGCCTTGCCCTCGAATTTAACCGAGGTAACCGACCGCGGATGAAGCATACGTCTTATCTCGCCCAAAAACAGCTTGAACAGAATGACGACACGGGATATTTTCAAACCGCCCGCCGTCGAGCCTGCACACGCGCCGAAGCACATCAAAAGCATCAAAACGCCCTTTGAAAGCGACGGCCACAAATTGAAATCGACAGAGGAATATCCGGTGGTGGTCATTATCGATGACGTTTGGAAGAACGCTTGTCTGAACGCATCACCGACACCGTTGCACAGCGGCAGAATATTGACGGTTATGCACACAACGGCAACGAACGCGATGCCCAAATAAGTCCAAAGCTCGGTACTTTTTACAACACTCTTAAATCTGCCGATGATAACAAGATAGAACAGATTGAAATTCACGCCGAACAAAAGCATAAACACGGCAATGACCATTTGAGAATAACTGCTGTAGCCGCCGACACTGTCGGCCTTTATTCCGAATCCGCCCGTACCTGCGGTACCGAAGGTGTGTACAATACTTTCGTAAAGGTTCATATCACCTGCCCAAAGCATTATTATCTGCACAACGGTCATTACGATATAGATAAGATACAAAATTTTCGCCGTGTCGCGTCCGCGCGGCACAAGCTTACCGACAGCAGGGCCGGGCATTTCGGCGCGCATAAGGTGGATAGAACGGTCGGTCATATTCGAAACGATTGCCATAACGAACACCAAAACGCCCATACCGCCGATCCAGTGAGTAAAGCTGCGCCAAAAGAGCATACTGTAACTCATCGCCTCAACGTCACGCAGTATCGAAGCACCTGTTGTCGTAAAGCCGCTTACCGTTTCAAATATCGCATCGATATACGACGGCACCTCGCCGCTTAGGGTAAACGGCAATGCGCCGACGACAGACATACATATCCACGCAAGACTTACTATCGCAAAGCCCTCTTTGGCATATATTACCTTGTTTTTCGTTCGACACAAAAGCGAAATTAACGTTCCGCAAACGACAGCGCCTGCGGCGGTTATTAAAAACGCCCATAATTGCTTGTATTCGCCGTAGATGATTGCCACCACAGCAGGCATAAGCAGCAAAAGCGCCGCTATCTGCCCAATACGGCCGAACATATAAAATACCATTTTACGGTTCATAGCTGTTCCGCCCTTTTATTCCAAAATATCATCAAGATCGAAAACCTGCGTGCCCGAAACGATAACCACCACTCGGTCACCGGGAAGAATTTCGTCCATACCGCCGGGGATGATCGCCTTTCTTCCGCGCACTATTCCGCCGACAAGCATATTCGGCTTCAAGCGCAAATCCTTAAGCGGGGTTTTAAGCCCCTTGAAATCCTTGCTTACGTTAAATTCAAGCGCCTCGACGCTTCCGCCCATAAGCCTGTAAAGCGTTTCGATGCTGTTTATTCCTTGGGAATTGTTGATTGCTCTTGCGTAACGCGCAAGAACGTCGGACACGATTTTTTTGGGAGAAACGATGCTTTCAAGCCCAAGCTTGTCCGCCATAACGGCAAGCTCGTTGCGGTTTACCTTTGAAATAACCTTCGGTACGTTTTGCGAAGCGGCAAATATGGAAATGAGGATATTTAATTCATCCATTCCCGTAAGCGCAACGAATGCGTCGACCGAGCCCAAGCCCTCCTCGAGCAAAAGCTCCTGCTCTGCGCCGTCACCGTGGATAACCACGGCATCGGGAAGCTCTTCGGCAAAGGTACGGCAGACACGCTCATCCTTATCGATAACGATAACGCGGTTACCGCTGTTTATAAGGCGTTTCGCAAGATAGTAAGCGATTCGGCTCGCGCCGAGTATCATAACGCTTTTCGCGGATTTTTGAACCAAGCCGAGCATTTTAAGCAGCTTTTGTATTTCGGAAGCCGAAGCAGTTATGCCGATCTTATCGCCGCTTTTAAGCACGAAATTACCGTCGGGGATATAAACCTCCTCACCGCGCTGTACCGCACAGATAAGGTATTGCGCCTTGTATTTACGGCGCAATTCGATAAGCGAAAGTCCGTCAAGAATCGATTCCTGCTTCAAACGAAGCTCGACCATTTCCAAATTTCCGCCCGAAAAGCTTTCGATATTTACTGCGGCAGGAAGCTTTAGGATGTTGAAAAGCTCCTTTGCCGCCATCCATTCGGGGTTGACCGAAACGGTAAGCCCCAACTGTTTGCTTAAAAAATCAAGACTTTTATCGTTGTATTCGGGGTTTCGGATACGCGCGATGGTATGCTTTGCTCCCATACGCTCCGCAACGAAGCAGGCAAGCATATTAAGCTCGTCGGAATTGGTTACGGCAACGAAAAGGTCCGCCTTTGAAACACCTGCTTCTTCAAGCGTTTCGGTGTCGGCGCCGTTTCCGCAAACGCACATAACGTCATAAATATTGCCGATTTCGTCTATAACCGCAGGCGAGGAATCAATCGCAACAACGTCGTTGCCCTCTCCAACAAGACTCGAAATTATCGAAGCGCCGATTTTTCCGCACCCGACAATGATCATTTTCATATAAAAACCTCCGATAAAACGGATTTTACACCTCTTTCTTGGTATTATAACATATTAAAATAATAAAATCAACTCTTGACTTATTTTGCTATTTGCATATAATATAATATGTCTTCGGGGCAGGGTGAGATTCCCTACCGGCGGTACAGTCCGCGAGCGTTATGCACGATCCGGTGAAATTCCGGAACCGATCGTAAAGTCGAGATGAGAGAAGAACCTAATTTTCGGCATATTGCCGCATTTTGTTGTTTTGCCCCCCGAAGGTAATTCCTTTCGGGGGTTTTTGTTATGAAAAGAGGCATTGATACAAAAAAGCTTACCGTCACCGCAATGCTTTGCGCGCTCGCTTATATCGTTATGATGATCGGCCGTGTTCCCGTCGTGTTGTTTTTAAGCTATGATCCAAAGGACGTAATTATCGCGCTTGGCGGTCTTATTTGGGGCCCGATGATGTCGTTTGCCGTTTCGGTGATAGTTTCCTTTATCGAAATGATAACCGTAAGCGACACCTCTTGGATCGGCTTTTTGATGAACGTTATTTCAACCTGCTCGTTTGCCTGCACCGCCGCCTTTATTTATAAGAAAAAACGCACCCTTTCGGGCGCGGTCATCGGTCTTGCCGTCGGCGCGGCGATTGCGGTTTCGGTAATGATGCTTTGGAACTACCTCATCACTCCGCTTTATATGGGCTATCCGCGTGAGGCGGTCGTCGCATTGCTCATTCCTGCGTTTTTACCCTTCAATCTCTTAAAGGCGGGACTTAACGCGGCGCTCACCTTTTTGCTTTACCGTCCCGTTGTTGCGGCGCTTAAAAGCACGGGGCTTATCGACAAATCCAAAAGCAAAAATGCCGAAAAGCGCAAGACAAACGTCGGACTTTTTGTCCTTGCAGGCGCAATACTTATCACCTGTGTGCTTTTCATCCTCTCGCTAAACGGCATTATATAGTCAAAAACCGACGGCAAAACCGTCGGTTTTCTTTTTTTATCCGATTTTATAGGTTCCCATACAATGACGCTTGATTAAAACGTAATCGTACTTATCCGCCGTTTCATCGCCGTTAACGTCCGCCGAAAGCAATTGCTTTTCTCCAAGCGTTACCGTTTTCAGGCAAACGCGCTTTACAAGAACGTAATCGAATTTGTCGATGCTTCCGCTGAAATTAACGTCACCGCGCCATAAGCTTTGATATGCTTCCATCGCCACGCCGGCATACATTTTGTATCCGGTGTCGCTTGGGTGAACTCCGTCGGGGAAATATTTTGTGTATCCGCCGTTAAGCCCTTGGAAATATGCGTTCAAATCGGCAAATACAACACCCTTTTCGATTGCAAGCTCACGCGCCGCATCGGCATAAACGGTTACGATTCCGTTAGGACCGCCATAGGGCTCGAAGGGTTCGGCTTCGTGACGGGTAAGATATTGAGCGTCAACCACGGGTGTCGGAATGTTCACAATGACCTTTGCGCCGATTTTATGGCATTCATCTATAAAATAGGTCATATTTGCCTTATAGGTTTCAAGGTCGACGTAACGCGCCATATCTATCGCGCAGTCGTTAACCCCAAGACTGATAAACACTATATCGGGATTTCGGTTTAAAACGTCCTTTTTAAAACGCGCTTTTGCGGTATTGGTGGTGTCGCCGCCAACGCCTGCGTTAATTATATCGATACCGTATTCGGCTTCGATATGCTTTTGCCACTTATCTGCCGCGGTAATGCTGTCGCCGAAAGCGACGACGACCAAGCCGTTACTGTCGGCAATGGCGGAAAAAGGCAGGATTGCAGCAAATATGAGGAGTGACAAGAGAAGACAAAAAAGCTTTTTCATAAAAAACACCTCCAAGCAAACGTTATTATAATCGATTTTTGGATTATTCGCAACCGTTTTTTTATAAAACTATTGAAAAAACACCTTTTAAATGTTATTCTTTAATCAGAACCCAAAACAGAATTACCGAAAGGAAGTTTTTTGATATGCTTAAGCCCATCAGAGGTACTTGGTTTGAATTCCAACACCACAACATCCCCGAAGGAAAATATTGGAACCCGATTTGCCGTTGGTTTACCGATGAGCAATGGGAAGCTAAGGTGGACGAAATTGCAGAGCTCGGTATGAAATATATCGTTCTCCTCACCACCGCACAGGTTTACAATGATACCGCATTTTCTTATTTCAAGACAGACATATATCCCTTTTATGATATGGGCGCAAAGGACCCTATGGGTGCACTTTTGCGCGCTGCCGAAAGAAACGATATTAAGGTATTCGTTTCCTGCGGTTACTACGGCGTTTGGACCCAAACCGTTGACAATATGATCAACCCCGAGGTTACTGCACGTGCATTCAAGGCAATGGAACAGCTTTATGCTCAGTACGGTCAGTATAAATCCTTCTACGGTTGGTATCTCCCCGATGAAACCGGCATTTATCCCTACTACGATGACAACTTTATTAAATACGTAAACACCTATTCCGCATTTGCAAGAACTATCGATCCCAAGCTTAAGATGCTTATCGCTCCTTACGGAACGAACCATCTTATCGCTGACGATAAATATGTTGCTCAGCTCGAAAGCATTGATTGCGATATTATTGCATACCAAGATGAAATCGGCGTTCGCAAGTCCAAGCCCGAGGAAACTCCCGCATTCTATGAAGCGCTCCGCAAGGCACACGACAAGGCAGGCAGATCGGCTCTTTGGGCAGATATGGAAGTCTTTGAATTTGAAGGCGACGTTTACAGAAGCGCGCTTTACGCGGCTGATATGGAAAGAATCGACCGTCAGATCAAGAGCATTTCTCCCTACGTTGACGAAATTCTTATTTATCAGTACCAAGGTATGTTCAACAAACCCGGTACTACCGCTTATATGGGACACCCCGATTCTGTCAAGCTTTATCAGGACTACGTTGCTTGGCTTGAAAAGAACGGCCTTAAATAATGGTACGGCTTAATTTAGAGCGTTCTCCGCGCGAGGACGCTCTTCCTCTTGAAGAACGCATTTCGGAAATCATCGGCAAGCCTATTGGCAGCTTTGATTTTGAAATACGCAAAAAATCAATCGACGCGCGTCGAAACAAGGTTAAATTCGTTTATACCGTCGATATTTTCGTTCATTCGGGCTCGGATGAAAAAATTGCATCGCGTTGCGGCGGCACTGTTGTCGAAAAGGAAGAGGAATATTGCTTCCCTGTTGCCGAAAAAATGCCCCAAAAACGCCCCGTTATCGCAGGCTTCGGCCCTGCGGGTATTTTCGTCGCGCTTTGTCTTGCAAAATCGGGTATGCGCCCTATTGTACTTGAGCGCGGCAAAGAGGTATCGGAACGAAAAAAGGACGTCGACATATTTTTCGGCGGCGGCGAATTGAACGAAAATTCCAACATTCAGTACGGCGAGGGCGGCGCAGGCGCATTTTCCGACGGAAAGCTTAACACGCTTGTTAAGGACAAAAGCTTCCGCGGTCAATTCGTTTTGAACGAGCTTGTCAAAGCAGGCGCGCCGAAGGAAACGCTTTACATCGCAAAGCCGCATATCGGTACCGATCTTTTACGCGGTGTTGTAGAAAATATCCGCAAGGAAATTATTTCGCTCGGCGGCGAGATTCGTTTTGAAACCTCGCTTGTCGATATCCGCACAGACGGAAGCAAAATCGTTTCGGTCGTCACCTCAAACGGCGAAATAGAAACCGATTCGCTCTTTCTTGCGACGGGACAATCGGCAAGAAGCATTGCCGAAATGCTTTATTCTCACGGCGCGGAGCTTGAAAGAAAGCCCTTTTCGGTGGGATTTCGCATCGAGCATCCGCAAAAGGATATCGACTTATCGCAATACGGCAACGGCGACCATCTTCGCTTTTTGCCGCCTGCCGAGTATAAGCTCTTCACGCATTGCAAGAACGGAAGAACGGTTTACAGCTTTTGTATGTGCCCCGGCGGACACGTTGTTGCCGCGGCGAGTGAAAACGGGCGACTTGTTACAAACGGAATGAGCTACCACGCGCGTGACGGCAAGAACGCAAACAGCGCAATCCTTTGCGAAATTCTGCCCGAGGATTTAGGCGACGGCATTTTTGCGGGATATGATTACCGCGAGCGTCTTGAAAGAGCCGCTTTTGAAATGGGCGGAAGCGATTTTACCGCCCCTGCAATGACCGTGGGTGAATATCTCGGAAACGGCAAAACCGAAACCGATATTGTCCCGACCTATCCGCGCGGCGTTAAATATTGCGACGTTTCAAAGCTCTTTTCAAAAGAAATCAACGATTCCTTCCGCGAGGCATTGGTTGCTTTCGGCAGAAAAATCAAGGGCTTTGATTCAAGCGGTGCAATTATGACCGCAATCGAAAGCCGCACGAGCTCACCGATACGCATCAAGCGCTTTGACGACAGACAAAGCAATATTAAAGGCATTTATCCCTTGGGCGAGGGCGCAGGATATGCAGGCGGTATTATTTCCGCCGCTATCGACGGAGTGCGCTCTGCCGAGGAATACGTGCTGAGCTTGTAAAATTAAAACTACCCGAAGCAGAGCTCAACGGCTCTTTTTCGGGTAGTTATTTTTATTTATCTAAGATGTAAAATCCCCGCGATATCGTCTTTACCGACGATATAATGCTCGATCAGCTCGATTTCGTTGGCAGCAAGATGCGCCGCAATACGCTTGGTCGAAATAATATCGTCCGATGACGGAACAAGACTTCCGCTCGGATGGTTATGCGCCAGTATTACGTTCTTTCCGCCAATACGGATGATGCCCTCGGTTATCGTACGGAGCGAAAACCTTGCAGAGCTGATTCCGCCGCTGAACACGACCTGCTTGCCGATAAATTCGCCGTCGGCGGCAAAATAAAGGGCATAAATCGTTTCGTTCACTCTTTCGCGGTAGAGGTCGAGCAGATATTCCTTTAGCTTTTCGCCCTCCAAAAGGTCTTTATCGCCCACGCAAACCGCAGACCGCGCGAAAACCTCGCGCAGGAGCGAAAACAAAACTCTTGCGCCGTCCTTAAGATTCGGAAATTGCGTTATCTCGTCCAAATCGGCACGGACAACGCCGTTTATCGAGCCGTATTTTTCAATAAGCGATTCGGCAATGCTTTTTGTGTCTGCGCGCGGCACGGCATAAAAAAGCAGCATTTCAAGCAATTCTACGTCGCTGAAATTTTTTGCGTCTTCGGAAAGAAGCCGCTTTTTACAACGGCTTCTGTGTCCTAAAATATCGCTTTTTTGTTCCTTTTCGGTTGCCATTACTTAGCTTCGGAAACGATTTGCATCGTATCGGATGCGATAACAAGCTCTTCGTTGGTGGGAATTACAAGCACCTTAACCTTGGAATCAGCCGCGGAGATATCCATACAACCGCGAGTGTTGTTCTTTTCGGGATCGATCTTGATTCCGTAGTAGTCCATATTTTCCATTGCGAGAGCGCGCAATCTTTCATCGTTTTCGCCAACGCCTGCGGTGAATACGACACAGTCAAGTCCGTTCATTGCCGCAGTGTAAGAGCCGATATATTTCTTGATTTGATATGCAAGGATGTTATATGCAAGCTCTGCGCGCTTGTTGCCGGAATCGATTGCGGCGGTAATTTCGCGAAGGTCGCTCGAAACGCCCGATACGCCCAAGAAACCGCAATTTTTGTTCATCCAGTTGCCCATTTCGTTAACGGGAATATTTTCCTTTTCCATAACGAAGGGAACAACAGCAGGGTCGATAGCACCGCAACGCGAGCCCATAATAACGCCTTCAAGAGGAGTGAAGCCCATCGAGGTGTCGATACATTTACCTGCGTCAACAGCGGTGATCGAGGAACCGTTGCCGAGGTGGCAGGTAACGATCTTTGCGTTGGGGTTTCCGAGATATTCAATCGCCTTGCCCGAAACGTAACGGTGCGAAGTACCGTGGAAGCCGTAACGGCGGATGTTGTGCTTTTGAGCAACCTCGTAGTTAATGGGATAGGTGTATGCTTCGGGGGGCATGGTTTGGTGGAATGCGGTGTCGATAACCAAAACCTGAGGAGTTTCGTGCATTACCTCGATACAGCCGCGGATACCCAAAAGGTGGGGTACTGTGTGAAGCGGCGCGAGGTCGCGGCACTTTTCAAGGTCGGCGATAACGTTATCGTCAACAAGCACGCTCTTGATAAGCCAAGGGCCGCCGTGGACTATACGGTGACCGACTGCCGAGATAGCCGACATATCGGAAATACAGCCGTGTTCTTTATCGGTAAGAGATTCAACCAATGCCGCAACCGCTTGCGCGTGGGTGGGCATGGGAATATCCTTTTGAATTTTTTCCTTTCCGGTGGAGGTGTGGGTGAGCTTACCGTCAATACCGATACGCTCGCAAAGACCTTTAGCGGCAACCTCTTGCTTGTCCATATCGAAAAGCTGATATTTAAGTGAAGAGCTGCCTGCATTTACAACGAGAATATACATAATTACTCCTTAACTTGACATTTTATATTTTTTTCATTATACTACCTTTATAAATGAAATGCAAGGGGGTTTTGATGCGAAATGAAGCAAAACGGCACAGTTTCGGTAATATGCGAATATAATCCGTTCCACTTCGGGCACGAATATCAGCTTCAAGAGCTAAAAAACCGTTTCACGCATATCGTTTGCATTATGAGCGGCGACATTGTACAGCGCGGAAGCGTTGCGGTTGCCGATAAATATTTACGCGCCGAGGCGGCTCTTAACAACGGCGCCGATTTGGTGCTTGAGCTTCCCATTCCCTACTGCTGCTCGTCCGCGCGCGATTTCGCTTCGTCGGGCGTTTACATTGCCGATGCGATAGGAAGTGATTTTCTTGCATTTTCGGCAGAGGACGAAAGCGAATTGCTTTTTAAAATCCACGAGCTTTCGAAGGACGAAAAATTTAACGCCGAGGTACAAGAATCGGTCAGACTTAATAAATCGCTTTCCTTTCCGCAAGCGGTCACAGCGGCAATCGAAAAGCATTTGGGATATAATGCCGCCGAAGCGGTAAAAAAACCGAACAACATTCTTTCGCTTGAATACTTAAAAGCGCTTGAAGAAACGCGCGTTACGCCGTTTACCGTAAAAAGAAGCCCCGATTTTGAATCGTCATCGATGATTCGCGCAAGGAAAGACGGTAATTTAATGCTTTCGCTCATTCCCGAAAGGAGCGCAACGGTTTTCGGACGCGAATTGGGAAACCGTTTTCCGAGAGATGAAAAGAAATTGGATGCGTTTTACGTTGCAACGCTCAGAAGAATCGGCAGTTTGAGTCTTCCGACCGACGAGCTTTATTCTCTGCCCCAAGACCTAACGAAGAAAATTCTTCAAGCCGCGGTAAAGTATTCCGAAACCGAAAAAATCGTTTCCGCGGTTGCCGATAAATGTTACACCCACGCCCGCGTGCGCCGCGCGATAAACGCGCTTGTTTTCGGCATAACTGCAAACAGGATTGCAAAAAAACCGCCCTATACGACCGTTCTTGCAACGAACGAAAAGGGCCGAGAGGTTTTGAGAAAAGCAAAGGCACTTAAAAAAATCGATATAGTAAACAAGCCCGTGCGAGCACTTGAGCTTGGCGAAGCTACAAAAGATGCCTTCCTTTTCGCAAAAGGAATCGAAGATATTGTTTCGCTTTCCGAACCGATCCCCTCTCCTGCCGATGCGGGAAGAAATCCTTTTATAGGAGAATCGCTATGACAAGACATTTATTTGTGCTCAATCCTGCGGCAGGCACAAAGAACCGCACGGAAAAGCTAAAAGAGGCGATAAAACGCTTAAAGCTTAAAGAACCCTATGACGTTTTTATTACCGACGGTGTTCGCGCCGCCGAAAACGGAGTTTACCGTTATCTTAACGAGCACAGCGACGATTTTGTTCGTATTTACGCTTGCGGCGGCGACGGTACGCTTTCGGAGGTAACAAACGGAGTTTACCGCTCGGGCAGTAAAAATTGCGCCGTTGCGGTCGTGCCTATCGGCTCGGGCAACGATTTTGTAAAAAGCCTCGGCATCCCTGCCGAAAGCTTTCTTGACCTGCAAGCCCTTGCCAAAGGCGACACCATCGACGTCGACCTGCTTTTGGCAAAGGATGCCGATAACGACGAGCGCGTAAGCCTTAACATCATCTCCGCAGGCTTTGATGCGGCGGTTGCACACGGACAGGAAAAAATCAAAAAATGGCCGTTGGTAAGCGGAAAAACGGCTTACAATATCTCGCTTGTAAAAAGCGTTTTCACAAAAACCAAGCACTATTTTGTGTTGAACGTCGACGGCCAACGTTTTGGCGACAGCGCAGGCCCTTATCTTTTCGCCATTGCAGCTAACGGAAAATATTACGGCGGCGGATTCAAGGCATCGCCATATTCCGACATCTCCGACGGATTTATGGAATTTATCCGTATCGACACCGTATCGCCCGTTAAGCTTTTATCGTTGGTGGGCAAATTCCGCGAGGGCAGACATATCGATGAATTTAAGGATATAGTTGCCACAAAGCGATGCAAATCGATGCAATTTGTTTCCAACAAGCCGATAGACATTAACCTTGACGGCGAAATTGTTCCAATGAAGAATCCGATTATCCGAATCCTCGAAAAAGCAATAAAGATTATTCTTCCGAAAAACGAAGATTAAATTGTAAAATTTTTAACGCGGATTTTTGTACTCCGCGTTAATTTTTTTGTTACCTATTGAATGTTTCAAAACTATATGTTAATATTAAAATAGCTCAGAACGAAAGGAGCGATAATATAAATGCTTGAAATAAAAAATCTTTGCTTTTCCGCAACCGACGGCGCGGAAAAGATCGATATACTGAAAAACATTGACCTTTCTGTAAAAGACGGCACTTTTTTGGTGCTTACAGGTCCTAACGGCGGCGGTAAAACCACGCTGGCAAAGGCAATTTCCGGTATAGTTCAGCCCACGGGCGGTCAAATTTTGTGGAACGGTATCGATATAACCGATATGTCGATAACCGAAAGAGCGCACAACGGCATAAGCTACGGCTTCCAACAACCCCCGCGCTTTACGGGTATGACTGTAAAGGCGCTTTTGCAAATCGCGGCAGGAGGAAGAAAGCTTTCGCGCTTGGATTGCTGTAACTATCTTAACAAGGTCGGACTTTGCGCCGCAGACTACGTTGACCGCGAGGTCGACACATCCCTTTCGGGCGGCGAGGTTAAAAGAATCGAAATCGCAACGATACTCGCGCGCGGAAGCGGCTTGATGATATTTGACGAGCCCGAAGCAGGCATTGACCTTTGGTCGTTCGCAAAGCTTACCGAAACCTTCCGTGAGCTTCACAAGGAAAGCGACGCTACGATTATAATTATTTCCCACCAAGAGCGCATTATTTCGCTTGCTGACGAAATTTGTGTGCTTTCGGGCGGACAGATCGCACAACACGGTCTTCGCGATGATATCTTCCCCAAGCTTATGGCAGGCGATATCAACTACGGCTGTGAATATATGAGAAAGGGCAACTGATATGGACAAGCTTGATTTCACTCTTCTTAAAGAAATTGCCCTTATGGATTCTATCCCCACAGGGGCATACAATATCCGCAAAAACGGCGGCTCGGCAGGAAGATTTTCCACCGAAAACATTCGCATTGACAATAAAACCGACAAGCCCGGTATCGATATAAACATCAAAAGCGGTACAAAGGGCGAAACTGTTCACATCCCCGTTATTATCACCGATACGGGATATTCCGAAACAGTTTATAACGATTTCTTTATCGGCGACGATTGCGACGTCACCATTATGGCAGGCTGCGGTATTCACAACTGCGGCGACGGCGAATCGCGTCACGACGGTGTTCACACCTTCTATATCGGCAATAATTCGGTAGTACGTTATGCAGAACGTCATTACGGCGACGGCGACGGCAACGGCGAGCGCGTTATGAACCCCGAAACCGTGGTTTACGCGGGTGAGGGCTCGACCATCCAAATGGATACGACACAGATACGCGGAATCGATTCGACCTACCGCAAAACGACTGTCGTTCTTGCGAAGGATGCAAACGCGATAATTAACGAAAAATTGCTTACACACGGCAAGCAATATGCCGAATCGGATATGGAGCTTGTGCTTAACGGCGAAAACGCAAACGGCAGAATCATCTCGCGCTCGGTCGGTCAGGATGAATCGAAGCAGGTATTCCGTCCCTGCGTGACCGGCAAGGCGAAATGCTTCGGTCACATCCGTTGCGATTCGATCCTTATGGGCAAGGCGACGATAAGCTCGGTTCCCGCTGTTGCGGCTGAGCATCCCGAAGCAAACCTTATCCACGAAGCCGCTATCGGCAGAATCGCGGGCGACCAATTGATCAAGCTTATGACGCTCGGTCTTACCGAGGAAGAAGCCGAAGAAAAGATTCTCGAAGGCTTCCTCGGCGAATAAAGAATAAAAAACAAATTCAGCCGAGAGTGCCTTTTAGGTACTCTCGGCATCTGCTTTTAAAAAATATTTTCCAAATCCACCTAACATTTCTTTCCTTTTTGGCACTATACAAGTGAAAGCATTGATCAATCGCTTGGAGAAAACAATGAAAAAACAGGAATTGCTGAAATTTATTGACAAAGACCTGCTTGACAATCTGTTCGGATTTTGCTATGCAAGAACGAATGACAGCTACGAGGCAGAGGAGCTTTGCTCGGACATCGTGTACGAGCTTGTCAAGTCCGCAAGCAAAAGCGGCGAAATCGATTCGGTATATCCGTTTATTTGGAAAATCGCGCGTAACGTCTATGCCGCCTTTTCCGAAAAACGCAAAAAGCATACCGAAACGTTTTACGAGGGCGACCCCGAAAGCCTGCTCCTTACCGTTACCGAGGAAGAACACGATGATAGCACCGATGAGCTTTTGAACTCGGTCTATCACCGTATCGCCTTTTTGACGAAAGCATACCGCGAGGTTATGATAATGTTCTATATCGACGGTCTTTCCACGGCAGAAATAGCAAAAAAGCAAGGAACAAGCGAAGGAGCAATACGTCAAAGACTTTTTTCGGCAAGACAAAAAATCAGAAACGAGGTTGAAGAAATGTCAGAAACTTGTAATAAGCCCGTTGCGCTTGAAGATATTAATTTCATTATTTGGGGAACAGGCAATCCTTCTTGGGGCGACCCGCGAGACGGATTTTGCCGTAAATTTTCCACACACATCGTTTGGCTTTGCCGTAAAAAAGCGATGAGCGCATCCGAAATCGCAGAGGAATTGAACGTTCCTACCGTTTATGTTGAAGAAGAGCTTGAAATATTATGCCGCGGAGAAAACGGTGAATACGGTCTTCTTCGCCGCTTGGACAACGGAAAATATATCATTAATTTCATATTGCTTGAGAAGGACGTACTCGAAAAGGCAACTGCTATCTACGCCGAACAATTACCGATGATCTGCGACAGTATCGCAAAGTTTTTCGAAGAACACAAGGACGAATATCTTTCCTTCCCCTATCTTAACAAGAACGTAGATACAAACCTTATTTACTGGCAACAGATACACAGCATTTCGCACGCATTTTCCCGTTCCGTTCACAAAGTCTTAACCACAGATCACTTTACGGGCGTTGCCAAGGTTCGACCCTTCAGCGTGTTCGGTTACGTCAACAACGGCAAGCTTTACGGCGGCGGTTGGGACGGCATCGGTGCCGACAACGTTTGCGGATATTCAAAGGTGCATTTTGATAATATTTATATTGCACGAATTAAAAAGCATTTTAGTTGCGGACACGATATTTCAAACGACCCGTTGCTTCAGCTTGCCATCCGCTCTATCGACGGACTTGATATAAATACCCTTACCGAAAACGAAAAGGAGCATTCGGCAAAGGCAATCGAATGCGGGTATCTCTACCGCGACGGCGATATGCTTTACACCAAAATACTTGCGTGTAAGCTCGATGACCGCGGTGATCTGTTCAAAGTCAGCCACGGTCTTGACAAGGGATATTTTGATGCTCACGCTAAAACAGTTGCCGATAAGCTTGCTCTTCTTTTCAAAAAATCTATTCCCGAGCACCTTCTCGACGAATGGGAGCACGCAAACAGTCTTGCGAATATGCCGATCCTCGACGCAGTGGTTGAGCACCTTATCGAAAAAGGCGTCCTTACTCCTCCCGAAAACGGTATCGGCGCAGAAGGCTGCTGGATGTCTGTAGAAAAATAAAAAACAAAGGGAACGTAAAAAACGTTCCCTTTTCTTTTACTTTCTCGGTAATACGATTTTGCGGTTTTCGACCTTGCTCGATTGACGGTAGATGACAACCTTTCTGCCGATAACCTGAACCGCTTCGCAATTAAGCGCCTGGCAAAGCGAAACCATTGCTTCCTTGGGTGTTTCGGGGCAGGTTTCGAGGATTGTAAGCTTTATAAGCTCGTGCGCCTCAAGCGCCTTTTCGACCGTTTCGATAAGCGTTTCGCCGATACCGAATTTACCGATCTGAGTTGTCGGCTCTATTGTGTTTGCAAGCGAGCGAAGATATGCTCTTTGTTTTGTCGTAATCATTTTTCCCTCTTAATATGTTTTTTGCTATTTATGCGAAAGTGTCTTTTGAAAAAGCCACTCTCGCGCTCTCTTCAAAACTTTTTAATATAAATACAATAAATTTTCCAATAAAAATCCGCGACAGGTGCATGGATTTTTATACCTTGGGTGTCCGCAACCTTGGACAAGACGCTTTAGCGTCGCGCACAAGGTTGATGCGAATGTACGGACATCACAAAACCCATTGAAATCCTCGGATTTCAATGGAGAGCGTTAGCGACTCATTTTTGGGGATTATCCGTGCTTCCGAATCCCCCGTGGCGTTCTTCACAGCACTCGTCATCCTCGGTGATGCCGTAAGGGAGAAAGATGCCTTGGGCAAAAGCATCGCCTGCACGCACGTTAAAGCATTTGCTTCCGCCGATAAGCTTTATTTTAATATGTCCTTCGTTGTCGGCATTGAAATAATCGGAATCGATAACGCCTGCGGTGTTCGCAAGACGCACGCCGTATTTAAAGCCCGAGCCGGAACGCGGCAAAATAACCAACACCCAGCCCTCTGCTATTTTCGCGCGGATGCCTGTATCGATAATAATTTCTTCGCCCGAATCGAGTGTAAAATCATAGGGCGCGATAAAATCATATCCTGCCGACCCCGACGTTGCGCGACGCGGAAGGATTATATTTTCATATCCGTCGCGTCCGAACTGTTCCTTTGATACCTTATAAAACTTTGCAATACGGTTCATATTTTCTCCTTATTACAACAGAAACTTCAATTCGAATTTTTCCCATACCTCGCAAAACGCTTTCTCATTGATATTAGCATTACAAATCAACTCATAAACGCTTTCGAAGCTTTGTTCACTATCCGATTTTTCATTTTGCCAAACCGAAACGTATTTTGCAGAGCCGCTTTTTGATATAAAATATGCCTTACCGTCAAAAACGAACTCCAATTCTCTGCCGCCGTCGATTAAAAACATAAGCGCCGCTAAGGATTTTTTCTTAAACAACTCGTCGACTATAAGCTTATCAACTGCCATAAAGCACCTCCGCGCGTTTGCTGAATAAAATCTTTGATTTTTTCACCTACACGCCGTTAACCTCAAAATGTACAGCATTTTTACAATAAACTCATTATAAAAATCGGGGACATGTGCCTCGATTTTTATACCTTGGAGTGCCGCGTGTTTGGACAAGCGAAGCGCGCACAAACACGATGCGAATGCACGGCACTCACAAAACCCCGCCGCGCGGGTATGGGGTCCCCGAAAATCGAATGATTTTTGGGGAGAGCGGAGCGATGTCGAAAGCGTCAGCGCCTTATCCTTGCCAACCTCCGTTGACGTCGAAGACCGAGCCCGTGATATATTTTGCCTTGTCGGATGCCAAAAATGCAACGCATTCGGCAACCTCGTCGGAATTGCCAAGACGTCCGAGCGGAATTTCGTCGCAAAGAGAATCGATATCCTCAAAGGTGAGGTCCTCGTTCATATCGGTGTCGATAATGCCGGGGCAGACACAGTTAACGCGGATGCCTGCAGGTCCTACCTCCTTCGCAAGTGCCTTCGTAAAGCCGATGATACCCGATTTTGCCGTCGAATAATCGACCTCACAGCTTCCGCCAACCTCACCGAAAATCGATGAAATATTGATTATCACACCGCTTTTGCGGCTTATCATATTCGGCAAGATCTTACGCGAAAGATTTATCGGCGCAAAAAGGTTGATTTCGTACATTTTTCTTGCCGCTTCTTCGCTTATCGCATCGAACGGAAAGACCAAAGCAACGCCTGCGTTATTCACCAAAACGTCGACGTCCTTGCATTTTTCGGCAAGCTTTTCGACCGATTCGGGGTCGGACAAATCGGCAGAAACGTATTCCGCGTCGCCAAGCTCGGCGCACAGCGATTTTGCCGCTTCGGCACTTTGATTGCAATGGATATACAGATAAAATCCGTCACGCGAGAGCGCACGGCAGATCGATTCGCCGATTCCTCTTGCACCACCCGTAACAAGTGCGGTTTTTTTATTATTTTTCATTGTTTTTCTCAACGATCTTAAGCAGATGCTTTAAATCACTTTTCGAATATTTGTAAACCTCATCGCAGAAGCTGCAGGTCATTTCGGTAACCTCATCGCCGTTTTCGATCATATCGGTCAGTTCTCTTGCGCCGAGCGAAATAAGCGCATTATCGGTCTTTTCGCGACTGCAGACGCATTTATATTCGCATTCGATCTCGTCGAAAAGGTCATATTCAATGCCGTCGAGCACCTCGGCAAGCACGTCTTCAAGAGTGCCCTCCGAAAGAATTTTTGTAATAGGACGCATTTTTGCCGCGTTTTGCTCTAATTTTTCGGCAACCTCATCGTCATAAAAAGGAAGCAGCTGAATAAGCGCGCCGCCTGCGCGGAGAACCGTATAATCTCTGTCGACAAGCACACCGAGGGCGCAAACCGTGGGGATTTGCTCACTCGTTGCATAGTAATAGGCAATATCGTCGCCGACTTCGCCCGTTTGTATTTTTGAAATGCCGACGTAGGGCTCGCTTCCGCCCGCATCGCGCAAAATGTAAAGCTCGCCTTGACCGATGCATCCGCCTACGTCCAATTTACCGTCGGCGCGGAGAGGAAGGTCGGCAGACGGATTTTGGATAAATCCGCGCACGTTACCGCACCAGTCGCTTGTTGCAACAACGCTTCCGCCAACACCGTCGCCCTTAAAGCGAATGGTTATAACGTCTTCCTTTTCGCCAAGCATCGAGCCTGCAAGCGAAGTCGCAAGCAGAGTTCTGCCCAATGCGGCGGTCGCAACGGGAGTTGTGTTGTGTATCTGACGCGCGCGCTCAACAATATCGCGTCCGTCCAATATAATGGCTCTTGCCGAGCCGTCCTTTGTCATTGCTCTTATAATTCTTGCCATATTCCGTAACTTCTTCTTTTTGTTTTATTTGGCAACGGCTTTCTTTTTGCCGTCGGAAAGTAAAAGCTCAAATTCCGTTCCCTCGGGTAATTCGTCAACGCTTCTTATCGCCTTGCCGTCTTCACCGAAGGCAACCGAAAATCCGCGTCCCAACACCGACAAGGGATTCAAGCTGTTTAATTTTTCGTTCTGCGCGAACAGCTTCATTCGTTCACGCTCGATGCGTGTGCCGACAAGCTGATACAATCTCTCCTCGTTCCTTGCAACCGTCATCCGTCTGTCGTCAAAATAGCTTTGCGGACTTTGAAGCACGGGACGTTGCGACAAAGTAAGCAGGCGCTGACGCAAATAATCGGTTCTTGCGGAAAGCGTGTTGGTAAGACGGCTTTGTACGTTTTCAAACTGCTTTTTCAAATCGCGCACGTCGGGAACGGCAAGCTCTGCCGCCGCGCTCGGTGTGGGCGCACGAAGGTCTGCGACAAAATCGCAGATGGTAAAATCGGTTTCGTGTCCGACCGCCGAAATTATCGGCGTTTTGCATTCATAAACGGCATGCGCAAGGTTTTCATCGTTAAAGCACCAAAGGTCTTCGGTGCTTCCGCCGCCGCGGCCGATGATAATAACGTCGCAAAGCCCCGAAGCATCAAGATTCTTTAATGCATTTATAAGCTGTGCGGGCGCGGAGGGTCCTTGCACCAACGACGGATAAAGATAAAGCTTAACCGCAGGAAAACGGCGGCGCGATACGTTTATCATATCCTGCACTGCCGCACCGCCCGGCGCGGTGATTATTCCGACCGAAAAGGGTATTTTCGGTATCCTTTTCTTATGCTCGGGCGCAAAAAGTCCCTCTTTTTGCAGCTTTGCCTTTAACTGCTCGAAGGCGATATAAAGCGAGCCGATTCCATCGGGCTCCATCTCCTCGGCATAAATGCGATACTGTCCGTCGCGTACAAAAACCGCCACTCTGCCGGTGCAAACGACCTTCATACCGTTTTCGGGCTTGAACTTCAATTTCGAAGCACCGCCGAACATCGTTGCGGGGATTGCGGAATTTTCATCCTTAAGGGTGAAATAAATATGTCCGCTACCGCCGTAAACACGCACGTTTGAAAGCTCGCCCTTAACAACGACCTTGTTAAGCAAAGGCGAAGTGGAAAGGTAATCTCTTATATAAGTATTTAACTGCTCAACAGTCAGGGTTTTGACGGTTTGACCGTTCATTCGGCATCTTCTCCCGAAGCGGACATAATAACCGCTTCGCTGTCTTCCTCGGCTTCTGCCTCAAGCGGTTTTTTCTTCGCCAACGGCTTTTCAACGCCCTTTGCGTATTTACCGAGCACGCCATGGATAAATCCTACCGATTCCTCCTCGCCGAAATGACGCGCCAATTCAAGCGCTTCGTTAACGGTGATTTCAATCGGAATTTCGGGGAAATAATCTATTTCACACGCCGCGATGCGAAGAACGGTAAGCGAAACTCGGTCGATTCTGTCGATGCGCCAATTATCGGTGCAACGCTCGATCTTTTCATTAATATCGCCCAAATTTTCATCCGCGCGGATAAAAAGCTGACGGGCAAATTCGCTTATCTTAATATCGCGTTCGTCAACTGCCGATTCCATAATTTCTTCTGCGGTGCGATCGTAATCAAAGCTGCGTTCAAAAAGCAGAGTTATTGCGACCTCGCGCGATTCACGTCTTGTCATATCCATTACCTCGCATATGTGTACATAGTAAATCACGTTATTATATCATCTTTTATCTCGGTTGTCAAATATATACTCGCAAAATAATTGCAAAAAACACTTGAAAAATCAACATTTTTTCGATATAATTAATCTGTTAAAATATATTTTTGAAACCGAGAGGTAATTATTTATGTCTAACGGAATTTTCGGCGCAGAAAAGCGCCCTGTTATCACAATTGTTATGGACGGCATTGGCATTTGCGCGCGTGAGGAAGGTAACGCCATTAAAGCGGCTGACACCCCCACTCTCGATATGCTTGCCGCAAAATACCCCTGCTTCTGCCTTAAGGCGCACGGCACCGCAGTAGGTCTTCCCTCGGATGACGATATGGGTAACTCCGAGGTAGGTCACAACGCGCTCGGCGCAGGTCAGGTTTTCGCTCAAGGCGCAAAGCTTGTTTCCGAAGCTATCGAAACCGGCAGAATGTTCGGCAGCGATTCCTGGAAGCAAATCGTTAACAACGCAAAAAACAGCACTCTCCACTTCCTTGGCCTTTTCTCGGACGGTAACGTTCACTCTCACATCGACCACTTAAAGGCGATGGTAGTCCGCGCAAAGGAAGAAGGCCTTAAAAAGGTTCGTATCCACATCCTTCTTGACGGCCGTGACGTTGGCGAAACCAGCGCGCTTGATTACGTTTGCCCGTTCGAAGAATTTTTGTCCGAGCTCCGCGACGACAATTTCGACGTTTGCATCGCATCCGGCGGCGGCAGAATGGTTATCACCATGGACAGATATGAAGCAAACTGGGCAATGGTTGAAAAGGGCTGGAGCACTCACGTTTTGGGCGAAGGCAGACTTTTCGCTTCCGCTGAAGAAGCTATCACCACCTTAAGAAACGAAACCGGCGCTATCGACCAAGACCTTGCACCCTTCGTTATCGCACGCGACGGCAAGCCCGTCGGCACTATCGAAGACGGCGACAGCGTTGTATTCTTCAACTTCCGCGGCGACCGCGCTATTGAAATAAGCAAAACCTTTGAATCGGGCGCAGACTTTGACAAGTTCGACAGAGTACGCGTTCCCAACGTTGTTTATGCAGGTAAGCTTGAATACGACGGAGATGCTCACATCCCCTCCAGATACCTCGTTTCTCCTCCCGAAATCAGCAACACCATGGGCGAATTCCTTGTAAACAAGGGCGTTCGTCAGCTCGCAATTTCCGAAACCCAAAAATACGGTCACGTTACCTATTTCTGGAACGGTAACAGAAGCGGTAAATTCAGCGAGGAATTGGAAGAATACATTGAAGTTCCCTCCGACGTAGTTCCCTTCGAGCAACGTCCTTGGATGAAGTGTGCCGAAATCACCGATATTCTTATCGAAAAGATCAAGAGCGGCAACTACGACGCACTTCGCGTTAACTTCCCCAACGGCGATATGGTAGGTCACACCGGCTCGTTTATCGCGGCCAAGATTTCGGTCGAAGCGCTTGACGTTTGCCTTGCAAGAATTCTTAAGGCAGTCGACGAGGTCAAGGGTATTGCTATTATCACCGCTGACCACGGCAATGCCGATGAAATGTACGAAATCGACAAAAAGTCCGGTCTTGCAAAGACCAACAAGGACGGCAGCAAGAAGGCAAAGACCAGCCACACCTTAAACCCCGTTCCCTGCTATATTTACGATAATTTCTACAGCGACAATTACGAATGCGTTGACGGCGAATACGGTCTTGCAAACGTTGCCGCAACCGTTGTTACCATGATGGGCTATGAAGCTCCCGATATGTGGGAAAAATCGATGATCAACCTTAAATAAAGGTATTTTGAAAAAGGACTGATTTAAATGTTATTGGAAGTTTTATACGGTGGCGGAACCTTTTCGGAAAAGCTGCTTGAGTTGCTTATAATGGTCGTTGCGCTTCTTCCTGCGCTGACCTTTCACGAATGGGCGCACGGCTTTGCCGCGTATAAACTCGGAGATCATACAGCGAAAGCCGACGGACGGCTTTCGCTTAACCCTCTCGATCACCTTGACCCTCTCGGCACGATAATGATGCTTTTCGTCGGTTTCGGTTGGGCGAAGCCCGTTCCCGTAATGACGCGCAATTTCAAAAAACCGCGCCGTGATTTTGCCATCACCTCGCTGGCAGGGCCTATGACGAACTTTATCGTCGGCTTTATCACCACAGTGCTTTATGTGTTGGCTCTTTATATTTGCACCTTCAACGGATGGTTGAATAATATGACCGCTTACGCAATTTTGGCGGTTTTATCCTACTCGGCAATATTCAACTTCGGCTTGGGCTTGTTTAACCTTATTCCGCTTCCCCCTCTTGACGGCTCGAACGTGGTTATGTGCTTGCTTCCCAACCGTTTGGCGGCAAAATATTCAAAGGTGAGATATTATTCCCGTTATATCTTTTTGGGACTTATTATTTTGGAAAATATACCGAAATTGGAAGTCATTCCTCAAATTATCTTCTGGCCGCTTTCGATCGGAAGAGATTTGCTGTTTGGCGCTTCGTTTAGTTTTGCGCAATTTATTTTCGAACCATTTTTCGGATAATTACGGTGATTTATGGAAATCCTTAATTTAAAGGTTGAGCAATACGAAGGCCCTCTTGACCTTTTGCTCGCGCTTATTTCCAAACACAAAATAGATATTTTTGACATCCCTATCGCCGAAATATGCGATCAGTATATCGCTTATCTCGATGCAATGCGTAAGCTTGATATGGAGGTTACGAGCGAATTTGTCGTTATGGCGGCAGAATTGATGCTTATTAAAAGCAAGATGCTCCTTCCCCGTACCGAGGAAAGCGAAGACCCCCGCGCACAGCTTGTCGATGCATTGCTTGAGCATCAGCGCGCAAAGGCGGCGGCGGAATTTTTGCGTTTACAAAGCGCAGGACATTTTGACACCTTCACAAAACCCGCAAGCGAGCTTGAAAAGAGCGATTACACGCGCGACCACGCGGTTGAATTGCTTACCGAGGCGTTTGCGCGCATTGCCGACCGCGTTGCCGCACGAAAGATAGACGGCGAGCCCGAGCTTTTCAAGCGTATTGAGGAACGCTATTACTCGGTCGAGGAAAAATCACAGGATATTATGAAATATCTTGAACGCAAAAGGAATTGCACGTTCATCGACCTTTTTATAGGTGTCCACAGCAGAAGCGAAGCGGTCGCGGTGTTTATGGCGTTGCTTGAGCTTGTGCGCGACGGATTAATAGACGTCGAGGGCAACGGCGAGGATATCGAAATTTCTATCGCCGAACACAACGAAGAAACGATTTTTGACGGCACCCCCTTATAATCGGAGGCAACTATGAATATTAACAACGAAACTCCCGCGGCACTCGAGGCGATACTTTTTGCTTGCGGCGGACCTGTCGCGTATGACCGCCTTTGCGAAATACTTGGTGTCAGCCCCGAAGGACTGCGCGAAGCGGCGGCTATACTCAAAAACAAATATGCCGACGACCGCGAAAACGGAATTCAGCTTATCTCCGTCGAAAGCGCATATCAGCTTTGCACAAAGGCATACGTTGCGGAATACGTGAAAAAAGCGCTTGAGCTTCGCAAAGCGCCTCCGCTTTCCAAAGCTTCCTTGGAGGTTTTGGCGATTATTGCTTACAACCAGCCCGTAACAAGATCGTTTATCGAAATGGTGCGCGGTGTTGACAGCTCGGCTATCGTTGCCTCGCTTGTCGACAAGGGGCTTGTTGCCGAGCGCGGCACGCTTGATGCACCCGGAAGACCGACTCTTTTCGGCACGACCGATGCGTTTTTGCGTTGCTTCGGCTTGGAAAGCATCGACGACCTTCCGAAAACCGAGCTTCAAATGGCAGGCGAGCAGGTTTCGCTCGATTTTACGCCCGAGGAAGCAACCGAACCTAACAACGAATAATTAACGAGAGGGATTATTATGAACAACACGAACGACATTCCGCTTAAACAGATAATCGAAACCGCGCTTTCAAAAATCGGCGAGGTTGTAGACGTTAACACCGTTATCGGCGACCCTATAACCATCCAAGGCGACGTAACCATTATCCCCTTTTCCAAGGTTTCGGTCGGCTTTGCTTCGGGCGGCACTGAATTCGGCGGCAAAAACCCGTCTCCTAACGGAAAAGCATATTTTGCAGGCGGCAACGGCGCAGGCGTAACGATGGCACCTCTTGGCTTTATTGTTGTTGAACAAGGCAAGGCGCGTGTTGTCGAGCTTGGCAATATGGCAACCTACAACGCACCGACCGACCCCGTTAACCGTGTGCTTGACGGAATCAACGGCGTAGTAGACAAAGCACCCGATATTCTTGCCAAAATTATGGCACTCTTTGGCGGAAGCAACACCGAAAACTTCGATGAAGAGGTTGTTGCCGTTGAAGTTGAAGAAACTGTTGCAGAATAACCAATAAAAGCCCCAAAGCCCGTATCTTCGGGCTTTTTTCTATTGACATTCAAGTTAAGGGGTGCTATAATCCAAGTTAGAAAAATATTTTCGGAGGAAAATAAATTATGAGAATTATCGTTTGCGAAAACGCAGAAGCAGTTGCAAAAGAAGCGGCTAAAATTTTTGCAGCACAGGTTTATATGAAACCCAATTCGGTTCTCGGTCTTGCTACCGGTTCCACCCCCGTCGGCATGTACAAGATTCTTGCTGATATGAATCAAAAGGGCGAAATTTCGTTCAAGGATTGCAAATCCTTCAACCTTGACGAATATTATCCTCTCGCTCCTACCCACGATCAAAGCTACCGTTACTTTATGAACGTTAACTTCTTTGATCACATCGACATCGACAAGGCAAACACCCGCGTTCCCGACGGTCTTGCTGAAGATCCTGCAGCTATGGGCGCAGAATACGATGCAGCTATCGACGCAGCTGGCGGTGTTGATATTCAGGTTCTCGGTATCGGTCAGAACGGTCACATCGCGTTCAACGAACCCGATGAAAAGCTCGTTGCAGGTACCCACCTCACCTCTCTTACCGAAAGCACCATCAATGCAAACGCTCGTTTCTTCGAAAAGAAGGAAGACGTTCCTACCCAAGCAGTTACCATGGGTATGGCTTCTATCATGAAGGCAAAGACCATCATCCTTCTCGCTACCGGTAAGGCAAAGCACCAAGCAGTTGCAGAGCTTCTTGACGACAAGATTACCACCCAAAACCCTGCAACCCTTCTTAAGCTCCATCCCAATACCATTATTCTCGTAGACAAAGACGCATACGAAGGTTGATCGGGGCGCATTATCGGCGCAGAGCGAACAAAAAAGACTTTTTAATTAGTTATTGTAAGGAAGAAACCGCGTTTGTCACGCGGTTTCTTTTTTGTTTTTTTATTGTATTTTTTTGTTCTTTGCACAAAAAATCCCATCGCAGTAGATTACTACAGCTTCGGGATTTATTTGCGCAATCTGCGTCCAATCCTGCATCCCCTCCGCTTCGATTCATTTGGGGCGTTAAACTCCTCCACCATTTCACGGGGCGCATGTCCCCGATTTTTATGAAATTTCAATTATAAAGCCGCGTTTTTACGCGGCTTTGTTTTTTAGCGTTTTTTGTTGCAAAAGCAACGAAGTCTTTCTCGTTTTTTGGGTATAATATAATAACAAAGGGATACTAAAGCAAGGAGGCGCTAAATATGAAATATGCATTTTTTGACACCAAGCCGTATGATAAGCCGTCGTTTGAAAAATACGGGAGTGATAACGGCGTTGAATTTAAGTTTTTCGAAACGAAGCTTAACCGCGACACTGCGTCTTTGGCGAAGGGATGCGACGGCGTTTGCGTTTTTGTTAACGACGTGATCGATGCCGAAACCATCGATCGGCTTTATGACGTCGGAGTGCACGCAGTTGCCTTGCGCTGTGCAGGTTATAACAACGTTGACGTAAAGCACGCGTTTGGCAAGCTTCATATTTTCCACGTGCCCGCATATTCGCCCTATGCGGTCGCCGAGCACGCAATTGCAATGCTTTTGACCTCGGTGCGCCGTATTCACAAGGCATATATCCGCACGAAGGATTTTAATTTCAGCCTTAACGGGCTTACCGGCTTTGATATGCACGGAAAGACGGTGGGTATTGTCGGCACGGGCAGAATAGGACGCGTTTTTGCCGACATCTGCAAGGGGTTTGGAATGAAGGTTATCGCCTATGATAAATTCCCCTCCAAGGACAGCGGTATCGATTACGTTTCGCTTGACGAGCTTTTCAGCGAGAGCGATATAATCTCGCTTCATTGCCCTTTGACCGATGAAACCAAGCACGTTATCGACAAAACCGCCATCGAGAAAATGAAAAAGGGCGTAATTATCATCAACACCTCGCGCGGTGCTCTTATCGATACCGAAGCGTTGCTTGCAGGCATAAAATCGCGCAAGGTAGGCGCGGCTTGTCTTGACGTTTACGAGGAGGAATCCGACATTTTCTTCAACGATTTTTCGGGACACATTATGGATGACGACACGCTTGCGCGCCTTATTTCGATGCCAAACGTGCTTGTTACCTCGCATCAGGCATTTCTTACCGAGGAGGCGCTTAACAACATCGCCGAAACGACTGTAAACAACATTTTGGAGTTTTCCGAAAAGGGATTTTGCGAAAACGAGCTTTGCTACCGTTGCGGAAAGACCGAAAGCTGTAAAAATTCGCGTTGCAAATGCTTTTAGCTCTTGCGTTTGCAAGGGATATATGTATAATTGTATATAAACTATCCAAAAGGGGTTTGTTATGTACAAATATTTACTGTGGGACATCGACGGCACCGTTTTGAACTTCCTTGCATCCGAAGCGTATGCGATACGTTTTTTGTTCAAGAAATATAACCTCGGCGAGTGCAGCGATGAAATGCTTACGCTGTATTCGGACATAAACTCAAAATACTGGCGAATGCTCGAAAGAAACGAGCTTACCAAAGCGGAAATATTAATTTATCGTTTCCGCGAGTTTTTCGAAATAATCGGAGTTGACGTTACGATTGCCGAAAGCTTTAACAGCGATTATCAGCTCGCGCACGGTGATTATATCGAGTTTATCGATAAAGCGAAGGAGGTCTTGCTTTCGCAAAAGGGAAATTTCACCCTTGCGGCAGTTACAAACGGCACAAGGATAGCGCAGGAAAAGAAATTGCACCTTTCGGGACTTGACAAGGTTTTTGATGCGATTTTCATATCCGAAAACGTCGGGTTTGAAAAGCCCAACAAGGAGTTTTTCGATTACGTTTTAACCTCTCTCGGCGTAACCGATAAAAGCGAGGTGCTTATTATCGGCGATTCTCTTACAAGTGATATAAAGGGCGGTGTTAACGCAGGAATCGACACCTGTTGGTTCAATCCTTCGCACAAGCCCAACACCTTGGGGCTTCCCATTTCTTACGAAATCGATGACCTTGGTAAATTAAAGGATATTGTATAAAAAAAGCGGTATGAATCAAATCATACCGCTTTGCTTTTTAAAGGAGAAAATTAATTTTCGGTTTCGAGATAGGGGAATCTTGCAACTCCGCGACCGGGCTCGTATACCTTGTGGTAATCGCCGTTCCACTTAAACGCAGTAAAGCTTACCATTTCGCCGCTAAAGCCGCAAAGATAGGTTACGTCATCCGTAGGAGCGGGAATATTGCCCTGACCTGCTTCAACGCGTGCCATTTCATCGGCGATCAAAGCATCGACGTAAGCGATGAAATCTTGAGCGCCCGAATGAAGCTGACCGTGCTTCCACATTTCCAACAATTCGTTAGTGCCATAGGTGTAGGCAAAGAACAAGCTTCCGCATCCGCTGTTGTCTGCATACCAGATAGCGTACACTTCAACACGGTATTTGCCGTTGGGAATGCCAACAGGAACAGCATCCTTGTCGCCGGGATCGTAAACGAAGTTACCCTGACGGTTAATGTCCAAATGGAGCTGATTAACGTCTTCCCAAATCTGATCGTCAAGATAAACGGTTTGGGAAACAAGCTTGCCGGTTGCGTGTTCATAAACCTGAACAACAACGTCGTTGATAAAATAGGGTGCGCTGTGGCCTTCCATCAATTCGCCGCCGTCCCATTCTACAGACGGAGCAAATACGGGGTTGCCGAAATCAACCGCGGGCTCGTCAACAACGGGCGCATCAACGATGGGTTCGTCAACAACAGGCTCGTCAACGGCAGGATCCTCAACGGTGGGTTCGTTTTCGGGAACAACGTAAATTTCTTCGTCAACGTCGTTGTTGATTTCAACGTCGACTTCGTCTTCGGTATTAACCTCGATAGCTACGTCGTCATCGGCGATTCCGTCGTCCAATGCAGGCTCTGCCGCCGAAACAAGAGCATCGCTGATATCGATCGCCGCGCCGTTAAGAAGCGAAAGACTCACGGTGAGAACGAGTGCCGCCGCGGTGATAAGTGCCGCAGTGATAATTGCGAGTGTCTTACTTTTCATTTTTACACTCCTCCTTTCTGTACCGTGAGTTTAGTATTTTGATATTTTAAATCTTTTCTCGATTTGTTATAGATTTGTAAATTTATCCTTCGATTATTCCGCCGCCGAGCAGAGTTTCGCCGTCGTAAAAGACTGCCGACTGACCGGGTGTTGCCGCACGGACGGGCACTTGAGTTTCGACAAGCAAACGGTTTTCGCCGATCGGGATGATTTTTGCCGAAACAAAGGGCGCGCGGTAGCGTATGCGAACCTGACATTCAAAATCGCTTTCGGGAAAATCAAGCGCCGAGAACGATGCGTTTCTTACAGTAAATTTCGTTGTAAAAAGGTCGTTGTTACTGCCGAGAATCACTAAATTTTTTTCCATATTTCTGCCGATGACGTAAAGCGGCTCTTTATAGGCGATGCCCAAGCCCTTTCTTTGTCCGACAGTGTAATGACTCTGTCCGAGATGACGACCGAGCTTCGTTCCGTCGGAAAGCACGAAATCGCCCTTTATATCCTTGTTGCCGCCGACACGGTTAAGAAATTCGCGGTAATCGCCGTTGGGAATAAAACAAATATCCTGACTGTCGCTTTTGTGAGCAACTGGGATGGAGAATTGCTCGGCAATTTCGCGCACCTCTTTTTTTGAAAATTCGCCAAGCGGCGCAACAAAATGCGAAATTTGGTCTTGAGTCAAGCTCCAAAGCACATAGCTTTGGTCTTTATCCTCATCCGCCGCGCGAGTGATAACACGTCGGTCGCCGCATTGCTTCACTCTGACGTAATGCCCCGTTGCATATTCTTGCGCGCCGTGCTCTTTTGCATAATCATAAAGCGCGCCGAATTTTAAATATCGGTTGCAAACAACGCAGGGATTGGGGGTTTCGCCGTTTGCATAGGCAGAAATGAAATCGCCGACAACGGTTTTTCGGAATTCTTCCTTTAAATCGACCGTATGATGCGGTACCGAAAGCGAATTGCAAAGATTTTTCGCATCGTTTGCTTCGGTAGATGAGCAATTCGGCACCAATTCGTTGCCGAAATTAATCATTGTTACACCTTCCGCGTCGAAGCCCTTTTCACGCAGGAGCAAAAGCGCGGTTGCGCTGTCAACTCCGCCGCTTACGGCAACAAAGCATTTTTTCATTCCGCCGCCTCCAAAGAAACATTTTTTATATTCTACCATAAGCGAATAAATGTTGCAACCGATTTTGTCATAATATTCGCCCCTTTCGTGTATTAATTATCAAGAAAGGATGGTTCGACTATGAAAAGACCTATAGCTATGATTTTGTCGATTTTTTTAATGTTTTTTCTCGTATCCTGTTCGGGAGGAAGTGAAAATATTACCGAAAACACGTTCGACCGACCGCCTGCCTTTTCGATTTTGCAAAAGCAATTGACTCTTGCAAAGCACGGCGAAAAGGGCGAAACCGCAACCTTTAAAAAAGACGAGTTTAAAAAGCTTGTCGGAGAAGAGCTTACTTATATCAAGGTTTCTTCTCTGCCCGAAGCAGGTATCGGCACTTTGATATATAAAGGCGCTTCGGTAACCTTGGGGCAAACGATTCCTGCAGAGTCGTTGGAATATCTTAAATTCATTCCCAACGGAGAAATCGAATTTGCAAGCTTCGGCTTTTCCTGCGATGCGAAAAGCTTCAACGGAAAGGACATTAACTGTGAAATAACCTTTACCGACGAAAAAAATCTTGCGCCCGTCGTTTCCGACAGCACTATAAAGACGGTTTCGGGTATCGGATGCGAAGCAAAGCTCGATATTAACGAGCCGAACGGCGACACCTTTACCGTAAACGTGATAACCTATCCGCGCGACGGCGAAATTCAAATCGGCAACGACGGTGAAATCGTCTATACCCCAAGCCCCGACTTTTCGGGCAAAGACACGCTTGTTTACACGGTAACCGACTGCTTCGGCGAGGTTTCAAGCCGCGCGACTCTTGCGATAACGGTAGAGAAAAACGAAAACAATATTTTCTTCGCCGATATGGAAGGCAACGCAAACCATTTAAGTGCCTATCGCGTTTGCTCGCAGGACGTTATGGTTTACCGCGTCACTGACGGTAAATATTATTTTGATCCCGATTCCGCTGTTACGAAAATTGAATTTTTGGTTATGATGATGAACGCATTGGAGCTCGATGCCGATATCGCCGCAGTCGCAGACAGTGCAATCAGCGATGACAGCGCACTTTCGTCGGGACTGAAGGGATATCTTTCCGCCGCAAACGAACAGAATTTGATAAAGCTGAGCAACGGCGCATTTTCACCCTTTAACAACGTCACCGTTGCCGATGCCGCTTATATGGTGAGCGCCGCTTTGAAATTACCCGATATCGGCTCGGAAAGCGTTGAGGCAGGAACTCAGGATAGGACGCTTGCATCGATACTTGCCGCAAACAAGGCAGGATTTTTTGAATCCTCCGACCCCTCGCACACACTTTCAAAGCAGGAAACCGCGGCAGTGCTTTGCAGGTTGATAGATTATAAAAAGGATAACAATATGTAATGCTTTGCCTCTGTCAGACCGACAGAGGCATTAAATTTAAGCATCGGACAGAATAACGCAAAAACCGCGAAAAAAGATTGATTTATAACAAAATATATGATAAACTGCGATTAGAAGCAATAAATCGGAGGTATCAGATATGTTTTGTCAAAAATGCGGATGCAAAAATTCCGACGGCACAAGTTTTTGTTCGAACTGCGGCGCGCCTATAAATGCTCAAAAAACTCAGGTACAATATCAACATAACGTTAATTTTCAAATGTCCACACCGCAAGTGCCCGGCAAAGGTATGGGTATAGCGTCAATGGTGCTCGGTATAATCGCTTGTGTATTGTGCTGTTATATTTATTTCGCTCTCCCTTGTGCAATAGTAGGTCTTATCCTCGGTATACTCAGCAGATCAAAGGCAAAAAAGGTCGGGCTTAAAAACGTATGCGCGGTTGCCGGAATAGCGTGCTCGGCGGTAGCGCTTGGACTTTCGATATTGTTTGTCGTATATGTAATTATCATCGGAGCGTATCTGTTTTCGTCGCTTTATGAAATCTTCGATTACAATTATAACGATTACTACGATTACTATTATTCCATAGCTAACGTTTTTAAATCTGTTTTTAGATGATTTTCCTCAAAAAAGCCGTTTTTTTGTAAAAAACGATTGATTTATATATAATCCTATGATAAAATAATGAAAAATTATTAAGGAGATTATTAATATGTTCTGTCCTAACTGTGGTAGCAACAATCCTGACGGTGTTGCTTTCTGCGCTAACTGCGGTTTCCAGTTTGAAGATCAAAAACCTCAGCAAGCAGCTCCTCAACCTGAATTCCAACAACCCCAGCAACAATATCAGCAACCTGAATTCCAACAACCTTATCAACAGCCTCAGCAACAATATCAACCTCCCTATATGCCTCCTATGCCCGCTCCCGTTCCCGGAAAAGCGCTCGGCATTGCAGGTATGGTGCTTGGTATCGTTTCTCTTGTTTTGTGCTGCCTTTTGTGGTATTTCACGCTTGTTCTCAGTATCCCCGGACTTATTCTCAGCTGTATCGGTCTTGGCAAAGCGAAGAAGGAAAACGTACCCAACGGCATGGCAGTTGCAGGTATAGTTTGCTCGGCAATCAACATCGGTGTAAACATTATCTTTATCGCTTTGGTTGCTCTGAGCGTAGCAAGCCTTGGTTTTTACTATTAATTGTAAATAGAAATCCGCCCATTATACGGGCGGATTTTTTACTTATGGTATTTCTTTCCGCTGTTTATTGAAAAAGCTCGATAAACCTGCTCGGCAAGCATAACTCGCGCAAGCATATGCGGAAAGGTCATTTTCGACATCGACAAACGAAGGTCGCATTCGCGCTTCAACGCTTCGTCAAGCCCGAAGGACGAGCCGATTATAAAGCATATCGGACGCGATTCGTTCAAAAACACGTTTGCCAATTCAACACTCGACAGCTGTTTTCCCTCGATGCACATTGCAATTTTCAACGCGTTTTTGGGAATCGCTTGGCGAATGCCGTTTGCCTCCTTTTCAAGCGCACGGAGAATAAGCTTTTCGGAATCCTCGCCAAAGCAGGATTCTTCTTTTATGCAAACCGTTTTGTAATCGCAAAACGCCTTCAATCGCTTGATATATTCATTTTCGGCATCCTTAAAATACTTTTCTTTAAAATCGCCTACGTGAATAATTGTTACCGAGTTCATCTTTTATTTTTCCTTTTTGCAACGGTTTTCTTCTTTCTTACCGAAAAACCGAAATCGCCGATTTTTTTGCCGAGGGTAAAATAATCGCCGTGAGAATATGCCAAAAGGTCGGCGCGCTCAAGCATCAATCTTCCCTTTTCATCGATTATCGATTCGTCAACAGCAACACAAACTATATCAGCAATAAACATATCGTGAGAGCCAAGCGGTATGATTCTGTCAACCTTGCATTCAAGCGTCAGGGGACATTCGGCAACGCTTTTGCAGGAAACGGCAAAAGAATCGGATTTTGTAAGCTTGGTTTCCTTGAATTTGTCGATATCCTTGCCCGACCTTACACCGCAAAAATCAACCGCGCGCACCATTTGCACAGTCGGCAGATTAACGCAAAATTCTCCGCTTTCCTTAATCAGGTTGTAGGAAAAGCGCTCGGGACGAACCGATATATAAAGCTTTGGCGGTTGGGTACAAGCGATACCCGTCCAACCGATAGTTATTAAGTTGTCCTTTTCGCCGTTTGAGCTTGAAACAAGCACCGACGGCACGGGAGCCAAAAGCGCTCCGCCCTTCCATTGCTGTTTAGACATAGTTAATATTAGTTATATCCCCATTGGTCATATTTGTCACTTTTTCCAAGATTGCATATATCGCATAATGTTCTCAAGTTTGAAGCCTCTGTCTTACCGCCTTTTGCTATCGGCTTGATATGGTCTACGTGCAGTTTCGCCCCTTCCGCAGCTCTTGCGCCACACAAAACACATCTAAATCCGTCGCGCCTCATTATATCATATCTCAAAGCGGGTGTCATTAAATTTCTTTGATATTCCTTTTGCTGCTTGTATTCTCGTTGTTTACTAATGTTTTCCAACGCTTTTCTAACATCTTCGGCGTGCATTATCTCCTTTTGACTGTAATGGTTTTTTCCCTTAGGGCTGATGTACTCTAAAACTTGAGTAATATTAATGTCAAGAACAACTTTAAGCATATTCTTTTGGAAAATTTTTCGTTCAAGCTTACCATAATCAAAGCGTCCGTACCAGTCCGTTGTACGGTTATCAAATATTTTTTCAGCTTTTAATGAATAAAGCACATAATGTCTTATATTTAAATCGATTTCACCTATCAAATACTTAAAATATTCTTCATATTCTAACACATATTCTTGCAAGACTACACTTGCACGAGCATTATCAAACGATCTTTTGTTTGAAAACTCTTTATAGTTTTCGAATTCTGATTCCAAAGATAAGTTAAAGTTATTGCGATGAATTTCGTTAAGTTCATATAACGAAGCTAAAGCAGAACTATGTTTTTTTACCTTTTTTCTCCTCAACATCATTACAACCGCAACTGCCGCCGCTATTGCCGTCATTGAAGCGGTTGATATAATCATTACTGCTAATTCAAAATTCATAAAGCAGCTCCTTAACTATCTCGTAAGCCATACGCAAGCCTGCGGTTGCGGGGACAAAGCAGGCGCTTGAGGGTGTGGCACGGCCGGTGATTTCGTTTCTGCCCTCACAGCATTTTCCCGGCTCTTCGTCCGAGCAAATGACCTTTAACGATTCAACGTTTCTTGCGCGAAGCTCTTTTCGCATAATACGCGCCAAGGGGTCGCCCGACGTCTTGAATACATCGGTAACGGTAATGCGCGACGGGTCAAGACGGTTGCCCGTGCCCATCGAAGAAATTATCGGAACCTTTAATTCCTTTGCGGTCGTAATAAGCAAAAGCTTGCTCGTTACAGTATCGATACAATCGGCGATGTAATCGTACTTCGTAAGGTCGATTTCATCCTTCGTTTCGGCAGAATAAAACAAATTTAAGCTTGTCACTTCGCAATCGGGGTTGATATCCCTTAATCTTTTTGCGCTTGTTTCTGCCTTTTCAAGTCCTTCGGTGGAAGAAAGCGCGATGAGTTGACGGTTTTTGTTCGTTTCGGAAACAATATCGCCGTCAACGACGGTAATTCTTCCGATACCGCATCTTACCAACGCCTCGGCACACCAAGAGCCGACTCCGCCGACACCGAAAACGATAACGCTTGAATTATTCAGTTTCTTTTCTCCGTCAACACCTATAAGAGGTATCGACCTTTCAAGCAAGCTCATAATTTTCTCACTTTTCAAAAGGGTTTATTGCGTCGACCACCGCCGACCAATATTTTTCATAGGTTACAAAGCCGGGAGCACTGCCCGACGGCTTTTTTAAAGAACGAACACGGGTATAATCGACCTCGACGTTTGAGCTTCCGCGCTTTTCGCTGAAATATGCCGCAACCATCGCCGCCTCGGTATAATCGCGGTCGGTCGGTTCTTCGTTTCCGTTGGGAGTAAGGATAACGTGCGAGCCGTGAAAGCCTTTGATGTGGAACCAAAGCTCGTTTCTGTCCGCCGAGCCCGTAAGAGCGTCGTTTTGGCGGTTATTTCTGCCAACACGAAGCAACAATCCGTCGGTCGTGGTGAACGACAAGGGCTTCGACGCAGGCGTTTTTTTCTTTTTATCGCCAACGGATTTGTCGGAAATAAAACCGCCCTCGGCAAGCTCGAGCTTGATTTCGGCAAGCTCCTTCGGACTCGCCGCGCGGTCGATAAAGCCAATAACACCGATTAAGTAATCACAAACCGCTTCGGTCTTTTTTATCTGCTCGGCAAGCATAACCGACGCACGTTTCATTTTGGAATATTTTTTATAATAACGCTGTGCGTTTTTCGCAGGTGAAAGCGCAACGTCGAGCGAAACGGTAATTTCGTTGCCCGATTCGTAATCCATTCCCGTTACTTCGCTGTCGCCTTGGCGGATGCGATAGATGTTTGCGGTTACCACGTCACCGCGTATGCGCATATCCTCCATCGCGTCGCATTCCTTAAGCTCGGTTTTAAGAAGCGCAAGCTTTTTTTGCGAGCGAGTAAGATGGGAATTGACGGTTTTTAATATCTCGCGCGAGTATCTGCCGATATTGACCGATTCCTCTTTACGTCCGAAATAATCGGTAAGCAAAGCCGAAAAGCTTTCGTATTCACGAATTTCAACCGATTCGCCGTATTGCGAAAGACGGATAAAGGAATATTCGATGCCGTTGTTTTCCTTATCGTAAACCGCGTTCGGCGAAAAAACGCCGTCTTTAAGCGCAGACACCAAATTTTTAAATTCGGCAAGCAATAGCGGTGCATTTTCGCAATCAACTTCGGTTTCGGGGTCGCCTAACGCGCGAAAAGCAACCTCCCTTGCCACAACGGGCGAAAAGCCGAGAAAGCTTTTGAGCAAAAAGTCACAAGCGCGCATTCCGCTTTTTTCTTGGCAAAGCGAAATAAAGGAAGCGTCATCGACCGAAAAGGCCGAAATCTTATCCTGCTTGGGCGGTTGCTCGTAGGTAAGACCTGCCATAATACTGCGTACGCCTGCGGTGATATCCGTTACAGAACTTGCCGAAAGGATTTTATCCTTATCGTCGGTAAGTATGATGTTCGAATATTTGCCCATCATTTCGGCATAGATAAACTTGCGCTTGATATATCCCATTTCGTCGGCAGAATCGAAAACGAAACGGATAATACGCTCGTTTTCAACCCATTCCGCTTCGATAAAGCGACCGTTTTGTAAGTGCTTTCGGTAAAGCATACAGGTCGGCGTGGGCGTGTCGGGACGGGCAACCGATTCCTCGGTTATTGCAAGGATCGGGCGCGATGCCGATGCCGAAATAACGAAATTGCCGCGTTTTCCGTCGCGGTATATTTGGAAATAAAAGCAGGTTTGCGAGCTTTGGTGAATCTTTTCAACTCTTGCGCCTGCCCAGTTATTCAATTCCTGCGCTACTGCGGCGCAAAAAAGTCCGTCAAATGCCATATTCTTGTTCTCTTGTAAATTCTAAAACTTCAACTCTTGCAAGCTCTTTAACTTTTTTTGCAAGCAACGGCAAAACGATTCTTTCGGTCGCGTAATGCGTCGCGCAGATAAGGTTAATGCCGTTTTCCTTGCAATCGAGCATATGGTTGTGCATTACCTCACCGGTGATGAAGGTATCGGCGCCTGCGCTGATGGCTTCGCCGATTTCGTCCTTGCCACAGCCCGAAACGAGCGCGATTCTTTTTGCCGTATTTTTCGACTTAACAAGTCCTAATTCGTATATATTTAATCCCAAGACGTTGGCAACGTGACGAGCGAATTCTTCAAATTCAACCTCATCAACGTCACCGATTCTGCCATAAGGGATAAAGCTTTCGATGTTTTTGAGTCCTACCGTTTCCGCCAAAATATCGTTAACGCCGCCTTCGATTATATCAAGTCGGGTATGAAACGATACCACTGCGATGCCGCGCTTGATACACTCGATAACACGTTTTCCGACGCTGTCGTCGCAAGTAACCGAGCCGAGCGGCTTGAAAACAAGCGGATGATGAGTGATAATGACGTTGCAACCAAGCTCTGTTGCCTTATTAATGGCAATACTTGTGCAATCGAGCGCACAAAGCACGCCCGTTATTTCGGCATTTTTATCGGGAATAACGTCAAGACCGTCGTTATCCCACGGCTCCGAAAGATTTTTGGGAATCATTCCGTCAAGCGCATTTATTAACTGCTCTACTGTCATTTTCTTTCTCCGAATTTCAAATTAAGGGGTATCAAACGATACCCCTTAAATCTTATTTTTTAAGCAATTTTCTTACTTTTTCGACAATGCCGTTCGCATTAAGACCGTAGTGCTCCAAAAGAACTCCTGCAGGTGCGGAGGTGCCGAAAACGTCTTCGATACCGTGCTTAACAACCTTCGCGCAAGCGCTTTCGGAAAGCGCGGAAATTACCGCATCGCCAAGACCGCCGATTACCGAATGCTCTTCGCTCGTAACGACGTTGCCGGTTTTTTCGGCATATTCCTTGATAAGCTCAACGTCGAGCGGTTTAACGGTGTGAATATCGATAACAGCCGCATCGATGCCTGCTTCGGCAAGGATTCCGCGAGCTTCCATAGCTGCGGCAACCATAATACCGGTTGCAACGATGGTAACGTCCTTACCGTCTGCAAGAACGATGCCCTTGCCAAGCTTGAATTCCTGTTCGCCCTTGGTGTAGAACTGGGGAACCGCATATCTGCCCAGACGCATATAAACGGGGCCGTCAAACTTAACGATTTCTTCAAGAAGCGCTTCGGTAGAAGCCGAGTCTGCAGGGCAAACAACGGTCATATTGGGAAGCGCGCGCATAATTGCCATATCTTCGCAGAATTGGTGAGTTGCGCCGTCTTCGCCAACGGTAACGCCTGCGTGCGATGCGCAAATCTTAACGGGCAATTGAGGATATGCAACCGAGTTGCGAATCTGTTCAAATGCTCTGCCGCAAGCAAACATTGCGAAAGAGGATGCAAATGCGGGAATACCGGTTGCCGCAATACCTGCCGCTACCGAAATCATATTGCCCTCTGCGATACCGCAGTTGAAAAAGCGTTCGGGATATTTTTTCGCAAAAACAGCGGTTTGTGTCGAGCCCGAAAGGTCGGCATCGAGCACGTAAAAATCATATTTTTCGCCGAGCTCGGTAAGCTTTCTACCGTACGCGACTCTTGTTGCTTCTTTTTCAGCCATTTTTAACGTCCTCCTCTGCCTTTACCCATGCATCGTAAAGTTCCTTCTTAGCGATTTCATATTCATCATCCTTGGGAGCTTTACCGTGCCAAGTATAATTGTTTTCCATAAAGGAAACGCCCTTGCCCTTAACGGTGTTGCAAATGATTGCCGCAGGCTTGCCGCAAGCAAGTGCTTCGTTTACAGCGTTATCGATAGCTTCGAAATCGTGACCGTCGATAACACGTACAAACCAACCGAATGCCTTGAATTTTTCATCAACGGGATGGGGGTTCATAACGTCGCTTACCGCGCCGTCGATTTGGTAACCGTTGCAGTCGATAAACGCAATAATATTATCAAGTCCGTACATATTTGCGAACATTGCCGCTTCCCAAACCTG
>JAZTXY010000078.1:0-1818 GCA_045636665.1 Eubacteriales bacterium
CAACTTCAAATTCTTTGCCGTCGTTGGAAATTGCAACTTCAACAGTCATATTAGCACAGCCGATACCTTGGCCGAGACCGGAGGAGCCGAGATAAATAGCTGCCTCTGTAATGTCGGTTGCTGCGCCGAGATCAACAGTGATCCAGGAGTAACCGGTTGCTTTGTAATCGGGAGCGTTGTGGTTCCAACCTGCCCAAACTGCATCATCGTATGCAACATCAGTTGCAGCGATAACGCCGTCGGTCATGGTGATACCGTCTTCATCGGGGTAAGCAACAGGTGCGTTTGCATCCCAACCCCAATTTACATCCCTACCGCCTTGGCGGAACATTTGGGAAACGGTATAGCTCTTGCCGAGTGCTACGTTGGTAGCTTCTTCTTCGGCAAAGGCAAGAAACGTGAAAGAGCTGAGCAACATAGCGCAAACTAAGAGCAGGCTCAACAGTTTCCTGAACGAGAATTTTTGTTCCATAATTTCCTCCTTATTTTTTACAAGGATTTTCGGCCGTTTCCACAAAGCTTGGAACTTGCTTTGCTGCTGTTGCCGAAAACGCCTTATTTCTTTCGCCAAACAATATCGGCGATTTTAGTGGTAATATGATAACACACTTTTTACAACTTTGCAATAGTTTTTTGACATTTATTACAAAAAAATATTTCTGCGATATAATCCCAAGGTAATATTTGAACAAAAATTGCAAAAAACATTTTTTTGTTGTCGTTTTCAACAAATATTAACAATTTGTTTTTTACACTTCTCACAAAGAAAAAAAGGAAGACCGCAAAAAGTCTTCCTTTTATATTTATATATAATACACAACCGTTATTCGGCACGTTTGCCAAGCATATAAACCTGTTCTTCCTTAAAGGTCTTCCAATTGCCCTCCATAATAGCGTTGCGTATCTTTTCCATAAGCTTGTTATAGAAATAAAGGTTGTGGATAACGCACAGACGCATACCGAGCAGTTCACGCGCTTTGAACAGGTGACGGATATATGCGCGAGTGTAGGTTTTGCAAACGGGACAATCGCAATTCGGGTCGATAGGTCTGCCGTCGAGAAGATATTTGTTGTTGTTAAGATTCATAATACCTTCGCTTGTGAAAAGGTTTCCGTGACGTGCGTTACGCGAGGGCATTACGCAGTCGAAGAAATCAACGCCTCTGTCGACCGCCTCGAGAATGTTAACGGGAGTGCCGACACCCATAAGATAGCGAGGCTTGTCATAAGGCAAATAGGGCTCGCACGCTTCAATAACGCGATACATTTCATCGGCGCTTTCGCCAACCGCAAGACCGCCGATTGCATAACCGGGAAGGTCAAGCTGTGCAATTTCTTTAAGATGGCGGATACGGATGTCCTCGTAAACACCGCCCTGACCGATACCGAAAAGAAGCTGATCCTTGTTAATCGTTTCGGGAAGCGAATTTAAGCGGTCCATTTCCTCCTTGCAGCGGTATAGCCAACGTGTAGTGCGGTCGACCGATTTGGAGATATATTGATGAGTCGCAACCGACGAGGGGCATTCGTCAAACGCCATCGCAATGGTCGATGCAAGCTTTGATTGTATTTGCATACTTACTTCGGGGCTCATAAATATCTTTGCGCCATCCATATGCGATTGGAAGGTAACGCCTTCCTCGGTAATGTTGCGCAATTTTGCCAACGAAAAGACCTGAAATCCGCCGCTGTCGGTAAGAACGGGCTTGTCCCAATTAAAAAACTTGTGTATACCGCCCATCTGATAAACCACGTCTTCGCCGGGACGAACGTGCAGATGGTAGGTGTTCGAAAGCTCGACCTGACAGCCGATATGCT
>JAZTXY010000079.1:0-17440 GCA_045636665.1 Eubacteriales bacterium
CGTAGTTGACGTAGAGGGCTTCCTTTACTGGTACAACGGCGCTAACCCCCACATCACCGAGATCAAGGTTCTCGACGAGAAATAAGACTTGACATAAAAAAAGACCGCTTAGAGGCACACTTCGCAAGGAAGTGTGCCTCAGTTATATTCGCCTTTTCACCCCGCAAAAACTACGGTTTTGCGGGGACCCCGTATGGCGAGTTATATTGCTTCGCAGTTATATTTGGACTTCGTCCAAGTTATATCCGCTTCGCGGGTTTGCAGGCGAATATAATATAACTGAAACTGAAAGTTTCAATAACACTTTTGACGCAAGGCAAAAATATAACTGTGAGACAAGTCTCGCAATATCACTGTTTTATCTTCTTTGAGATTGGTATTATTCAAAGTATGTAACTCACTATGACACTTTCAGGCAGAAAGTGTCTTTTTTCTTGTGAAAAGAAATAGGGAGAATGCTTCTTTACGAAGCATCCTCCCTACAGGATATTTTTTGTTGCTTAAAAGTTGATTTGCTGACGGATGGTTGTGCTTCCCTTTTCGAGCGAAACGCTTCCCGTACGGCAAATTTCGAGAATCGTGTATTCACGCATAAGGTTAATGAAATCGTCGATTTTGGTCGAGCTGTCGGTAAGACGGAGCATTAACGAATCCTTTGAATAATCGACCACAGTCGCGCCGAAGGCATCGGCGGCGGTTCGGATATCCTCACGCGTGTCGGGCTCGTTTTGCATTTTGATAAGCAAAAGCTCACAGCTTATCGAATTGTCGGAATTAAATTCCTTTATCGAGCAGACTACGGGGAGCTTATAGAGCTGGTTGACAAGCTGCTGCTTATAGCCCTCCTCGCCCTCAAACACGACGGTAATGCGCGAGAATGCGCTTGATTCGGTTTCGCTAACCGTCAGCGCGCTGATGTTGAACTGACGGCGGCGGAACATACTTGTTACACGGTTAAGTACGCCGAATTCGTTTTTAACGAGTACGGCAAGGGTATATTTATTCATATCAGCCACCTGCCTTTACGATGATATCGTCCATACTTCCGCCCGGCGGCAGCATTGGAAGAACGAGTTCGTCCTTATCGACGGCGCAATCGATTATAAAGGGTGAGTTTGTTGAAAACGCAACTGTCAACGCGTCATTAAGCTCATCAACAGTGTTTACCGCCATACCGTCTGCGCCGAAGGATTTTGCGAGCGCGACGAAATCGGTTTTACGGTCGAGCTCGGTATTGGAATAGCGTTTGTCGAAGAACAGCTTTTGCCATTGGCGAACCATTCCGAGCACGCCGTTGTTCATAATAAGGATGACCAACGGGACTTTATAGGTAACTGCGGTTGCAAGCTCATGAAGTGACATTCCGAAGCTTCCGTCGCCCGTGACAAGCACACATCTTTCGTTCGTGCCGAAATATGCGCCGATAGAAGCGCCCAAGCCGAAGCCCATTGTACCCAAGCCGCCGCTTGTGATAAAACGGCGCTCGGTTTTGAATTTAAGCGTACGGGCGGACCAGACCTGATGCTGTCCGACGTCGGTTGCGACGGGTGTGTTTTCGCCGAGGTAGTTATTTAAGGTATTAAGGATATTTTCGGGAGTAAGACCTTCGCGGTTGTCGGCAAATTCATTTTCCTTTGCCTTTAGTTCTTCGACCGTTTTCTGCCAATCGTCCTTTTTTGATTCGTTAACAAGGGGCAGAAGCTTTTGAAGCGTTTGCTTTAAATCGCCGCGAAGTCCGCAGACCGCGTTGACGTTTTTCGAAAGCTCGCTTCCGTCGACGTCGATATGAACGACCTTGACACCGGGAAGGAATTTTTCGCGGTTACCCGTTGCGCGGTCGGTGAAGCGAACACCGAGCGAAATGATAAGGTCGGCTTTGTTCATCGACATCGACGAGGCATAATGTCCGTGCATTCCCTGCATACCCAAAAAGCGCGAATGGTCGCTCGGGAGAATTGAAATACCCATCATCGAGCAACCGAGAGGCGCATCGATTTTATCGGCAAGAGAGAGCATTTCTTCCCTTGCATCGGCAGAAAGGATACCGCCGCCGAAATAGATATAGGGGCGTTTCGATTCGTTAATGAGCGTTGCGGCTTGGGCGATACGAACCTCCTTTGCGGAAAAGGCGGTTTCTTTTTCGACCTTATTTTCGCACTCATATTCGCAAAGCGCGATTTGAACGTCCTTGGGGATATCGATCAAAACGGGACCCGGTCTGCCCGATTGGGCAAGAATGAATGCCTCACGCACGGTTTCGGCAAGTGTTTCGACCGAGCCGACGAAATAGTTATGCTTGGTTATGGGCAGAGTTATACCCGTTATATCTATCTCCTGAAAGCTGTCGGTACCGATTTGATAGGTCGGCACGTTGCCGCACACCGCAACCATAGGGACAGAATCGAGATAGGCGGTAGCGATGCCCGTAACGAGATTCGTTGCGCCCGGTCCCGAGGTTGCGATAACAACACCAACCTTGCCCGTCGTTCTTGCATAGCCGTCGGCGGCGTGCGCCGCGCCCTGCTCGTGCGCGGTAAGGATATGGTTTATTTCGTTTTTATGGTTGTAAAGACTGTCGTATACATTCAAGATCTGTCCGCCGGGGTAACCGAAAACCGTTTCGACTCCCTGCTCGATCAGAGTTTTTACAAGTATATCTGCGCCTGAAAGAAGCATTTTTGACTCCTATTTTATGTATTTTACGATCAAATCGCCGCATTCATTGCATCCGACGGTTTTTTCACCGTCAAGCGCTATATCTTTGGTGCGGTAGCCGTTGTTTAAAAATTCGTCGACGGCAGAATCGATCGCGTTGGCTTCGGCTTCCATATCGAAGCTGTATTTAAGCATCATTGAAGCAGAAAGAATTGTTCCTATCGGGTTTGCGATATCCTGATTTGCAATATCGGGCGCAGAGCCGTGTATCGGCTCGTAAAGTCCGCGGCTCGTTGCGCCAAGACTCGATGACGGTATCATACCGATAGAGCCCGTTATCATCGATGCTTCGTCCGAAAGGATATCGCCGAACATATTCTCGGTAACGATAACGTCGAATTGCGAGGGGTCCTTAACAATCTGCATAGCGCAGTTATCGACGAGCATATCGGTCAATTCAACGTCCTTGTATTCCTCGCTTAATTTGTGCATTACCGACTTCCAAAGACGGCTTGAATCCAAAACGTTGCTTTTTTCGACAGAGCAAAGCTTTTTATTGCGTTTTCTTGCCGTTTCAAAGCCGATTCTGCCGATGCGTTCGATTTCCGATTCGGTATAAACGAGTATATCGGTCGCTTTTTGTTGATTATCGACCGTTTCGGTTTTATGCTCACCGAAATAGATACCGCCGATAAGCTCGCGCACGATGATGAAATCGATTCCCTTTTCGACTATTTCGCTTTTTAACGGCGAAGCCGAAGCAAGCTGACGCCAAATCTTGGCAGGTCGGTTGTTGCTGTAAACGCCCATTGCCGAGCGAAGCTTTAAAAGTCCCTTTTCGGGACGCAAATTCGCAGGCATATCATTCCATTTATTGCCGCCGACGGCGCCCAAAAGCACACTGTCGGAATTTAAACATTTATCGATCGATTCTTGGGGTAACGGATTGCCGTATTTATCGATGGCACAGCCGCCCATATCGACCTCTGTGAAGTTAAAGGTATGTCCGTAAATCTCACCGACACGCGTTAATACCTTGACCGCTTGGGTGATTATTTCGGGACCGATGCCGTCGCCTTTGATGACGGCGATATTTTTTGTCAATTTATTCACCTTCTTTTAAGGATGCAAGAAGTCCGCCTTTTTCGATAATGCTTTGGATAAAGGGCGGAAAGGGTTGCGCTTGATAGGATTTGCCGCTTGTGATATTTTTGATGATGCCGTTGTCAAAATCGACCTCGACAATATCGTTTTCGTTGATTTCCTCTGCCGCTTCAACGCATTCGAGAATAGGCAGACCGATGTTTATCGCATTGCGGTAGAAGATGCGCGCAAAGGATTTCGCGATGACACAGCCGACACCGCAGCCCTTGATTACAAGCGGTGCGTGCTCACGCGAGGAGCCGCAACCAAAATTGAGCCCTGCGACGATAACGTCGCCCTTTTTTACCTTGCCGACGAATTCCTTGTCGATATCCTCCATACAGTGCTTCGACAGCTCGTTCACGTCGGGAGTGTTTAAATATCTTGCGGGGATGATAACGTCGGTGTCGACGTTGTCGTTATATTTGAAGGCATTACCCTTTGTTTTCATTGCTTACGCCTCCTTGTATTGGGTTATATAGCCCGTAATCGCACTTGCCGCAGCGGTATAGGGAGAAGCAAGATATACCTCGCTTTCGGTATGTCCCATACGTCCGACGAAGTTGCGGTTTGTTGTGGCGATGCATCTTTCACCCTTGGCAAGGATGCCCATATAACCGCCAAGACACGGTCCGCAGGTGGGTGTCGAAACAACTGCGCCTGCATCGATAAAGGCGGTGTAATAGCCGCGAATGACGCATTCGCGAAGTATTTGCATCGTTGCAGGAATGATAATACAGCGCACTCCCTTTGCGATTTGCTTGCCGTTTAACACCTTAAATGCGGCTTCCATATCCTCGATTCTGCCGTTGGTGCAGGAGCCGATTACGACTTGGTCGATTTTTACGTTATTCAATTCGCTTGCGTTTTTCGTGTTTTCGGGAAGATGCGGACAAGCGACTGTGGGTGCGATTTTTGAAAGGTCGATTTCGATTATTTCATCGTATTGGGCGTCCTTATCGGCGGTGAATATCTTTATTTCCCTTTCGCTTCTGCCGTTTAAATAGTCAAGCGTGATTTCATCGACGGGAAAGATGCCGTTTTTCGCGCCTGCTTCGACTGCCATATTACAAATGCAAAGGCGGTCGTCGATAGAAAGGTTCTTTATTCCCTCTCCGAAAAATTCCATGCTTTTATAAAGTGCGCCGTCGACGCCTATTTTTCCGATTATCGTAAGTATTACGTCCTTGCCGCTGCAATTGGAGGGCAATTTGCCGACGATATTAAAGCCGATTGCCGAAGGAACCTTGAACCAAGCCTTGCCCGTTGCCATTCCTGCCGCCATATCGGTGCTTCCGACACCCGTTGCAAACGCGCCGAGCGCACCATAGGTACAGGTGTGGCTGTCCGCACCGATAATGCAATCGCCTGCGGTGACGATTCCCTGCTCGGGAAGAAGCGCGTGCTCGATACCCATTTTGCCGACGTCATAAAAATGGCTTACCGAATGAAGATTTGCGAATTCACGGCATTGCTTTGATTGCTCAGCCGCCTTTATGTCCTTATTGGGCACGAAATGGTCGAGCACTATTGCGATTTTATCCTTATCGAAAACCTTGTCAAAGCCTGCTTTTTTAAACTCGTTTATAGCTACGGGAGTAGTTATATCGTTGCCTAATACGATATTAAGGCTTGCGCTGATAAGCTGACCTGCTTTAACGCTTTCAAGCCCCGCGCTGTGCGCGAGTATTTTTTGTGTTAAGGTCATTCCCATAATAATCAACCTCTTACCAAATTGTTAAATGCGCTTAAAAGCGCGTTTGTACTCGCCTTGATGACGTCGGTATGGGTGCCTGCGCCCCAATACATTTTGCCCGACTCGGTTTGGAGTCCGATATAGGATGCCGCAACCGATTGCGAGCCCTGTCCCTGCATACTGTGCTGGGTGAACACTTGAAGCACGTAATTTCTGCCCGTGTATGCCTTAAGCGCATTGTTGATTGCAGAAAGCGAACCGTTACCCTCGGCAGTCAGCGAGGTTTCGGTTCCGTTTTCGTTAAAGGTTATGTTTATCTTAACGGTTTCGTTTTCACGAATGAAATCGAGCTTTTTGACGGTTATTGCGCCGACGGTATTAAGATAGCTTTCGGTAAATATCGAAAGCACCTCGTCTGCCTTTAATTCGCGGTGCTCGCGGTCGGAGATGCTCTTGCAGAGGTAGCTTAAATGCTCGCGCATCTGCAAAGGAAGCACATAACCGTAATTCTGCTCGAGAAGATAGCCGATACCGCCCTTGCCCGATTGAGAGTTAACACGGATGATGTCGGCATCGTAGGTTCTGCCGATGTCCATAGGGTCGATAGGAATATAGGGAACGCTCCATTCGTGAAGCGAATGCTTTTGGCGGTATTTCATACCCTTTGCGACGGCATCCTGATGTCCGCCCGAAAAGGCGGCAAACACCAAAGCGCCTGCATAGGGTGCGCGGTCATAGACCTGCATTCTCGTGCATTTTTCGTATTTTTCGACAAGACGGTTCATATCCGAAAAGTCAAGCTTCGGATCGACACCGTGTGAATACATATTCATTGCGATTGTGATTATATCGACGTTTCCCGTACGCTCGCCGTTGCCGAAAAGCGTACCTTCAACGCGGTCTGCGCCTGCCAAAAGCGCCAATTCGGTATTGGCGACACCCGTACCGCGGTCGTTATGCGAATGCACCGAAATAGTGACAAATTCACGGTATTTCACATTTTCGCTTATATATTCGACCTGACTTGCATAGACGTGCGGAAGGCTCATTTCGACCGTTACGGGAAGATTAACGATGACGTTGTTATCCTTGCTCGGTTCGAGAATATCGAGCACCGCGTTGATAACGTCAAGCGCATATTCGGGCTCGGTACCAGTGAAGGATTCGGGCGAATATTCATATCTGAAATTGCCCTCGTATTCCTTGGAAAGTCGCTTTACAAGACGCGCGCCGTCGATGGCGATTTGCTTGATTTCTTCCTTGGATTTTTCGAATACCTGCTCTCTTTGCGCGACGCTTAACGAGTTGTAGAAATGGATTATCGCGCTCGGCGCGCCCTTTACAGCCTCGAAGGTTTTGCGGATGATATGCTCGCGGCATTGGGTGAGCACCTGAACGGTAACGTCGTTTGGGATAAGTCGGTTATCGATAAGGGTACGCAAAAATTCATATTCGGTTTCGCTTGCGGCAGGAAAGCCGACCTCGATTTCCTTAAAGCCGACGTCGAGAAGCACCTTGAAATATTCGAGCTTTTCTTCAAGACTCATCGGGATTACAAGGCTTTGGTTGCCGTCGCGCATATCGACACTGCACCATACGGGCGCTTTTTCGATACGCTCGGCATTTACCCATTTGTTATATTTGTTTCCGACGGGAAAATAGCCCGCGCGGTATTTTGTGGGATCCATCATAGCAGAATCTCCTTAAACAATTCTGTTTCTCGTTTCTCCGTTCAGGAAGGAATTTATATTTTGCTTGATTTCGTTCATACAACGGACTCTTGCTTCATAAGCGCCCCAAGCCATATGCGGTGTGAGGCAGACGTTTTCGTAATTTTTGATTTTATCAAAGGGGTGCGCCTTGGGCATCGGCTCGACAGAATAAACGTCACAGCCGAAAAATCCAAGCTTGCCCGAAATTACCGCATTTGCAACCGCTTCCTCATCGAGCACCGCGCCGCGCGCAACGTTTACGAGAAACGCGCCGGTTTTCATCATCGAAAGCTCGTCAAAGCTAATCATACCGCGTGTTTTATCGGTAAGCGGCACGTGTACGGTAATAATATCCGATTCCTTTAAAAGCGTTTCAAGGGACACGCATTTTGCATCGTCAACGGGTGTGCGCTTGTTGACGATGACGTTGCATCCCAACGCGCTTGCCGCCGCGCCGACGCGTCGACCGATTCCGCCATAGCCGATGATACCCCAAGTTTTACCGCAAAGCTCGTGATAGACGGGGGTTAAAATATTTTGCACGTTTCCGTTTGAATAGCTTCCGTTTGCGACGGAATTGCGAAACGCGTTTAAATTGACCGAGGCGGAAAGCACCATTGCGAGAGTTAGCTGTGAAACCGAATTTGCCGAATAGCCTGCGACGTTGCAGACGGCGATGCCGTTGTTTTTGCAATATTCGGTATCGACGTTGTCATAGCCCGTAGCGGCGATGCAAATCAACCTCAAGGCCTTTGCGTCCTTAAGCACGTCCTCATCAAGCTTGACCTTGTTGATAATGCAAACCTCGGTATCCTTGATGCGCTCCGCTACCGTTTCACGCGGAGAAACCTCGAAAATTTCAACGTCGCCCAAGTCGTTAAAAAGCGACAAATCTATATCACTGCCGAGAGTGGCAGAGTCTAAAACAGTAATTTTCATAATAATTATACTACCCCATATTAAGTTAACCCTTATTATAGCATAAAAAAAACACTTTGTCAAAGCGGTTGAAAAAATAAATTACATATGATATAATATTTTAAACTATACTGTTAGGATACACGATGAAAAGATTTTTATATTTTGTTTTAATTATTTTGTTATGCTTTTCGGTTTGCTCGTGCGGATTTGAGGTGGAGGAAGCCTCAGAAATCGCAGAAAGCTCAAATGAAGAAATTTCGGCGGAAAGCCCTGCAACAAGCGACGAATCAAGCGACGAATCAAGCGAATCGAGCGAAGAATCGAGCGAGCCGTTTTTGGACATAACGCTTGATTTGGTCAACCGCTTCGGGCCGTTTGAAAGCCCCGATATGCAGGACCTTGTTAACGACTTTTTCAACTTTATTTTGGAGTATTACGAATACGAGGTTGAGCCGCTTTGGAGCATTTACAAGGATATCGAAGCAAACGGATATAGCGACGACGTTTGGATTAAGCACACGGGCAACAGTATTCACGTTTGGGAATCGCTTTTTTTAGACGAGGCAAAAAGCGCCGATAATTTAAAAATAATCAGCTTGGGTGAAAAGGGCGGTAACAAAAAGACGGTTCTTACCTTCGGCGGTGATATTTCACTTGCCGACAATTATGCGACTATTCCCTATCTTAACCATAAAAACGGCAATATCGATTATTGCATCCCCACCGAATGGCAGAATATTATGAAGAATGCCGACGTTGCGATGCTTAATTTGGAAAACCCGATATCCGACCGCGGTACACCGATGAAGCATAAGCTTTATACCTATGTCGGAAAGACCGAAAACACCGAAATTTTAAACAAAATAGGCGTTGATTTCGTTACGCTTGCGAACAATCACGTTTTCGATTACGGCGAGGATGCTTTTTACGATACCTTTGACGCACTTGATAAATACGGAATTAATTATGCAGGCGCGGGCAAAAACGCAAAGGAAGCGCAAAAGCCCTTTTATTACATTATAAACGGCAGAAAGATTGCCTATATTTCGGCTACAAGGGCAGAAAAGAATATTCTTACACCCGAAGCGACCGAGGATTCGGGCGGTGTTTTCAGATGCTATGACAACACCCGCTTGCTTGAGGTGATTGAAGAAACGAAGCAGGCTTGCGATTACGTTATTGTGCTTTTGCATTGGGGCACCGAATATTCGGCAAAGCTTGAAGGCGTTCAAAAGGAAACGGCGCACGAATATATCGACGCAGGCGCAGACCTTATCGTCGGCACGCACGCGCATCAGCTTCAGGGCATTGAATTTTACAAGGGCAAGGCGATTTTTTACAACCTCGGTAATTTTTGGTTCAATGCAAAACGGATACACACGGGACTTATGAAGCTTGAGCTTGACAGCGACGGAAACGAAAGCTTTTATTTCATTCCGGGGCTTCAGTCGGGCTGCAAGACGCAATATTTACTCGGCACGGCGCAGGGGCGCGAGGTGCTTGACGAGCTTGAATCGCACGAGCCGAATCAAGTTGCCATTTCCGACGACGGAAGGATAACCTTAAAAGAAGCAGAATAAACCTTTTTGGAGGATATATTTATGAAACGCTTAACCCTTATCGTTTTGATATTAATGATGTTTGTTGCTTGTATTTTTGCGGCTTGTGAAAGCGAGAGCGTAAACGGTTCGAGCAGTGCAATCGAGGAATCGAGCGAAATTTCGCTTGAAGAAAGCAAGAGCGAAAGCTCGGAAATTTCCGCCGAGAGCTCGGCAGAATCGGTTGAAGAATCGATTGATGAATCGGTTGAAGAATCGCTTGAAGCCGAATCTTCACTTCCCGACGAAGAAAGCAAGTCCGAGGAATCGAGCGAGCCCGATGAAGAAAGCGAGCCCGACGAAGAAAGCAAGCCCGACGAAGGTGAAGACGATAACGAAATTGAACGCGTTAAGGTTTTGTTCGCACGATACACGCAAAATCCGATTTTTGTTTTGATAGGCACCTGCGAGGAGGGTGCGGAGATTACCGCCGAATTTAACGGTCAATCGGTAACGGTTCCCTCTTACAAGGGTTGGTTTGAGCTTTCGCTTGAAAACAAAAACAACGCTTCGATTGTAAACGTTTCCTTTACCCAAAAGGTAAACGGCAAAACCACCGAAAAGCAAAACCTTATGGCACGTCCCACAGAGCCCGAATATATGTGGGCACGCGCTATCGGCAGTAACAAGGCGTTTCAGTTCTTCCTTGACCTTATGGTGCCCGATTTTGAGGGTACGAACCTTTTCCCCGAGCAATCGCTTAACCAGATGAAGGACCGCGTTACCACGCGCCTTAATCAGATGCATCAATACAACAAGGATGCCGAAATCATTTATATGATCGTTCCCTCGCCGATGACAACTTATCCCGAGCTTGTGCCCGAAAGATATACTCAGACAAAGGGTGTGACCGCCTTTGACCAAGTAACGGGCAAGCTTAAGGAGGCAGGCGCAACGGTTATCGACCTTCGCGCTACCTTTAAGGAGCATAAAAACGACGAAATGCCGCTTTATTACAAGCTCGACTCGCACTGGGCGGATTACGGTGCTTATCTTGCTTACGTTGAGCTGTTCGAGCATATTTCGAAGAAATTCCCCGATGCAAAGCCGAGAGGCATTGACGATTTTAAATGGACCGCAGATTATTACACGAGCGCAGACGCTTGTCTTTACCTCGGTATTCCGCAGGTTCAGGTTAAGGAATACGGATATTACCGCGAATTTAATTTCGCAGACCCCGGCAACATTACCTCGGTGCCGAGATACAGAGGTATGCAGCTTATTTACAACGACCTCACCTGCAATGAAAAGGTGTTTACCACAAACAGAAGCAATCTTCCCTCCTGCGTAGTCTTCCGCGATTCCTACAGCGCAGGTATTTATGACCTTATTCCCGAAAGAATGAATAAGACGCATTATATCGGTATGTGGAGCTATGCTTGGCAGAATTGGACCATCAACAACGAAAAGCCCGATTACGTTATTTATATCGTTTCGGAATGGAACGCAAGAGAAATAGTTTATAATTGATATGAAAAGAATTTACCCTTATTTACTTGCGTTATATACGGTAATATTTTCGTTGACGGTCAACTGCTTTTCATTACTTGCCGAAAACACCGCGATGCTTACTTTGGCGGTTACGGTTTTTGCGATCCTTACCGTCGGAATGGGGTATTTTTGTATCAACACCGTTAAAACACGGCTTAGGATTTGCTTTCACGGCGCGGTTGCGCTTATCGTATTTCAGGCATCGACCGCCGTTGCCGTTATCGTTCACACGGTTTGGCTTGTTTTGGGAACAGAGGGCACCCAATTTTGGCAAAGCGTTATTTTCTGCTTTATTCTTGAATTTTTGCTGTTTTGGAACGGTATTCTTTGCGTATATTTCGCTTCCTACCGTCTTTCCTTGATGCAAAGAGTAAAGGGTGTTTTGGTTGGGCTTATTCCGATTTGGAATTTGATTGTTCTTAATTCCATCATCAAAACGGTTTTTGATGAGGTCAAGAGCGAAACCGAGCGCGAAGAAGAAAGACGCGAAAAGGTTTTACTGCAGGAATGCAACACTAAATATCCAATCCTTCTCGTTCACGGCGTTTTCTTCCGCGACAGCAAGATTTTTAACTATTGGGGCAGGATTCCCAAGGAGCTTAAAATCAACGGTGCGAGGATTTTTTACGGCAACCACCAATCTGCCGACTCGGTCGCAAACTGTGCGAAAGAGCTAAGCGAGCGCATCGAGAGCATCGTTAAAGCGACGGGATGTGAAAAGGTGAATATTATCGCACATTCAAAGGGCGGACTTGATTGCAGATACGCTATTGCGCATTACGGCATTGGTAAATACGTCGCATCGCTTACGACGGTAAATTCGCCGCACAGAGGTTGTGAGTTTGCCGAATATTTAAAGAATGAGCTTCCGAAGGAAACCGTTAAAAAAATCGAAGGCTTTTACAACAGAATTTGGCATCGGTTTGGCGATCACCACCCCGATTTTATGGCGGCGGTCACCGACCTTACGGCAAACGTATGTATTGAGCGCGATAAGGAAATGCCGATTCCCGAAGGTATTTATTGTCAGAGCATCGGCTCGGTAATGAACGGCTCGGACGGCGGACGGTTTCCGATGAACCTAAGTTACGTGCTCGTTAAGCATTTCAACGGCGATAACGACGGGCTTGTAAGCGAGGATTCCTTTGCTTGGGGCGAAAGGTATACTCTGTTACGCACCGAACGGGAGATTGGCATTTCGCATTGCGATATGATCGACCTTAACCGCAAGGACATAAACGGCTTTGACGTGCGTGATTTTTACGTCGACCTCGTTTCGGACTTAAAAGCGCGTGGATTTTAATAACCGCTTTTCGTTATAAAAAAGAAATCGAGCTTCTTTTAAAAGGAAGCTCGGTTTTTTTGATTACTTTTGAATTATTAAAAGACAAAGGCAGAGAGTTAATTACTCTCTGCCCTTTTTATTACGTTTTGTTTACAGCTTATTCGCCGAAGCACTGTTCAACAAGCTTGTCGATACCTGCTTGGAATACGGGACGCTTGGATTCGAGCAAGGACATAATGTTCGCGCCCTTGTTATCCTTTTGTCCGAGAAGGGTTGTATAGAAATAGAGGGTACCGGTACCGGAGGTGCTGTTGGTGAAGTCAAATACAGCGCCCATATCGTAGGTTCTGTTACGGAAGATGAGGTCGAGCATTTCAGCGGATTCATCATCGGTAAAGCGCTTGTAGGTAAGGGTTCTGTCGTAATATTCGGGAGTAACGAGTTGCTTTCCGTAGTATGCCATTGCTTCAAGCGCATAGCAGGTAACGTCGAGCTTTTCGATGTTGGTTTTGGGAATGCAGAATACCGAATAGTGATATACGTTTACTGCGGTGGTATATTCGTCCTGAAGCTCGTCTGCTTTAGGCATGGGAAGGATACCGTAACGGATTTCTGCCTTACGGATAAGCTCTTCACCAACGGTGGTGATGGAGCTGGGCATAAAGAGAGCGTTACCGTTTGCGAAAATTTCGGTTCTTTGACCGTAAACGCCGCTATCCCAAGGACCGTGGTGGTCTGCTACGCCAACGTTTTCAAAGTCGAAAATGATTTCTGCGAGGTTGAAGTAAACTTCAAGGTTACGTTGATCGTCGATACGGATAACGGGCTTTTCGCCGGTGTTATCGATAAGACGCTGACCGCAGCCCTGCATGAATTGGTAATAGTCATAGGATTGCGCTACCATACCCCATTGGTCGCCGACCTTAGGATCGTAGGATTTTTGCGAGCCGTGAGTCATCGAAACGTTTTGAAGCATTTCGTGCATGGTATCGAGGTTCCAACGGTCTTCCTTAACGAGATCGTAGGGGCTTTCGAGATTGTGGCTTTGGATGAGGTCCTTGTTGAAATAGATTGCCCAAGTTGCTTGGTCATCTTCAACGAGCGCGTCGCCGGTGATGAAGAAGTTCTTGCCGTTGAGCGAAATATCTCTTTGGAGGGTTTGGTCCCACCATTCTTTATCGAGCTGAATATAGCCGTTGTTGATCGAGTTGAAGTCCAAAAGGTTACCTTCGGATGCGAGAGGAGTTGCATAAACGATTTGGCTAACGAGCGCATCATATTCATTAAGGCCGCTGGTCATATCGTCGCGGAGGACTTGAATAAAATCTTCGCCTTCTGCCGCATAGTGAGCAACGATGTTAATACCGAAACGGTCTTGGATGATAGCATTTCTTTCGAAAAATGCGTCGTTGATAGGTTCGCCGGTAAGCTCTTCGGTAGCAACCTGACAGGTCGAGAACTCATAGCTCATATCGTAAGTAAGAATGTTTACGTCGACACCGCCCCAATTCTTTTCTTCGGTAACAAAGCCTGCGTGGATTCCGGTTTCTGCTTGGCTTTGGTCGCCGTTGTTTCCTTCGGAACCCTCTGCGCCGCTATCTTCGCACGCAGTCAAAACGAGAACCGATGATGCGAGGATAAAGCAAAGGAATAAGCATAACAATTTCTTTAACATAATCTAACCCTCTTTTCATTTTTTAGAAAAGTAAACCCACAAGTGAATTTACTCAACCGTATATTTACTTCATTTTATACTATTGCGTGTCATTAGTCAACCGTTGAGTGACATTTTTGTCATTTTTAACAAAAAAATCACTCGACGCGCAGTGTGGCAAAATTTGACAGAGTGATTGAAGTAATATTTTTAAAAAACAAAAAGGAGTTAAAAATGGAAATCGGTTGCAAGACAGAGGGCAACGCGACGGTTGCATACCTTGTGGGTGAGATAGACCATCACAACGCGGTAACGGCGCGCGCGGCGCTTGACGAGATAATCGAGCAGACCAAGCCGATAAGGTTTGGAATCGACCTTTCGGGAGTCACCTTTTGCGATTCGTCGGGCTTGGGCTTGGTTATGGGCAGAATGAGAAAATGCCAGACGGTCGGAAGCAGTATGTTTATTAAAAATCCGTCGGCTGCGGCACAAAGGATGCTTGAAATTGCGGGGATGGACAGAATTTTAAAGATTGAAAGAGGTGTGAAGGTATGAGCGAAAAGACGGCAAATACGATGAGGATAGATTTTGTTGCAAAGAGCGTTAACGAATCGTTTGCGAGAAGCGCTGTTGCGGCTTTTGCGGCATTGTCCGACCCGAGCGTTTCGGTTATTGCCGACATAAAGACGGTTGTCAGCGAGGCGGTCACAAACGCAATAGTTCACGGCTATGCAGGGTTTGAAAACAAGCAGGAATGCGTTATTTCAATCGTTTGCAAGCTGACCGAGGGCGGAAAGCTTATTATTCGCATTAAGGACAAGGGACGAGGGATCGAGGACGTACATACGGCGATGCAGCCGCTTTACACGACCGACACGGACGGCGAGCGAAGCGGTATGGGCTTTACGGTGATGCAGTCCTTTACCGACAGCATCCGTGTTCGCTCGGCGGTTGGAAAAGGGACTGTCGTTACGCTTGAAAAGAGGATTAAAAGGTGACTAAAAGCGCAAACGCTTTGTTGATAAAACGCGCTCAGGACGGCGACAGTGCCGCACTTGACGAGCTTGTAAACGATAATATCGGGCTTGTACGTTCGGTTGCGATGCGGTTTTTGGGGCGCGGTGTTGAATACGATGACCTTTGCCAAATCGGGCATATCGGGATGATTCGGGCGATACGAAACTTTGACCTTACGCGCGGCACCGCCTTTTCTACCTATGCCGTGCCGCTTATTATCGGCGAGATAAAACGCTTTTTGCGTGATGACGGCGAGATTAAGATAGGGCGCGAAATCAAACGGCGAAGCGCGATGATAATGGCAGAGCGCGAGAAATTCATTAATACCCACAACCGCGAGCCGAGTGTTTCGGAGATTGCAAAAATTTGCAATCTAAGCGAGGAGGATACCGTTGAAAGCATAAACGCCTCGTCCTGCCTCGTTTCGCTTTCCGAAGCCGTTGGCGAGGACGGTACGCTTGAAGACCTTATCGGGGTTGATTTCACACCCGAAATAAACGAAAAGATTGCCCTAAAGCAGGCAATCGAAAGGCTTCCGACCGAGGAAAAGAGGATTATTTATTTGCGGTATTTTAAGTGTATGACGCAAAGCGAAGCAGGCTTGCTTCTTGGGATGACGCAGGTTTCGGTTTCGAGAAAGGAAGCGAAGGCGCTTAGCCGATTGAAGGAGCTTTTGATTTAACAAAAAAGAACCGACAAAAATCGGTTCTTTTTTATGCTTATTTGTTTTCTTTATCGTAGATATGATTTTCGGAAATGATTCTTTCGATATAGTTGCAAAATTCCGAGCCGCTATAAATCAGCGCCTTATCGACCTCGGAATTGAAATCGCCCGATGAGGCGTTTCCGCGCTCGCCGATGAAGAATTCACGAGGGATGGGAGAAAGGATTATTACGTTCTTTTCGCCCTTTTGAGGTCTTTCAAGCTTATATTTAAGCAGCTTTTCCGACGAGAAAATATCGATTTTGAAGAAATAAAAGGTATGTACTCTTTTAACCTCGCCGTTGCCGAGGAAATAAAGCGGAGTTTTACGCAATATAGTGGGGATGAGCACGCAATTAAAGCGAACGTTTTTGTGCTCGAGCGTGAATTGCATTACCTGCTGACGCAAAACGGCTTTACACACGCCCTTGGGCTCTTTATAGCGCACAGAGTTTTCACGGCAGGCTTTGGCAAGCTTTTTGAAGAATCGGCGCTGAATGCTTAAAGCGCGTATTCTGCGCCAGATGAAGAGAAGGACAAGCAAACCGACCAATGCGCCGAGCGCAACGAAAAGATACATTCCGACTGCGGCAAATATAGCGCCGAAGAGCTCACGTCCGATAAGCGAAAGAACGCACAAAAGTCCGATAACGGCAAACCAGATTGCAACGTGAATTGCCATTCTTACTGCGGTAATGCCCTTGTTTTCGGGGATTTTTGCACCCTCACGAGAGTAGGCAAACCAATTAAGACGCGCAAAGAAATCGGCAATAAGCAGAAACGCAAGTGTTACCAAGAATGCGTATGCATCCAAAATAACGAGATTCCAAGCGGAAAATACGGCAACAAGGGTTAAAAATTCAAGGTCTTTAAACATCGAAACGATTTCACTGCCGAAGGAGAACGATTCCTTTTCCTTGCTTTTTTCGATATAGGCTGCGCGCTTTGCGGTGTTTGCAAAGCAGACGTCGAAGCAAAAAGCAAGGAACGCAACAGCGGTAACCGCTGCGGCAACGGTGAAATAGGATTCGGGATAGCCGTTGACCTCGGTATTATCGTTTGAATAAAAGATAGAAACCAAGCCGTAGATGCATTTTGTTATAAAATAGTAACCCCAAAAGGCAACGGTCGAAAGCAATGCGCTTCTTCCGAAGGGTATGAGTTTTTGCACGTTCATAATTTTACCTATTTTTTGTCTTTTTCCGAAATACCGCGGATGAGCTTGTAATATTCATAGGCGGCGCGTTCGGTTTTGTTGTCGCCGAAGGTATAAAATTCGCCCTCTTTGATATCGTTGGGGAGATATTTTTGAGCAACGTAGTGATTGGGATAGACGTGGGGATATTTATATCCGTTGTCGGCATTGGGACGGTGGGTATCACGCAAATAAGAGGGTATATCCCTTCCCCTGCCGCTGTTTATCGCTTGAACCGCCGCGTGGTAGGCGTCGTGCGCGGAATTTGATTTCGGCGCGGTTGCCAAAAGCACCACCGCATCGGCAAGCGGAAGCGATGCTTCGGGCAGAAGTCGGATCGTAGCCATGTCGCTCTGTGAGCCAAGGAGGT
>JAZTXY010000080.1:0-22706 GCA_045636665.1 Eubacteriales bacterium
CAGAACCGGGGATACAGAAAGCTTGGAGACCGATACCGATAGCTGCAGCAGCATCAGCCGCCTTGGTGCAGCCCTTCTTAATTGCGATTGCGCAACCTACGGTGTAAGCCCAAATTGCGTTTTCGAAACAGATAGGTTGAGTACCGCGAACGATTTTATCGCAGTCGATACCTTTAGCGAGAGTGATTTCTTTGCACTCCTCGATGGAGGAAATGCCGTATTCTTTAAGAACTGCGTTGATTTTATCAACACGTCTTTCATAACCTTCAAACAATGACATGGTATTACCTCCTTTAATTATTCATGACGGGGGTCAATATACTTGACCGCATCATCAAATCTGCCATAAGTGCCGATAGATTGCTTGTATGCTTCGTTGGGTTCAACGCCCTTCTTGATGAGGTCGGTCATTTTGCCGAGCGAAACGAATTCGTAACCGATAACTTCATTGTTTTCATCAAGAGCCATACGAGTGCAGTAGCCTTCGGTCATTTCGAGATAGCGAACGCCCTTGTCCTTGGTACCGTACATAGTACCAACCATTGAGCGAGAGCCCTTACCGAGGTCTTCCATACCTGCGCCGATAACAAGACCGCCTTCGGAGAAAGCAGATTGCGAACGACCGTAAACGATTTGGAGGAAGAGTTCGCGCATTGCGGTGTTGATCGCATCGCAAACAAGGTCGGTATTGAGAGCTTCAAGAATGGTTTTGCCGGGGAGAATTTCAGCTGCCATAGCTGCCGAGTGAGTCATACCCGAGCAACCGATGGTTTCAACAAGAGCTTCTTCGATAATGCCGTTCTTAACATTAAGCGAAAGCTTGCAAGCGCATTGTTGAGGTGCACACCAACCCACACCGTGAGTGTAAGCGGAAATGTCTTCGATAACTTTTGCCTGTACCCAATTGCCTTCTTCAGGAATAGGAGCAGGTCCGTGCTTAGGGCCTTTAGCCACAACGCACATGTGTTCAACTTCTTTTGAATACTGCAACATTGTAGTAATCCTTTCGTGATTTAATTTTTATATTTTAAATTTATTTTATAATTTCAGCGTATACTTCGCCAACGCAACATGCCGCATTTGCTTCATCGGTGTCAATGTGAACTGCGGGAGCAAAGTTGGGGTTAACACGAACAACAACGTCGCCAAAGATAAGCGAACGGCCTTCGGTATCAACCTTTGCGGAAACGATTTGCTTATCGTTAACGCCAAGCTCTTCTGCGGTTGCAGGGTCAAGGTGAATATGACGCTTAGCTGCAATAGCACCTTCGGCGATTTCAACTTCGCCTGCAGGGCCTACAAGCTTTAAGCCTGCGCTGCCTTTAACGTCGCCGGATTCACGTACGGGAACGGAAATACCAAGCGATCTTGCATCGGTAAGCGAAATTTCAACCTGAGTTGCAGGTCTTGTCGGGCCAAGGATAAGAACGTTTGCAATGGAGTTCTTAGGGCCTACGAGAGTGATTCTTTCGTTGCTTGCAAATTGACCGGGTTGAGAAAGCATTTTCTTAACGGTAAGGGTTTGTCCTTTGCCGAGAAGGGTTTCCATATCAGCTTCCGAAAGATGTACGTGTCTTGCGGAAGTTTCTACAAGTATCTTTTTAGACATAGTTATGCTCCATCCTTAAATTTTTTGTATCCAAGTAATTATATATCAAAACTTTTAATTTGTAAATAAATTTTATAAAATATTTTGGTACAAATTGTTTTTTGGTGGATTAATATTTATAACTACACGACACTTTTGGAAAATTTGGTGCGTAATTACTAAATATCACTTTTTCTTTTCTTATTTTAAGCTTAATTAATAAGTCATAATCCAAAGAAATTGACGATTAATTATTGAAAAAGGTAATTGTATATGATATAATAACCTTTATTAAGTGGATAATAGGAGTAATATGCAATGAATTTTACATTTTCAGATAAAGTTAAAGAAATGAAGCCTTCGGCGATCAGAGAGATTTTCAAATCGTTGTCTGATCCTAATGTGATTTCGTTTGCCGCAGGTAACCCTTCGCCGTTATCTTTTCCTGTTGAAAAGATGCACAAGATCGCAAATGAGATTTTCGAATCCGAAGCTTCGTTTGCTTTCCAATACGGCATTACCGAGGGATATCCTGCATTAAGAGAACAGGTAAGAGCAAGATTGAAGCAACGCTTTAACACCGGAACTGAAGAAGATGAGGTTATTATCACAACGGGCGGTCAGCAGGGTATTGATCTTACCGCAAAGGTTCTTTGCAACGAAGGCGATACTGTAATTTGCGAAAATCCAAGCTTTATCGGTGCGCTTAACGCTTTTAGATCGTATAACGTTAATCTCGTTGGCGTTGATCTTGAAGCTGACGGTATGAATATCGAGGCGCTCGAAAATGCACTGAAAGCTAATCCCAACACAAAAATAATTTACGTTATTCCTACATTCCAAAACCCCGCAGGTATTACCACATCGCTTGAAAAGAGAAAAGCCATTCTCGCACTTGCGGAAAAATACGGCGTTACGATTTTGGAGGACAACCCTTACGGCGAGCTTCGCTTTGCAGGAGAAGAGGTTCCTACTATCAAGAGCATGGACAAAACGGGTTGTGTTATTTACTGTTCTTCGTTTTCTAAGATTTTGTCTGCAGGTATGCGTATCGGTTTCGTTTGCGGACCTAAAGCGCTCGTTCAAAAGATCGTTGTTGTAAAGCAGGTTAATGACGTTCATACCAATCTGTTCTTCCAAATGGTCGCTTCGAAATTTATCGACAAATACGGCTTGGATGACCATATCAATTTTATTCGTGAGCTTTATAAAAACAAATGCGATCTTATGCTTTCAGAGCTTGATAAAAATATTGGTGGCAAAGCCGTATACACCCGTCCCGAAGGTGGTTTGTTCATCTGGCTTACCGTTGACGGTGGTAACGGAGATGAAATCGCAAAACGCGCAATCGAAAACAAGGTTGCCGTTGTTACGGGTTCGAGCTTCAATCCCATTCAAGGCGGTTTTTCACCTTCTGTACGCCTTAATTATTCCACACCCTCGGACGAGCAAATTATTGAGGGCGTAAAACGTCTTGCCGCTGTACTGTAATAGGAGTTAATTATGGAAAATCAAAATATTAAAAAGACAATTTTATCGGGCGTTCAACCGTCGGGTACTCTTACCATCGGTAACTATCTTGGAGCACTGCGTAACTGGGCAACGATGCAGTATGATTATAACTGCTACTTTTGCGTTGTTGACCTTCACGCAATTACTGTAAGACAAGTTCCTGCTGAATTAAGACAAAACTGTTTAAAGACTCTTGCGCTTTACCTTGCAGTTGGTATTGATCCCGAAAAGAATACTTTGTTTATGCAAAGCCACGTGCCTGCACACGCAGAATTAGCTTGGGTTTTATCCTGCTATACTATGTTTGGCGAACTTTCGCGAATGACTCAGTTCAAGGATAAATCCGCAAAGCATTCCGATAATATCAACGCAGGTCTTTTCACTTATCCCGTACTTATGGCTGCAGATATTCTTTTGTATCAGCCCGATTTAGTACCCGTTGGTAATGACCAAAAGCAACATATCGAAATTGCCCGTGATATTGCAAATCGCTTCAACGGCGTATATTCGGAAACCTTTAAAATTCCCGAACCTTATATGCCTAAAGCAGGGGCAAGAATAATGTCGCTTTCCGAACCGACGTCGAAGATGAGCAAATCCGACCTTGGCGACGGCAGTGTATTTCTTCTTGACAGCCGCGACGTTGTTATTAAGAAAATCAAACGCGCTGTTACCGATTCGGGCTCTGAAGTAAGATATGCAGAGGGTAAAGACGGAATTAATAATTTGATGTCTATTTATTCTGCATTTACGGGTAAATCTTTTGAAGATATCGAAAAAGAATTTGATGGTAAGGGCTACGGAGCATTCAAGCTCGCGGTTGCAGAAACTGTTGCCGATTCTTTGGCTGAAATTCAAGATAAATATAACGTATTTATTTCCGATAAAGAACAGCTTAATAAAATTCTCATCGAAGGCGCTCAAAAGGCGTCATATACTGCAGAGAAGACGTTGCGCAAGGTATACCGCAAGGTTGGTTTTTATTCTGTAAAGTAAAAGAAAAGGGTTAATTCATATGTCTAAAAAAACCGCTGACTATAACGATCAAACAATTTCATCGCTAAAAGGCGCAGACCGTGTACGTTTGCGTCCTGCGGTTATTTTCGGATCTGACGGAATCGAGGGATGCGAGCATTCGTTTTTCGAAATACTTTCAAACTCGATCGACGAGCATCGCGAAGGTTTCGGTAATAGAATTAACGTAACTGTTTATAAAGACCGCGTTATGGAAGTCGAAGACTTCGGCCGCGGTGTTCCTCTCGATTGGAACCAAAAAGAACAAAAATACAATTGGGAGCTCGTTTATTGTGAGCTTTATGCAGGCGGCAAGTATAATAATACCGAGGGCGGCGCATATGAATATTCGCTTGGATTAAACGGTCTTGGCGCGTGCGCTACCCAATATGCTTCCGAATTTATGGACGTAATTTCTTATCAACGCGGCACAAAATATGAAATCAGCTTCAAAACCGGCGAACCTTGTACCGAATTGATAAAGAGCGAATGTCCTAAAAGTAAATCCGGTACGGTCATCCGTTGGAAGAGCGATGATAAGGTCTTCACCGATACGGCAATCCCTCGTGAATTCTTCAGTACGGTTCTTAAAAAACAAGCCGTCGTTAACTCGGGATTGACACTTTCGCTTAAATGGCAAAAAAGCGACGGAAGCTTTGAAACCGAAGAATACTGTTATCAAAACGGTATCGTCGACTATATAAGCGAAATTGTCGGCGAGGGCGCTATTTCGCCCATTGCCGAATATTCAAGCGAAAGAGTTGGCAGAGATTCCCCCGACAGAAGCGAATACAAGGTAAAGATGCATTTCGCGTGTTGTTTTTCGAACGAAGTGAATCTTATCGAATATTACCACAACTCTTCGTATCTTGAACACGGCGGATCTCCCGATAAGGCCGCAAAAAGCGCTTTTGTGTGGGCAATCGATCAATACGCAAAAAATAACGGTAAATACAATAAAAACGAAAGCAAAATCATCTTTTCCGACGTAGAAGACTCTTTGGTGCTTGTTGTTAATTCGTTTTCAACTCAGACCTCTTATGCTAACCAAACTAAGAAAGCGATTAATAACGTATTTATCGCCGAAGCAATGACCGAATTCTTCAAACATTCTCTTGAAGTATTCTTTTTGGAAAATCCTCAGGCTGCGGATAAAATCGTTTCTCAAATCCTCATTAACAAACGCGCTCGTGAATCGGCAGAGCATATGCGCGTTTCTCAAAAGAAAAAGCTTACAACGACTCTTGACATTACAAATACTGTCGAGAAATTTGTCGGTTGCCGCTTGCGCGATCCTGAAAAATGCGAGTTGTATATTGTTGAGGGTGATTCCGCGCTTACAAGCTGTAAGCTTGCTCGTGATTCTGAATTTCAAGCTATTATTCCTGTCAGAGGTAAGACATTAAACTGCTTGAAGGCGTCGTTTGATAGGATTATGAAGAGCGATATTATTCTCGACCTTATCAAGGTTATCGGTTGCGGCGTTGAGGCAAAACAGCTTAAAACAAAGGGTGTTTCACCGTTTAATCTCGATGCGTTGCGTTGGGATAAAATCATAATTTGTACCGATGCCGATGAAGACGGTTATCAGATAAGAACTCTTATATTAACAATGTTTTACCGTCTTTTGCCGACGCTTATTCGCGAGGGAAGGATTTATATTGCCGAGACCCCTCTTTACGAAATAACCTGCGGCAACGATACGATGTTTGCATATAGCGAACCCGAAAAAAATGTAATTTTAGAAAAGCTTGGCGATAAGCGTGTTACTATTCAAAGATCAAAAGGTCTTGGCGAAAACGATGCAGAAATGATGAGTCGCACGACTATGAAGCCAGCTACAAGAAGACTTATTCGTATATCGCCCGAAGATGAAGAAAAGACTTATGAAATGTTTGATATTCTTCTTGGTGATAACATAATCGGCAGAAAAGATTTCATTGCTAAAAACGGAGCAAAGTATCTCGAACTTGCCGACTATTGATGAGGTAATATATGGCAAAAAAGAAAGCAAAGGTTGTTGAGCCCGAAATAATTTCAGAACCTATTGACGTAAGCATCACAGACGTTCTTGAAACGAACTATATGCCTTACGCAATGACTGTTATTGTTTCGCGCGCAATCCCCGAAATAGACGGCTTTAAACCCGCTCACAGAAAATTGCTTTATACAATGTATAAAATGGGTCTTCTGACAGGAACCAAACAAAAGAGCGCTAAGGTTGTTGGTCAAACAATGGTTTTAAACCCTCACGGAGACTCGGCAATTTACGAAACCTTGGTTCGTCTTACAACCGGAAAAGGCGTGCTTCTTCATCCTTTTATCGAATCCAAAGGTAGCTTTGGTAAGCAATGCTCGGAAATGGTTTATGCCGCTTCGCGTTATACCGAATGTAAGCTTGATAAATTTGCCGAAGAAATATTTAACGGTATCGACCGTGACGCGGTTGATTTTGTTGATAACTATGACAGCACTACTACCGAACCCGTGATTCTTCCCACAAGCTTTCCCAATATCCTTGTTTCTCCCAACTCGGGCATTGCGGTAGGTATGGCAAGTGAAATATGCTCGTTTAACCTCCGCGAGGTTTGCGAGGTTACTTCTGCATATCTGCGCAACGAAAAAATCACTACCGATGAAATAATGGAAATATTAAAAGCTCCCGATTTTTCAAGCGGAGGACTTTTGATATACGAAAAAGATAAAATACGTGAGGTTTATGAGACGGGTAAGGGCTCGATTAAGTTGCGTTCGAAATATGTATACGATAAGAACGAAAACTTAATTGAGGTTTTGCAGATCCCGTATACCACAACACTTGAAAAAATCCGTGAAAACATTATTCAGCTTGTAAAAGAGGGCAAGATTAAGGATATTTCGGACGTTCGTGACGAAATCGATATCAACGGCTTTAAGATGACAATCGATTTGAAGCGCGGTGCCGATCCCGAAAAATTAATGCAAAAGCTCTTTAAGCTTACAAAGCTTGAAGATGATTTTAAATGTAATTTCAACATTCTTGTTGGCGGTGTTCCGCAAACAATGGGCATCAAACAGATTTTGGAAGAATGGTGTGCTTTCAGAATTGAATGCCTAAGAAGAACCTACATTTACGATCTTAACAAAAAGAGCGAAAAACTGCATCTTTTGTTCGGTTTGCGTTCCATTTTGCTTGATATTGATAAAGCGATTGCCATAATTCGCGGAACCGAAAACGAAAAAGACGTTGTACCTAACTTAATGTCCGGATTCTCGATTGATGAAATTCAAGCGGAATATGTTGCTGACATTAAACTGCGTAATCTCAATAAGCAATATATTCTTAAACGTATTGATGAAATCAGTCAGCTTGAAAAGGATATTGAAGAGCTTAACCTTTTGATTTCAAGCGAAAGACGTATCAAAACTCGTATTATTAAACAGCTTTCCGAGATTTCCGAAAAATATGGTATGCCTCGTAAAACCTATATTATCGATAAAGGCGATATTAACGAGGACTTTAGCGAGGAAGAAATCGTCGCATATCCTTGTGAGGCATTTTTGAGTGTGGAAGGATATTTCAAAAAATGCACGCTTGCTTCCTTGCGCGGAAATGACGTTCAAAAGTTTAAAGAAAACGATTATTTGAGAACAAAATTCGAAACAAACAACAATGAAGAAATTCTTTTCTTTACTTCGGACGCGCAGGTTTACAAATCGCGCCTTAACGATTTTGACGATTCAAAGGCAAGCGCTTTGGGTGAATACGTTCCCGGTAAATTAAAGTTCAACGATAACGAAAAGGTCGTTTCCGCAATTTGCCTTAGCGAATACAACGGCAGAATTGTTCTTTTCTTTGAAAACGGCAAAGCCGTTTCTGTGCCGATGGATTCGTATTATACTAAAACAAACCGTAAAAAACTAACGAACGCTTTTTTTGGCGGCAGTCCTCTTGTTGCAGCATTCAAAGCGAAGGATAGTGCTGAATATTTGGTTCGTTCTAACGATGATCGTGCACTTTTGATAAAGGGCACGCAGGTTATTGAAAAATCAACGAAAACATCTTCTGGTAGCACCTTGTATACTCTCAAAAAGGGCAAAAAGGTTGTTTCTGTAATCGAATATAATCCCGAAATTACAAAGCTTGTAAAGGAATCTAAGTACAGAAAATCAAAGCTTCCTGCTTCGGGTGTAGTATTTGAGGACAGTGACCCGGACATTACACAACAAACATTACTGGATTGACAACATTGCATTTTGATGATATAATCTATATGTTTTGGAGGTGAAGCGATGAAAAATAAGAATTCCTTTATTCGCGGTTTTCTTTATGAGCTTTTAGGCCTTGCTATAATTATCGTAATTTCATTGGTTCTGTTTGTCGTTCATAAAGCGGCCGGATTTATCGCTTTGGCCGGTGCGATTATTTATGCAATAATTTTGCTTATTGTTTACAGCACCAAAAGATATGGTTATTCGCGCGATATTGACGGAAATGCATTGCCCGCGTTAATAACGGGTATGGTTGAAAAAATTGATTCTCCGGTAATGATCGTCAACGAATCAAACCGCATTGTTTGGTGTAACGATGAATTTGCATCGCTTTCCGAGGTAAAAGAAAAACGCATCACTTCGGGCGCAGGTAAATTGTTTGGCGGTTACGCTTCTTATGCAAATTTATCGGCAGCTTATGAAGAATTTGCCGATTTTATAAGCATCGAAACCGAAGGATCTTTTTACGAAATCCGTGTTTTTCCTTTAGAGTTTAAAAAGCAAAAGCTGTTTGCAAGCGTTTGGTATTCTCGTGATAACGAGCAAAAACTCAAAACAAGGCTCGAAGAAACTTCTGTAAGAGTTGCCTATATCGTTATTGATAACTCCAATGAGGTTTCGCAGGAAATTCAAGAAAATCGTCGTTTCGGCTCTGCGGCTGTTAATAAGCTTTTAACCGAATGGGCAGAGAATTTTGATGCGATTTTAACCGAATATGACCGCGATAAATATGTAATGCAGTTCGAAAATCGTTTTCTTCAAGCGATGATCGAAACAAAGTTCGATATTCTCGATAAGGTTGTTGAATCATCTCTTGGCGAATCGCCTATTCCCATTACAATATCTATCGGCGTTTCATCGGGAAGCGGAAGTCTTAACGAAAAAAGAGAATCTGCACAATCAGCATTGCGCTCTGCGTTACAGCGCGGTGGCGCATTGGCTGTTGTACGCACCGAAAACGGCGAAGACAGCTATGGCGGTAAAACTAAAGCCGTACAAAGACAAACCAAGATTCGCTCGCGATTGTGCCGTGACCTTTTAAATGAGCAAATACCGAAATGCTCGAACGTAATTATTATGGGACATTTGCGTCCCGACTTTGACTCAATTGCTTCTAATATCGGTATTTCAAAGCTTGTCCAAGGATTTGGCAAGGAATATTGCATCGTCGCTGATAAGAGCGATAAGAGTATATCTAAAATTATTGAATCGATCGAGCATTTTCCCGAATATGAAACTGTGTTTGTCGATGCGGTTTATGCGCAGGAATTGCTTACGCCCGAAACGCTGGTAATTATTACCGATGCTTCGAACCCCGAAATATTTGCGGCTCGCGGTGTTTACGATAATGCGAGCAAGGTAGTTGTAATTGACCACCACGCGATTAAGGAAACGCTTGGCGATCAAGTTCTTCAACCCTCCAATATCGATCCTACCTCATCCAGTGCTTCTGAATTGGTAAGTGAAATTTTAGAGCTTTCCATGTCACCCAATGCACTGCGTCCCGAAGAAGCGCAAATCCTTCTTGCAGGTATACTGCTTGATACTCAATTCTTCTCGCGCGATACAGGTACCAGAACTTATTCCGCTTGTATTTTCCTTAAAAACGCAGGAGCAGATGCAGGTAAAGCAAAGAACTTATTTAAGTCGGATAAGGATCAATTCCTTACTGTCAGAAGAATCGAACAGAGTATGCAAATATATCGTGATATTTTTGCTATTTCAACTTATTCCGAAAGTGTTGATCCGCAAAACAAGGTTTCGGCTTCAAAAGCGGCTGAAGGTATGGTCGATATTGACGGTATATCGGCATCGTTTGTACTTTATACATTGGATAACGGTATAAACCTTTCGGCAAGAAGTGACGGCAGTATCAACGTAATTAATATTGCGAAGCTTCTTGGCGGCGGCGGACATTTTCAGTCTGCGGGCGCTTTGATCCGCGAAGTCGATGAAAACGGGTTCGGCAACGTTGTTCACGATATGAAAAAAGCCGAAAAAATACTTAAAGATGCCATCGATAGCTATATCGGTGAAATCAAAGAAGGGAAATAATAATGAAAGTAATACTTTTAGAAGACGTTAAAGGCCAAGGAAAAAAAGGCGAGCTTATTAATACGTCGGACGGATATGCAAGAAACTTCCTTTTTCCTCGCAAGCTTGCAAAGCCTGCCGATGCAGGTTCTATTAAAGAAATAGAAATGAAAAAGGAAAGCGCCGCTTTTCACCTTGCCGAAGAAAAGAAAAAAGCGAACGAAATTAAGGATTTCCTTGCAGACAAACAAATAATTTTCAAGACCACAGGTGGCGCTGACGGTCGTTTATACGGCGCTGTAACTACTAAAGATATATGCGAAAAAATCGAAAAAGATCTTGGATTAAAAATCGACAAGCGCAATATCTCTATAAACGAAAATATTAAAACAGCCGGAACATATACAGCAAAAATCAAACTGTTTCAAGGCATCAGCTCGGAAATTAAGATTGTCGTAGAGGCTTAAAATTTAATTTAGGATTATTCAAAATGGCAGAATTAGATAGCATTAAAAAAATGCCGTATTCACTGGAAGCGGAACAAGCAATACTCGGAACTGTAATTATCGATTCTGAAAAGTTTGTTGAAATCGCAACGCTTAAGGAAGACGATTTTTACCTTGATCAGCATAAGCAGATTTTTTCTGCGATGCGCGAAATGTTCAATTTGAACAGAGTCATCGATCCGGTGACTCTTATTAACGCGCTTACGCAAATGGGTACATACAGCGAAGGCGATGCCGCGAAATATATTAAGTTCCTTGTTGACCTCGCTTCTGATGCAACCAACATTGAGGAATATTCGAATATAGTTCGCGATAAAGCGACCTTACGATCTCTTATTGAAGCTTCGCGCGATATTTCTGACCTTGCTTTTAGTGAAAAGGGCGATGTAACAGATGCGGTTAATTTTGCCGAGCAGAGAATTTATTCTATCTCTCAGGATAAGTATAAAGAAGGGTTTGATAGAATTCGCGATGTCATCGTTGAACATTACAAAACCCTTAAGATGCTTAAAGAAAATCCCGAAGCTTTGGCAGGAACACCCACTCGATTCGAAACGCTTGACCGTGTTCTTATCGGTATGGGCAAGGGTGACCTTATTGTTGTCGGCGGACGTCCCGGTATGGGTAAAACGAGCTTTTGTATGAACGTCGCAACAAACGTTGCAAAGACTACAAACAAAAACATCGCAGTTTTTTCACTCGAAATGTCTTCCGAACAGTTGGTTTCGAGAATGCTTAGCAGTGAGGCGCTTATTGACAGTGCAAGTATGAGAACGGGCCGCCTTACCGATGATGATTGGCGACACTTGGCAGAAGCATCGAGTGTGTTGTCTAACACAAACATATATATCGATGCAAATCCTAACACAACACCTACTGCAATGAAGTCTAAGCTTAGAAGGTTGGATAACCTTGGTCTTGTAATCATCGACTATTTGCAGCTTATGAATCCCGACGTACAAACCGACAACCGTGTTTTGGACGTCGCGAATATTACTCGTGCAATCAAACTGATGGCGAAGGAATTTGAAATTCCGATAATTCTTTGTTCGCAGTTAGCGAGAGCTTCCGAAAACCGTAAAGATAGACAACCTATGCTTTCCGACCTTCGTGACTCAGGTGCGATCGAGCAGGACGCTGATATCGTTTTGTTTATTTACAGAAGCGATTATTACGAACGTAAGGATGGAGAAAATCCCGAAGCAGCAAATGAAAATTCCGATTATATCCTTGCGGAATGTAACGTTGCAAAGAACCGTCACGGTAGCACCGGCGTTGTAAAGCTTGCGTGGGTAGGTAAGTATTATAAATTTATGAGCATTGAGGATAATATCTCTCATGAACCTGTCTAAGAGCAGATTTTATAATAAACTTAAAGATTATTTTAAATGTTTGCCGTTTGATATAAACGGCAAAACTGTTTGTGTGTGTCTTTCGGGCGGTGCAGATTCGGTTTCGTTATTGCTGGGAATGCTTAATATAGCCGATGAATTTTCTTTAAAGATTTGCGCTTGCCATTTTAACCATCTTATCAGGGGTGATGATTCCGATAATGATGAATTGTTTTGCAAACAATTATGCAGTGATTTATCGGTAAAGCTTTATTGCGGACGTGATGACGTGCCGTCGTTTGCAAAGACCTATAAAATGTCGCTTGAAGAAGCGGCGAGAGAATGCAGATATTCGTTTTTTCAAAGGATTTTGGAAAAGAGCTATATTGATTTTTGTGCAACGGCACATAATATGAATGATGATGCCGAAACGTTGATTTTGAATCTGTTAAGAGGCTCGTCAACCGACGGTGCAGCATCGATTTCACCTTACAACGGCAATATATTGCGCCCTATGTTAAAAATCACGCGCGAAGAGGTTGAAGAATTTATTACTTCTGTTTCACAGGATTATGTTACCGATACAACAAATTTTTCCAACGAATATACACGCAACTACGTTCGCAATGTTGTTTTTCCTAAATTGCAAGAGATAAACCCATCGTTTGTTAATGCTTTTTCGAAATATATCGATTCTGCAAGGACCGACAGAGATTATTTTGAAAACTTAATTCAAGAAAAATTAACTTGTGATTTAAGATGCGAACATAAGGCAATTAGACATAGAGTTTATGTTAAAAAGTGCAAAGACGCTTTTGATTTTACACTGAATCGAGATATGATCGAACAAATCGATACGGCTTTATTTACAAATATCCGTACAGTTGTTAACGTCAATTCAAAGGTAGATGCAATTGTTGAAAACGGACGAGTTTTGTTTTCAAAACGATACGCCGAAAATCAAAAAGACTATGACTTGTTGCTTTTAAATAATGGGAAAAATTTGATATTTGACGATAAGGTTACTATCAATATTTCTGCATTAGAGGATTTAAAAAAAATTAACAATTTGTCAACACAAACCTTGCTATCTTCTGCTAATATAGTTGGAGATTTGTGTGTCAGAAATCGCAGAATTGGTGATCGGATTAAAATTCACGGTGTAAATAAAAGCGTTAAAAAGCTTTTTATCGATAAAAAAATCCCTAAAGAGTATAGAGATATTATACCTATTATATGTGACTCCGAAGGTATAATTTATATACCTTTTGTTGGTATATGCGACCGTGTGTATACCGATAAAAAAGACGGCAGTTTGGTTCTGAATACAATATTTCATTCAATAGATAAAGAAAGGTGGGTCAACGCTTATGAAAAATAAAGGCCCCGGAAAAATAGTAATATTTTATTTGATTTTCTTTGTAGCGATCATTATCATTGCTAATACAATGTATTCCAATGATGGACGTTATGAAGAAATCGATTACAGTAAAGTCGTTACTATGTTCCAAAAGGAAGAGGTTAAGAGATATTATATCGATAGCGAAGGAACGCTATATATTTCTAAAACCGAAAACGACAAAGAAGAAGTCGATCTTACAACATTCGAATTTGTCCATTATTTACAAGATATAAATCAGTTCAGATATGACCTTGGAGAGCTCATTATTGAGCAAACCGGAAAAGGTGTTCTTCAAAAGTACGATTATCAAGCTGTTGAACCCATTCCGTGGTGGATGGCATATCTTCCGTATCTAATTGTAATTGTTATTCTTCTTGTTGTATTTTGGCTCTTTATCGCTCGTACCTCCAAAAACGGAAGCGGCGGCGGTATGGGACTCGGCAAGATGAATTCTTTCAGCAAGGCGAGAACAAAGCTCGGTAGCGACGAAAAGAAAAAGGTTCTGTTTACCGACGTTGCGGGTGCTGATGAAGAAAAGGAAGAGCTTCAAGAGGTTGTCGATTTCTTGAAGAATCCCAACAAGTTTTCCGATCTCGGAGCACGTATTCCCAAGGGCGTGTTGCTTATAGGCCCTCCCGGTACCGGTAAAACGCTTCTTGCAAAAGCAGTTGCAGGCGAAAGCGGCGTACCCTTTTACTCGATTTCCGGTTCGGATTTCGTTGAAATGTATGTTGGTGTCGGTGCTTCTCGTGTTAGAGACCTTTTTGAAACTGCAAAGAAAACGTCGCCCTGTATCATCTTTATTGATGAAATCGATGCCGTAGGCCGTCACAGAGGCGCAGGCCTTGGCGGCGGACACGACGAACGCGAACAAACTCTTAACCAATTGCTCGTAGAAATGGACGGCTTTGGCGTAAATGACGGCGTTATTGTTATTGCCGCAACTAACCGTCCCGATATACTCGACCCTGCACTTATGCGTCCCGGTCGTTTTGACCGTCAGGTTACCGTTAATCTTCCCGATATTAAGGGCAGAGAAGAAATTTTGAAGGTACACGCAAAGGGCAAGCCGTTGGGAAGCGACGTAGATCTTGCAACCATTGCAAAATCTACTGCCGGATTCACAGGTGCAGACCTTGCAAATCTTCTTAACGAAGCGGCACTTTTGGCGGCAAGAAAGAAGAAAAATATCATCAATACGAATGATATCGAAGAATCTACGATTAAGATTATCGTTGGTCCTCAAAAGAGATCTAAAATCATCTCTCCCGATGATAAGCTCAAAACCGCTTATCACGAAGCCGGACATGCAATCGTTACACGTCAGCTCGGCACTCAAGACCCCGTGCACCAAATTTCTATTATCCCCAGCGGTAGAGCGCTTGGCTATACACTTTCGTTGCCCGAAAAGGAAAAGGTCAGTGTATACAAAAAAGGCCTTCTTGACGAAATTTGTATACTTCTCGGCGGCCGTGCGGCTGAAAAGATTATGTGTGACGATATATCGGGCGGCGCATCTAACGACATGGAGCGCGCAACAGGTATCGCTCGTCAAATGATAACAAAGCTCGGCATGAGCGATATTCTCGGCCCCGTCGTATATTCCGAACAGAATAATGAAGTTTTCCTTGGTAAAGACCTCGGTACAACTAAAAACTATTCAGAAAAAGTTGCAGAACAAATTGACGAAGAAGTTTATAAGTTTGTTATGCAAGGATACGAACGTGCTTTGAAGATTCTTGAAGAAAATAAAGATATTATGATCTTCATTGCAAATTATCTTATCAAACACGAAGTTATGGATGCCGAACAGTTCGAACTTTGTTTTGCCGAAGGCGTAACCGAAGAAATGCTTGATGAAGTTACTGCCAGAAAGAAGAAGGTTGCTGAGGCCGATAGCGAAACTCGCAAGGAAGAACTCAAAAAGAAGAAAAAGAAAGCTTCTAAAACCACCGAAACTGCAGATACAGAAGAAATTTTTCCTGAAAAAGACGCAAAATCCGATGAAAAGGAAAATAATTCCGACGAAGGAAGCGACGAAGGCGATATTTTCTCTGATGACATTTTGAATCACTGATAAAAACTCTGTCGCAGGTTAATTTTACTTGCGACAGAGTCATTTTATGTATAATTATTTTTTATTCCGTCAAACCTTTATATATAATAATTGGAGGTTTGACCATGGAAAAAGGCAAAATTGTAATTACAAAGCGGTTTGTTTTCACAGTAACTTCGCTTGCTGTATTAATTTTCATTGTAATTTTCACAATCGTTACGTTTGCAATCAAAGAACAAAGCGAAATTTCAAATATTGATACCGAAAACAGTGTTGAATCGAATATTGCAGAAGAAATCACATCGGATGAAAATTCCGATAATTATGATTTTAGCGATGAGCTTTCGGATACTGTTTTTGAAGACATTTCCGAAGTTTCGGACAATTTGGATATATCCGAAGTAAGCGACGAAGTAGAAAATGAAAACGTTTTTGAACACGGTTGGGTTATTAACGAGTATGGGTATACCTATGTTTATAATGATTGCGGGTATGAACAATTCAACTATAAAAAATCCGCGCTTCAAAGATATGTAAATACCTTGAATAATTTCGCTTCGCTTTTACCCGAAAGCACACGGATTTTTTCAATAACCGTGCCTGTTTCTTCAACCTTTGCAGATATCCCTCGTGAAATTTACGTTGCTGATAACTTTTATAATCAAGCGCAATCGACATTCGTTTCAACGGTAGCCAATCTTACCGATAGGAGAATTGTTCACATCGATATCATTGATGCTCTTGAAGCGAGTTATGACAACGGTAATTACGTTTTTTATCGCACAGATAAAAATTGGACATCCGAAGGCGCGTTTCTTGCATACAGTAAGTTTTGCGAAACTGCAAATATTGAACCGCTTCCGATAAGCTCATTTCCTCGGCATACTGTATCGGGATTTCTCGGCTCTTTTTATAACGCAACAAAGTCTGCTTTAATGAAAAATTCACCCGATGAATTTATTTATTATACCCCGTCGCAGACTGTAAAAACCTCATTAACAGTTTATGATAACGGCAAGATATATGAAAATTATTCAGTTTGCGGAAACAAGGTTAATCAGTACTCTCCGCAAAACGTGTTTTTAGGCCGTGAAGCCGAACGTTATGAGATACACACCACGACTATGGGCGGAAGCCTTTTGATAGTTGGCGACGAAAGCGTTTACCCGATAATTCCTTTTTTAACATCGCATTATAATCGAATTGACGTTATTAATCCAAACAGATTCGAAACGTCGTTAGAAGACTTTTTAGAAAACAGAAAATATGATGACTGCATATTGATGTGTTACTCAACCAATTCAATAAGTGGTGATTATATACCAACACTAAATTCACTTACCGGAGTTATTACAGATGAGTAAAACTATACTTGGCGGATTCGTTTCGATTAAAAGTGTAATCGAAGCGAAAAGCAGAAAAATATTTAACATCTATATCGAAAAGTCGCGTTATGAAAATATAATGCGCTCTAATTTAAGAGTGCCCGAACAAAGACAATACTCTGCGCTTTTAAATTGCGGCGCAGAATGCAAATTCGTTTCACAAGAAGAATTTGAAAAGCTTATGCCCAACGCAAATGCAGGCGGAGTTGCCGCTGAAGTAGGAGAGAGAATATTTACACCGAGCGAAGAAGTTTTGTCTATTCGCAACGGTTACATAGCTGTTCTTGACGGAATCGAGGACCCCTTTAATTTTGCCTACGCATTGCGTTCACTTTATGCCGCTGGTGTAGATGCTGTAATTTTACCTGAACGAAACTTCTTTACAGCAAGTGATACCGTTATACGTTCTTCTGCAGGCGCATCCGAACTTATTAAAGCGTGTTGCGTACCCGACCTTGCGAAAGCTTGCAAGGACCTTAAAAATAACGGATATTTTATAGTTTCTACCGCAAAAAATGCCAAATCCAAGGATATGTACCGTTGTAAATTCAACAGACCGTTATGCGTGGTTTTCGGCGGTGAAAAGCGCGGTATTAACAGCGAAATACTTGACCTTTCAAATATGTGTGTAAAGATTAAATATCCAAGAGACTGCCACTACTCGCTTCCTGCTTGCAGTGCAATTTCTGTTATTGCGTTTGAAATTGCTCATAAATTAGATTCATACAATAGGTGAAACGATAATTTGGGGAATTTCTCCGACAATCAATATTTCAGAAAGTATTAACGTTGTGGTGATTTTGCATTTCGTTTTGTGAAACGGCGCAACACATCTAACCTCGGTATCAAAAACAGTTGTTACTCTGTGCAAGCTTTGGTTAATTCCGCTTGAAAGCAATTCGCTTTTTGGTTCTTGCGCGGTAGATGCCAACGGCAATATATCGATGCCTATAAGCGGTCCTTTACCCGATAAAATTTTTAGCCCAAATAGATTTCCCAAAGGTATTTGGGCGTTTAACGTTAGATCCTTTAATTGGTTTAATATATCCTCTTCTATTTCAAGTAAAATTGTATTTAGCAATGCGGAATTAATTGTTATTGATGAAATTTGCCCTTCAGACGTACTGCTGACCTTTGTAATTTCATTAAATTGTATATTGCGCGAATTGATATTTTGAGTTAATATTCTATTGATGTCTATTTTAAGGTTTGCTTTTACGATTGTTTCTGTAAACTCATCGAAGGCTTCGGAATAATTATTGGCCAACGGTAATATTATCGCCGCTATAATCAATGCCAATGAAACCGCAATGCATAATAGTCTTTTTTTCAATTAATCACCCCTTTAGATTATATTAAGGTATTTGAACTTTTTTTCATTATCAAGAGGTTTGTTATGAAAATTTTGTATTCAAAAAAAGATATATTAAAGACAATTTATATCTGCATAGGTACGTTCATATTTGCCTTGGGTATCAATATTTTCGTTGTTCCTACGGGTTTGTATTCGGGCGGCTTTTTGGGAACAGCGCAAATTATTCGTACAGTGATTGAAAAAATTTCCGGAATGACTTTTGCTTTTGACATTTCGGGTATCATTTCATTTGTTTTGAATATTCCTTTATTGCTATTAGTATATAAAACAGTAGGAAATAAATTTGTTTTCAAAACAGCCTTTTGTTTGGGCTTTCAGACGATATTGCTTTCAATCCTTCCGATTAAGCCCATTATTGAAGACCCGTTGACAGCTTGTATAATCGGCGGTTTGTTGTACGGATTCGGTGTTGGTCTTATTTTACGCAACGGCGGATCAAGTGGCGGTGTTGACGTAATCGGTATGTATTTTGCAAAGAAAAGCAAAATAAGCGTTGGCAGAGTTGCTCTTACTATAAATGTTTTCGTATACGTAATTGCGTTTTTACTTGTAAGAGACGTTGAAAAGATTATCTATACGCTTATTTACGCAGGTATCAGCACAATCGCGCTTGATAGAATGCATATACAAAATATAAATAGCGAAGTAATTATTATTTCTCAAAAGAACAACGCCGAAATTCAAGAAGCGTTGATGAAGGAAATGCGACGCGGTGTTTCGTATTGGGACGGTTACGGTGCATATACAGGCGAGGGAAGACGTGTTCTGTATGTCGTCGTTTCAAAATACGAGCTTCCTAATCTTCACAAAATAGTTGCTCGTATCGATCCAAAAGCTTTTATTTCGGTTAAAAATGGCGTAGACATTACTGGTAATTTCGAAAAACGTTTGTAAACGAGGCAAAAATGAATTTATTCTTAATATTAACTTATGCTATAAGCCTATCGATGGATGCGTTTGCGATTTCGATTTGCAAAGGTATTTCTTTGGGAAAACCAAAACTCAAAGATGCATTTATCGTTGGTGCGTACTTCGGTTTTTTCCAAGGTATTATGCCTTTAATCGGCTATTTCCTTGCAAATTCATTTAGTGATTACATAGAATTTATTGACCATTGGGTAGCGTTTGTTCTGCTTTGCTTCATCGGTGGTAAGATGCTTTGGGAATGCTTCCATCCCGATGAGGATGAATGTGATTGCAACGCGCTTTCGTTCAAAACTATGGTCACAATGGCAATTGCAACAAGCGTCGATGCGCTTGCGGTCGGCATTGCTTTTTCCTGCGACGGTATGGAGCTCTATTCAAACGGTTTGCTTCTTGGAATATTCGCTTCCTGCGCTATTATTTGCGTAACAACTTTTATACTCTCTGCGTTTGGTGTAAAAATCGGAAAAGTGCTTGAAAACAAGCTCAAAAAACGTGCTGAGATTGCGGGTGGCGTTGTTCTTATTCTTCTTGGTTGCAAAATCTTATTCGAGCACCTTAGCGGTATTTCGATATTTTAAACATAAAAAACGCGCTTCTTTTGAAGTGCGTTTTGTTTTTTACAGTAAAAAAGCTCCCGTTAAGGGAGCTTTTGTTTTAAACTTCTGTTCTGCCTTCGATAGCTTTTAGTAATGTAAACGAGTCGGCATATTCAAGAGTTGCGCCAACGGGCAAGCCATACGCCAATCGTGTAACCTTAACACCAAACGGCTTTATTAAGCGTCCGAGATACATTGCTGTAGCTTCGCCTTCTACGCTGGGATTTGTTGCAATTATAACCTCTTTTACGTTTTCATCAAGCCTTGAAAGAAGCTCTTTAACCTTGAGTTGATCAGGACCTACACCGTCAACGGGAGAAATTACACCGTGAAGCACGTGATATTTACCGTTAAATTCGTGCGTGTCTTCGATTGCTTCAAGAGCTTTGTTATCCTCGACTACGATAATGGTTTCATTATTACGAGTGGTGTTTGAGCAAATAACGCAACGTCCGGCTTCACAGTATGCCATACAAACGGGACAAAGCTTAACATTGCCTTTAGCTTCCAAAATCGCATCCGAAAAAGAACGAACCTCGTCATCGGACATTTCGATAATTCTGTAAGCAAGTCGCGACGCGCTTTTTCTTCCGATACCCGGCAGGGAAGCGAAGCAATTCACAAGTTTTTCAATAGATGGTGTCATTAATCAGTGCTCCGATTAAAACATACCGGGCATATTGGGAATGCCACCGGTGATTTTTGCCATTTCTTCGGAGTTGGTATCTTCAACACGCTTAATTGCTTCGTTAACTGCGGCAACAAGAATATCTTCAAGAGTTTCTTTATCATCGGGGTCGATAATTTCGGGCGCGAGAGAAATCGAAAGAATTTCCTTCTTACCGTTAATTTTTACGTTAACAACGCCGCCGCCTGCACTGATATCATATTCGCGTTCTTCGAGTTCGGCTTGTTTTGCAGCCATATCCTCTTGCATTTTTTGCGCTTGACGCATAAGGGAGTTCATATCTTGGGGGCCGCCGCCCATTCCTTTGGGAAGTCTAACTTTCATTTTTATTCTCCTTTTAAGGTATTTTCATTTAAAGCTCATTTATAAAAGAAATCTGATTATTGTTTTCTTTTATATTTTCTACTTCTTCAAAAACGATTTCAACTTTTCGTCCGAGCACAGAAGCAAACGCGTTTGAAAGGTTATCAACGCCTTCAAAATGAATCATATCAATTGCAAACTTTTCACCGCTTACGATGATTCTGTTACCATCGTAATAAACCTTTGTTTGTATTAAAAACGACAGTAATTGAGGGTTGCTCGAAAGAAAATCATAAACATCCGAAATGTTAGCAAACTCGCTACGTTCGCCAGATTCATTTGAAACTTCAAGTGTGTTTTCGGTAACTTGGGTAGGAGCTTTTTTAATTTCTTCGGTAGCAGTGGTATTTTGAGGAACTATTCCTGTTGCCGCAAGAACGGAAAGCTTCTTTTCAAGCTCGGAAACACGCGCCGCTAACGCTTTGGGTGAATCGGAAAGCGATTTATCACACATGCGAATTATCGCCATTTCAAGCACAGTACGCTTGTTCATAGCATATTTGGTAATGCGGCTTTGGGTTTCTTCGAGAACGGAACTTATATAAAACAGTTGTTCAATGGTAAATGCTTCGGTGACATAGGAAAATTCGTTTTTAATCCTTGGGCTTTTACCGAATTTAGCAAGCTGTTTATCAATAATCAAATCACGAACTCTTAACGAAACGTCATCAATAAAAACAGAAATGTCTTTTGAAGAACGGTGGATTTCGGAAATGACATTAATAGCTTCGGGAACGTTTTTTTCGGCAACTGCATTAAGCAGACCGAATATCATATCATCGCCCGCAAGTCCCAAAACGTTACGAACGGTTTGCTGAGTAAGAATATCAACGTTTCCGTTAGCACAGGCTTCGAGAAGTGACAAAGCGTCGCGCATTGAACCGTCGGCAAGCTTTGCAAGCAGGGAAGAAACGCCATCGTCAAGTCGTATACCTTCTTGTTCAGCGACATATTCTATACGAGCTTTAACGGCTTCTTCGTCGATACGCGAAAAATCAAAACGGATACATCGCGAAATAATAGTCGGTGGGAGTTCGTTAAGCTCGGTAGTAGCGAGGATGAAAACGATATACTCGGGTGGTTCTTCGAGTGTTTTCAACAAAGCGTTAAAAGCACTGTCGGTCAACATGTGAACTTCGTCGATTATATAAACGCGTTTTTTCAGTACCGACGGAGGATATACAACCTCATCACGAAGGTCGCGTATATTATCAACACGGTTATTACTTGCCGCGTCTATTTCGAGAACGTCGGTTGCGCTACCGGAATCGATAGAACGACAAGCAGAGCACTCATTACACGGATTGCCATTTTGAGGATTTTCGCAGTTCACCGCTTTGGCAAGGATTTTCGCAGAAGAAGTTTTTCCGGTGCCGCGTGTGCCACAAAAAAGATATGCGTGAGAAACTCTGTTGTTTTCGCATTGCTTTTTCAAAATGGCAGTAATATGTTCTTGACCGCTGATTTCGTCGAAAATCTTCGGACGCCATTTTCTGTAAAGCGACAAATACATCGTAAAAACCTCCCATAATTAATTAATGAGATACAAAATATGACCATACACCAATGTCGAACACTACTTCCGCCCGGAAACCGAAAGATCCCCTCAAAACAGGCACCCTTGCGGCACATCCGTAGATCTGCTTAATGCTGCTTGGTTCCCCACCTGACATAATTC
>JAZTXY010000081.1:0-29699 GCA_045636665.1 Eubacteriales bacterium
AGAGGGGCTTTTTATAAAAAGCCCCTCTCTCGTATTATTATATCATATCAAACAAATTAATTTTCAAACTTGTCAGCGGCGTCCTTTAAAAGGTCGATAATAGGAAGCTTTTGCGGACAGATGTCTTCACACTGACCGCACGCGATACAGTCGCTTGCCTTGCCGCGTGCTCCGCCGGTGGTAAATCCGTACCACCAAGCACCGCCGTAGGTAGAATAGCGGCGAGAGTTGTTCACGATGTTGAATATCGAGGGAATCGGAATTTTGCTCGGACAGCCCTCGGTACAATAGGAACAGCCTGTGCATTGAATTGTATCATAGCTTTCGATAATCTTTACAACCTCGTCGATTGCCTTGAATTCGGCATCGCTTAAGGGCTTGAAATCGGTCATAAACGAAAGGTTATCTTCCATTTGCTCGATATTGCTCATACCCGAAAGCACCATAAACACGCCTTCAAAGCTTGCGGCATAGCGGATTGCAAAGCTTGCGTTACTGCCGCCGAAGGGAGAAAGGATTGCGCTTGCTTCATCGGGAATGCCTGCAAGACTGCCGCCCTTGACAGGCTCCATAATTATTATCGGCTTGTTGTGCTTGCGGCAGACCTCATAGCAAAGCTTGCCTTGGACACCGCTGTCGTTATAGTCGATATAGTTGAACTGAATCTGAACGACCTCGATTTCGGGGTATTCGGTAAGGATTTGGTCAAGCACCTCTGCGCTGTCGTGGAAGGAAAGACCGACGTGCTTGATCTTGCCCTCTGCCTTAAGCTCAAAGGCGGTTTCATACGCCTTGCAGTCCTTGAATTTTTGGAAGCTTCTTGCGTTTTGCGAGTGCATAAGATAAAAATCGAAATAGTCGACACCGCAAGCATCAAGCTGAGCTTGGAAAAGGGGACGGATTTCCTCGTTCGTTGTGAAATAAGGACTCGAAAGTTTATCGGTCAATATGTATTTGTCACGCGGATAACGTGACGTAAGCGCCTCACGAAGCGCAGGCTCGCTTTTTTTGTTAAGGTAGCCGTGTGCTGTATCGAAATAGTTAAAGCCTGCAGATATGAATTTATCGACCATCATGCAAAGCTGCTCAATATCGACAGAATCATTTTTCATGGGGAAACGCATACATCCAAAGCCGAAATTCTTTTTAACTTCAGGGAAAACGCTCATATTTAAAGGCCTCCGTGTTTTATGTTTTTTGTTATTTTACACGTTTTTTGTTATTTTACACGTTTTTTGTATGTTTGTCAATCGTTTTACAAGCCTTGTATTTCGATTCGTCCGTACTGCGATATGTACTTTTGGGCTTTACGGCTTTTGATGATATATCCGTAATCGATATTACCGTTTTTGTCGATATGCCAAAGCCTGAAATATTTGCGGAAAATCCTGCCGGAATTGATTCTCACTATTGAATAACTGCGCTTGAAATCCATTATCTCAACATCGATTTTGTCGATATCCTTCCAAAGCCATTTTTTCGTTTTCGAGTCGAATGCAAAGCGAATTTCGACCGATTTGTTATCGAAGCGGTAGCAATAGGGAATGCTTCGCAGGATAAAGAACAACACAAAGGCAACGATACCGAAAAACGGAACAAAAATAAGTATTTTATTCGTGCTTGAAGGTGTTTTTATTATAACGCTGATAAAAGCCGTAAACGTAACGAGCCAGCTGATGACGTTAAATACAAAACTTTTGTTGATAACGCTTTTCATCCTTTGTATCCTTTCAAGGTTGTTTTTTATTTAAAAAATCTCCTTAAGTATTTTTACCCTTTTGCCTTGCCGCCCTTAAACTTGTTAAGAAGCACGTAAGCCGTCATAATGACCGTAATCGTTACGGCGATAACGCCAAACATCGCGCCGACGCTTACCTTTTCGTCAAGGAAATAAATATTGCAATCGACGACGTTGCGAAGCTCATCAATTGCACTTTCGGGGATGCCCTTTTCGGCAAGCGCGTCCAAGGCGCCGCCCAACGCGTGGTTGCGGAAAAGCGAGGTCGCGTAGGTGCCGGGGAGGAAGGAAATGACCGTTTGCAAGCCTTCCGAGAATTGGGAAATCGGCATATAAGCACCGCAAATAAAGCCGTAGCAGGAGCTTACGATACTGCCAACCGCAGAAATCTGACCTTGGCTTGAAAGGAAAAAGCCGATAAGTGACGAAAGTGCCGTGCCGAACAATACGGCAAGGAAAATATCAAGGATGAGGAACAAAACGTCGGCAACAGAAAGATACCAGCCGATCGCCGCAACATAGATCAAGCCCGCACAAAGTGCTACGAGATTGATAATAAGCGTTACCAAAAAGGTTGCGGCGTAATAGCTTACGGCAACGTGGGTATGCTTGACGGGCGTAACCGAAATATCGTTGTAAGCGCCGCTTACCTTGTCCTGAACCATAAGCATATTCGAGCAGAAGGCAACCGTAATACAGCTTACCGCCAAAAGGGAAGAGATAAGCTGACCGCCGACACAGCCGTCGATGATATTCGATACCTCGTTTTGCATAAATTCGGGTATCGACAAAAGAAAGCTGTCGCGGTAGACGTTGCCCAAAAACGTGGTGTAAAGCACCAACAAAATAAGCGGAGTGATAAGCGACGTGAAGAAAAGTCCCTTGTCCTTAAAGAAAAGCTTTATATTACGGCGAATGAGCGCTTTGGTAGTTTTCATTTCTCATCACCTCCCAATTCTTTGCCGGTAACCGAAAGGAATACGTCGTCCATATCGCCCTTTGTTATCTCGTAATCATTGAAAATTTCGGGATGCTTAATTATCAGCTCGGTCGCAAAAGCGGTATTTTTCACCATTACGATAAAAGCATCCTTTTCCGCACGGTAGGGGCAGTCAAGCGCCTTGACCGCATCTTCGTTAACGCCGTAAAGGGTGATAAAGTCGCCCGTGTAGCGATTCTTAAGCTCGTGGGGAGTACCCTCGGCAACAATACGGCCCTGATCGATAATAATTACGTTGTCGGCATCTGCCGCCTCCTCCATATAGTGGGTAGTGAGGAAAACTGTCATCTTTTCGTTCTTTTGGAGCGTGCGTACAACGTTCCAGACCGACGAGCGTGTTTGGGGGTCAAGTCCCGTTGTCGGCTCGTCGAGAATAAGTATTTTCGGCTTGTGAATAAGCGCACGCGCAATATCTATCTTGCGGCGCTGACCGCCCGAAAGCTTGCCGACGGTGCGCTTTAAAAGCGGCTTGAAGTTAAGCAGCTTGTCAAGCTCTTCGATGCGTGACTTTAGCTCGTCGCCGAAAATGCCGTAAAGCGCGGCGCGGCTTTTGAGGTTTTCATAAACGTTTAATTGCTTGTCAAGCACCGAGCTTTGGAATACAACACCGATATCGCGCTTGATTTCGGTAATATCGCCGTCGATATCGTTGCCATTAACGGAAACATTGCCGCTGTCCTTTAAAAGACGACCGCAAATTATTGATATAGTGGTGCTTTTGCCTGCGCCGTTTTGTCCTAAGAATGCAAAAAGCTCACCCTCGGTAACGGCAAAGCTTATTCCGTCGACGGCTTTTACCTCGCCGAACGATTTGTAAAGATTTTTAATTTCGATAATGTTCATAAATTTTGGTCCTAATTAGTTTTTCTTTTATTCTATTATAATCGGTTGGTCGATAAAACGCAACAGCGCAAGATTTGTTCCTACCGCGATGCCGTAGGTTAACGGCGAAGCGTACGTTTCCTTCAGCTTGGTTCTTTTTCCGTTATCGATATAGATGGCAACCTCAAGCGCTTCGCCCTGACGTGTTTCGTAAGTATGCTCGCCCTTGATGCTGCCCGTTTTTACGGGATAAACGTCTAATCTGACCACTTTTCCGCGAAATTCCTTTGAGGTTAAAAACAAATGAATTTTCGTTTTCTTTACCGCCAATGCAAACAAGCCGATGGGGATGAGGTAAAAAGCCGAGCTGACCGAAAAAACGGTTGTGAATTTAAAAAGCAAAAAGGTAACGAGTCCGATAAGCCCGACAGAAATACAGAAGAAAAGAATCGCTTTTCGTTCGCGCTCCTTTTGAATCTTTTTTGCTTCGTTTAAGGTCATAATTAACTCCTTGATTCCTCGACTTCGTCAAGCTCGTAATATTTGGTGTTATATACCGCAATCGGAGTGTCTGGCATATCGTCGTAGACGAAAACGTAGCATATATCGCCCTCGGAGTACAAACAGGTTTCCTCCAACGAAATAACAACGCGTCCGCAACGGTAAAGGTACATTGCGTGTTCGTAATAGCTGTGTCTTCTTTGATATATGTATTTATCTTCAACAACAACGCGCTCGACTGTGTCGGTTATAAGCGAATACGAGCCCGAAACTATCGCCTTAAGACGGCGGAAATTATAAGCGGCGCATATCAAAAAGACGATAAGCGGCAACGAACTGATGCCAAAGGTCAACAGAAGATACTTTGCGCCCTCAAGACCGCTTAATTCGCCGAATAAAATAGATAAAGGAATGACGAAAACCTCGACAACGCCTAATAAAATCGCGTCAGCAATTATGTCCGCCTTTTTATCGGATATGAACTTTTTGTGTTTTTCTGCCGGATTGATTTTCTTTTTGCCGTCTTGTTGATCCGGGTTAAGACTCGGGCTTTCATAGTTTGCCATATTAAATCTCGCTTTCAATGTTTTAGCCGTTGCAAATGCCGCCTATCTTTTCGATCAGCTTATCGGCAAGTGCATCTGCAGGGAGATAAAATTCAAATTCGGTATCGCTTCCGTCGATAACCGAAACGAGCTTGCATTTGTAAAGCTTTTGCGGAAAATCAATGCTTTCCTTCGAAAATGCTTTTATTTCGGTATCTAACGAGGAAATGAGCCTGTCGGTTCTTACGTCGCTTAACATATCGTAAACGCTTGTTAAAACCGTGAAATCCTTTTTATCAACCGAAACCGCGGTTATGAAATAACGGCTCGTTCTGATTTTTTCGTCGCGTCCGCGCTTGAATCTAACGTCGCCGCCGTCGCGGATGAAGCCCGAAAACGTCGAAAACTTATCTTCGTCAATCTCGGTTTTGCCGATGACGAGGTTTTTTAATCTTTCGGCTTTGAACTGTAAGGTTCTCGTTTCGATAAGCTCGTCGACAGCTTTGTCCGAAACCTGAATGTGCGAGGTGAGGAAGAAGGGAATCACACCGAGCATACAGAATATCATTCCCCAATATGAATTGCCGACGACGATGCTGAAGCAACCGTATCCGAGCAATCCGCAAGAAATTGAATAAATGACGCGTGTTATGTTTTTTCCGAAGTAACGGGCATATTTTTTGTTCATAAAAGCTCCTTAATCCTTAACTTTTCTGTCAAGACAATCGCGATTTAATCCGTTCAAAAAGCTTTGACCCGTATGTATACGGTAATCGGCAACCGTGTCGCCGTTGTCAAGCTCGCCGTATTCGCCGTCGCGGTTTTTATAAACGAATTTTGCATTGGGGTTGATTATAAGTATTTTTTGGTATTTTGAGTCAAAGCCGAAATTGAATTCTTCGGTATAATGCCACCAGCGAATACCTGCAAAAACGAACGCGCGTATCAGAATACCGCTTCCGTCGTCGTCAAGCACGATGGGGATCGATGCCTTTCTTGCACCGATAAGCTTGCATTCAAAGGTTTTTCCGTTTGCGGTCACGATAAAGGTCGGTTCCGACATAAATTTATAAGGCGATTTTATTCTGCCGAGCTTATATTTGTTTTCCTTGCAGAGCTTTTTAAGGCGTTTTATAAATTTTCTGCGAAGGTTAACGCGTCGGAAGGATATAAAGATGATAAGAAAGATGATGACCGCGGCAATGATTTTTCCGAAAAGTCTTGGGAGGGCTGCGGCGATAATCGCGATTATCGGACCGAAAAACGCAAGTATAAAGGGCGAAAGAAGAAATCCGAAAACGGGAAGCAGCGCATACATCAAAAGCTTGTAAAACACCGCCGAAATCGTTCCCGCAACAGAATAATCCGGCTCGGGAAGCTCGGCGTTTGCGGCGGCAGGATTGTTTTTGCTGTGTACCAGCGTTACGATTCGCATCGTCGCCAAAATGGGAGGCGCCATGACCATTTTCGAGGAACCGCCGATACCCTTTGTGCTTTTCTTTTCTTCTTCGGGCTGTTCAAAAATTATGCCCTTTCTGATTCTGCGTCTTGTACGCATCCAAATTCGGTATGCGCTGTAGCGACCGAGAATATCGAGCAAAATAACGCAGGGGAGCATAAATGCAAGCGCGTATATTTTTGCGTCTGTACCGTACACAAAATAGAGCGCGGCAATATCGCTTGCAAAGGGGAAAACAAAATCGAGGTCGAAAATTGCGACAACCGCAACAAACGTTAATACGTCGCACCAAAAATAGGGCGATTTGAACAGCATTTCAAAGAAGCTCGGTTTGTTTTTTGCGGTTACAAATTCCTTTCGCGCTCTTGTGTTATAGGTCGTGATAAGCTTTGAAAAGGAATAAACGGAAAGCGCGAACAAAACCGCGGCAATCATAAGGTGTATCGTTGCGGTTTCTCCGCCGTATTCGTTGGGACGGGAAAAGCGATAAGCCGCATAGGTTATCAAAATGTTTACCGTAATAAGCGCCAACGATTTTAAAAACGTATTTGCCGCTTTATTAAGTTTATCCTTCATTGCTTTAGCCCTCGCTTGAAAAATTAATAAGCTTTTCTTTTATATGCCTTGTTGTACGCCATAACCCACGCCAAAATATTAAGTGCCGAGATATAGAAGGGAAGAACCAACAAGCAAACGATTATCATAACGACGCTTGAGCCGCTTGAAAAAACGGCAGGGAATCCGTAAAGGAATGCTAATTGCATTATGGGTGAGAATATAACGATGAATGAAACGACAATAGAAATGATAAATTCAAGCTTAAATTCCTTGGTGTTTAAAATATAAAGGCATTTCCCCTTAAAATCACCGTTGAAAATCTTTTTTTCTTCCGATTCATCGCCCTTGTGGTTCTTTTTCAGCTTATCCGAGCGCAAAAAACGCGCGCTCGCAACCAAAACAATGCTTATAACGATAACCGAGGGAAAGGTGTACCCGATATAGGACATACCGCCCGACGCAAAAAGATAATTCATATTTGCATTGATAATAAATCCGAGGGCGTAGAAAATGACCGCCGCTGTGATTTTTCTGAAGAAGTTCATTGCTTTCCTCCGATTCGCTTTTTACAAAGAAAGCCCCTTTGATTTCGCAAAGGGGCTATTTGATTATTAGGTGACGTTATTCTTCAACTATTTCCGCATCAAGCGCTTCAACCGCGGGAGCGGGAGCTTCTTCCTTCTTCTTGCCGAGGTATTCGGGAAGCGCGAGGCCCGAGAGTGCAAATACCTCTTCCAACGGAGGAACGCTCTTCATAAGACCGGACAGGAAGTTTGCGGTGCTGGTCTTGCCGTCGGAAGAAGCGCCGCCGTTGTCCCAAACGGTAACCTTGTCGATCTTGATGTTCTTGATAGCGTCAACTTGGATTCTCATAAGGTCTTCAAGCTTGTCGGCGATAAGGAGCTTCAAAGCCGCTTCTGCGTCGCCGCCTGCAGATTTAACGATTTCCGCAAAACCTGCCGCTTGCTTGCGAAGGATTTCTTCCATACCGCGTGCTTCCGCTTCCATTCTTGCATAGATAGCGTCTGCTTCACCCTTTGCCTTGCGTCTGATTTTTTCAGCTTCTGCTTCGGCTTCAAGCTCGATTTGACGTTTTTGAATTTCGGTCTGAACGATAACGTCGGCTTCAAGAGTTGCCTTTTCACGCGCAGAACGTGCCTGTTCTGCTTCTTTTTCTGCCGCGTATGCTTCTTCCAATGCCTTTGCCGCTTGGATTTTTTCTGCCGCGGTAGCAATTCTCAATGCTTCCGCTTGCTTTTCGCGGAGTGTTGCATTGGACATTGCGATTTCGGTCTTTGCAAGGTTTTCACCCTGAATAGCTTCTGCATCCGCCTTGGAAACGTTTACACGTTCGTCCATTTTTGCGTTTGCCTGACCGATAGAACCGTCGCGTTCCTTTTCGGCAACGCTCTTCTTAGCGTCGTTGATTGCCTTTGCAGCCGCTTCCTTACCGAGCGCTTCGATATAGCCCGATTCGTCGGAAATGTCGGTCATATTAACGTTGATAAGACGAAGACCGATCTTTTTAAGCTCAACCTCAACGTTGCGGGATACCGCTTCGAGGAATTTATCTCTGTCGGTATTAAGCTCTTCAATGTCCATCGTTGCGATGATAAGACGGAGCTGACCGAAGATGATATCCTTTGCAAGCTCTTGAATTTCTGCCAACTGAAGACCGAGCAAGCGTTCAGCGGCGTTTTGCATAATGCTGGGCTCGGTAGAAATACCTACGGTAAAGCGAGAGGGTACGTCTACACGGATGTTTTGTCTGGAAAGTGCGCTTTTAAGGTCAACGGGAATAGAGAGGGGAGTAAGGTCTAAGAATTCATAAGCCTGAATAACGGGTACGATGAATGCCGCGCCGCCGTGGATACATTTCGCCGATCTTGTACTGCCGTCTTTGTTCTTACCTACTCGACCGTAGATGACCATAATCTTATCCGAAGGACACTTTTTGTATCTCGAAAAGAACCAAAGGATAAGCGAGAAGAGAAGGATGCCGATAACCGATACAAGAATTACTGTAGTTGTTCCCATTTGTGAACCTCTTTCTGTATGTTTATAGTGCTTATTTAATGACGTTTAATTAAATTCTGTGCTTTCTTCTTACGATAAGCGTTTCTTCGCCGGTGATTCCGACAACGGTGATTTCTTCGTCGCAGAGGATCATCGTTTCTTCATCGGTGACGGCAAACTTTTCGCAAAGCTTGCCTTGGATTATTGCGTTTATCTTGCCCTTTCCTGTACGAGCAGGGGGTATGCGCATATAAACCGTACCGCTTACGCCCAAGGCGTCTTTAATATCCTCGGTGCCGTCGTATTGAAGCTTGAATAACATTCTCATAAGCAGTGCGATCACAACCATTGCAACGAAGCCCGATGCAACCGAGATAAGCACCGACCACGCAAGATGTAATCCGCTGCCCGAACATATCGCGCCGACCCAGCCCATGACCGAGAAGAAGGCGATAATACCGCGAAGCGTAAATACTCGTAAACCGCCGTCAAGCGATTCGCCCGTGTCGTCTGCATCGTCAAGCTCGATTCCGTCCGATTCACCTTCGGCATTAACGTCGGCATCGCCCTCGTCACCGCCGAATCCGATAATGGTAAGCACGGTCTGAAGGAATAGAATTAACGTTGCGGGGATAGCTATGCAGGCAAATACCTGACCTGCCGAGCCGAGTGATATCCACCATTCTGCCATAAAAACAATACCTCCTTATGTTGTGTCAATCAATCCAAGGTTGAAAGAATTTCATCGGCGCGCTTTCTTAAGGTAGCCGATAAATAGGCATTCAGCATAACTGCCAAAACCTTTTGGAGCCGTTTCTTAGCTCCGGGGAAGGGCTCTTTAAAATCGCTGATTACCGTTTCGATGTGCGATGCGATATATTTTTCATCGGCAACCGGCTTTTCAAGTCGGCTTATTGCATCGATAAAATAGAAATAAAGGTCGCAGTCATCGATAATATCGTCGCTTTCGTCATCCAAGCGTCCGTTTATATAGGATAGCAAGCCGGTAATCTTTTCGATTTGCAAAGCTTCGCGAAGCATATTGATTATTGCTATTCTGCAAAATTGACGTTTAGAATACTGTTTTTGTACAGGCGGCGAAAGAAATCCGCGTTTTACCCAGTTTTGGATCATATACGGCTCAAGCCCCGTCATACGGGCAACCTGAGACATCATCAGCCCTCCGCAGATAAATGCGTTGCTAAGCACGTCCTTGGCAACGTCGGCGTTCGGTACCGCGATCTCGATCGTAGTACCGGGAAGTCTGTCGATCATCAGGAATCCTCCCTTCGTTTTTGTGAGTTAAAAACCCTTTTCCTTTTGCTGTGATTAGATTGTACCACACAGTCGCGTGATTGTCAAGAGTGTTCCGATGATTTTTTAAAAAAATTTTACCGATGTTGACAATTTGTTAATTGCATTGTAAAATTAGGTTAGTTGCTATATGAGGTGAAGATATGGAAAAATATATTATTAAGAACGAAAATATCAGTGTGACCGTGCTTACTCTCGGCGCGATAATTCAAGGGATCAATGCGTTCGGCGTTGACCTTACGGCAGGATATGCGACCGAGGAGGAATATTTTAAGGATACCTGTTATTTCGGCGGACTTGTCGGAAGAACCGCGAACCGTTGCGGAAGCGAGCAGTATATCGGCGAAAACAAATATATTCTTCCGCTTAACGAAAAGGGAATAAACCATCTTCACGGCGGTATGCAGGGCTTTAATTTAAAGCGCTTTTCGGTAATTTCGCACAGCGAGGACAGCATAACGCTTAACTATCTTTCCCCCGACGGGGAGGAGGGCTATCCCGGCAACCTTGACGTAACGGTTACCTATTCGATCAAGGGCGATTCGCTTGTTATTTCTTATAAGGCAACGACCGATAAGCCCACTTGGGTAAATCTTACCAACCATTCTTATTTCAATCCGTTCGGCATAAACAACAAGGCGGGTGCACGTATCGGCGGCGCCTTGATAGAGGTATATGCCGATCAGGTTTCTGTCTACGATGAAAACACAAGAGTCATTGGAAGAAAATCTGTCGAGGGGACCGAATTCGACCTTCGCGAAAAGTACTTGATCACCCGCTATTACGATCACAATTTCTATCTTTCGGGCGATGAATACGATGCCTTTTGCGGAAAGAGCTTGCGCAAGGCGGCAACGGTAAGGGGAAGCATCAATATCGAATGCTTTACCGATATGCCGTGTATGCAGCTTTACTGCGGCGAATTTATTCCCGAAAACACAACCCTTACCGACGGCACCGTTATCGGCAGTGGCGCGGCGCTTTGCTTGGAAACTCAATTAGAGCCGAATATTCAAGCGCGTGGAGAGGGAATATTCACACCCGAAAAGCCGTTTATATCGTCGACGGCATACAGATTTTCGGTCGGAAACATAAGCATTGTAGAAAAATAACTAAAAATTTTCGATGTTTTTTGAAATTTTCGTTGGGTTTAAGTTTTTATTCCTGTTGAAAAATAGGAAATAATATGATATAATGCTTCCTAATATAGATAATTAACTTTTGCAATATAAAGGAGTCAAGCTATGGCAACGTATTTACAGGAATCACATACTTTCAGCGAGTACCTTTTAGTACCCGGTTATTCGTCGGCGGAGTGCATTCCCGCAAACGTAAGTCTTCGTACACCGGTAACCAAGTTCCGCAAAGGCGTGGAAGAACCTGCGGTTTCGCTTAACATTCCGCTTGTGTCTGCTATTATGCAATCGGTTTCCGATGATAAAATGGCTATCGCACTTGCAAAGGAAGGCGGACTTTCGTTCATTTACGGTTCTCAGACTATCGAAAACGAAGCGGCTATGGTTCGCCGTGTAAAATCGCACAAGGCGGGCTTTGTAGTTTCGGATTCCAACCTTCGTGTTGACAATACGCTTGCAGACGTTATTGCTCTTACCGAAAAGAACGGTCACTCTACCATAGCAATCACCGAAGACGGTACACCCAACGGCAAGCTTATGGGTATCGTTACCTCGCGCGATTACCGCGTTTCGCGTATGGCGAAGGACGTTAAGGTTTCGGAATTTATGACTCCCTTCTCCAAGCTCGTTTATGCTTACGAGGGAACCACTCTTAAAGAAGCAAACGATATTATTTGGGACAACAAGCTCAATTCGCTTCCCATTATCGATAAAGACGGCAAGCTTTGCTATTTCGTATTCCGCAAGGACTATGCATTCCACAAGGAAAATCCGCTTGAGCTTCTCGACTCGCAAAAGCGTTATATGGTCGGCGCAGGTATCAACACCCGTGACTATGAAGAACGCGTTCCCGCACTCGTTGAAGCAGGCGCAGACGTGCTTTGTATGGACTCCTCCGAAGGCTTTTCGGAATGGCAGGCTCGTACTCTTAAATGGATCCGTGAAAAATACGGCGACACCGTAAAGGTTGGCGCAGGTAACGTTGTTGACCGCGACGGCTTTATGTTCCTTGCAGAAGCAGGCGCAGACTTTATTAAAATCGGTATCGGCGGCGGTTCGATTTGTATCACCCGTGAACAAAAGGGTATCGGCAGAGGTCAGGCAACCGCAGTTATCGAGGTAGCCGCTGCGCGTGACGAATATTTTGAAAAGACAGGTATTTACATTCCTATCTGCTCCGACGGCGGTATCGTTCACGATTACCACGTTACTCTTGCACTTGCAATGGGCTCGGATTTCATTATGCTCGGCAGATATTTCTCGCGCTTTGATGAATCGCCCACAAACAAGGTCAACATCAACGGCACGTTTATGAAGGAATATTGGGGCGAAGGCTCTGCGCGTGCGCGTAACTGGCAACGTTATGATATGGGCGGCGACAAAAAGCTTTCCTTTGAAGAAGGCGTCGATTCCTACGTTCCCTATGCAGGTCCTCTTAAGGACAACGTTGGTCTTACCTTGTCCAAGGTTCGCCACACAATGTGCAACTGCGGTGCGCTTTCTATTCCTGATCTTCAAAAGAACGCAAAAATCACCCTCGTTTCCGCAACCTCGATTATCGAAGGCGGCGCACACGACGTTCTTCTTAAGGATAACACCACTGCAACCACAAGAAAATAATTATAACGAAAAAAACGCTTTCCGTTTTGGAAAGCGTTTTTATTATCGTTTTTTATAAAAAGAAGCGGACCGTTCCGAGTATCAAATAGCATACGGCGAAAACGACCACCGCCTGCCACGTCGCCATAATTTTTACTGCGCGGCGTGCGAAATTAAGCTTGAAAAGCGATAAATTAAGAAAAACGAACAGTAAAATAACGTAAATTATAGTGAAGAAATATAACGGATTGAGTGAAAGCGATTCCGCAAAATTACCGCTGAAAAATTGGAAAACGCATCTTGTACCGCCGCAGCTCGGACATTGAATCCCGAAATTGCGAACGAAAAAGCAATCGGGGAAGGTGTCGATCATAAGCTTTGCGATGCTTTTAAGGGTAAATATGCCGATAAGCGCAAGTGCATCAAGCACCGATACCGTAATTAAGTATTTTCTTTCTTTTGTCATAACACTTCTTTAAACTCAATACTTTTATTTTCGTTTTCGCTGTAAATCGACAGCATAAACCCGTTTTCGCAAAAGGTTTTACAGTTGCGCTTTATATCCTTATAAGAAACGGTGCGCAGACCGATAATGCCAATCCCGACAAATTTAAAATACGCCTCTTTTGCCGTCCAGACGGTGAAAAGCTTTTTCAATATTTCATCGTTCGGTGTGATTTCGTCAAGATTTGGCTCTTTTTCGCCGAAAATATATTCACGGTCGAAATCGGTGCAGGCAATACGCGTTATCCGCATTTCAACGTCGCGTATTTTTTCGATATCGATGCCGACGTTTTGTCCGTCAACCGCGCAAATGACGATATCACCGCAATGGCTTACGTTGAAAAACGCATCGCCGTTGACACAAAGCGGCTTGCCCTTTTCGGTACGGGTAAAAGCTATTTCTTCTTCACTGCAATTCAAAAGCTCTGAAATACCCAACCTTGCGAGCGATTCGCCCAAAACGCTTCTGCGTCTGTCGTTTTCAATACGCATTCTGTTTACCGCCGTTTTTCGGCTTTCGTCCATCATCGAAAAGCAACGGTCGTATTCCTCGGCTGTGAAATTGCTAAGTCTTTTATAATAGATCTTCATAATATGTAAAAAGGTAGCTTTTAACTACCTTTTCCTTTTTTATTTATTTTCCTTTTTGCTTTTGGAAAACGATTTGAACGCTTCGGTGATTTTGGCAATAAGACCTGCCTTGCCGTCCTTGGGTACGGCATCAACGGTAATCACTCTTGCTTCGCCCTCCTTAATAACAAGGAACGAAACGGGAGTAACCGTAATCTTCGCGCCCGAGCCTGCAGGAGTGTTTGATTTTTTAACGGTTGCATTTACCATATTGGCGCCGCCGCCCGCAAAGCCTGCCGAAATCTTCGAAACGGGAATGATAGTCATTCCGTCGATAACCGTAGCTTCGCCCAAAACCGAGCCGGCATCTGCCATTTCCATTGCCTTGTCTGCCGTAAAGGACATTAATTGCATTAAATTTTCGGCAGCAGTTGCCTTCTTTATTTCGTTACTGTTCATTCGTTGCCTCCGTTTGTTCGTTTGCAATACCGCTTGCGCCCTTTATTAAAGCGCGTATGATATGGATAATACGTAATTTTGCGATTATTTTCGTGCCGAAATATGCTTCGTTTTCAAAATCACAACCGATATTTACGTTAAGCGCTTTTTCCGCATCCTTGAAATTCGTTTCCAAATATCCGATAAAGGGATAAACGGTCGAGCACACGACACCGTATTCAATCGCCGCATCTGCGGCATCGCTTCCTCCGCAGATAACGTCAAGCCCCAAATGCTTAAGCTTGATTTTTTTCACCAACCATAAAGCCGAATCCGCAAGCAGCATAAAAACCGTTACGAATCCCGTTACCTTGTCGGAAATATTTTCTTTTTTGTTTTTTTCGTCATCGGCTTGAGCAACGCTCTTGTCAAGTCCGAAAAGCTTTTTGAAATATCTGCCTATTCCGTTCGATTTTTTTGCGGATTTTTTCTTTTTGGGCTTATTTAAATCAAAAACCGTAAAGAAAAGCAATTTAACCTTCAATTCGGGTCGGTCTTGCGTGTTGAAGGAGAAGGAAACCTTTATGCACGAAAAAAGCAGAACAACAATCAGTGCAATTATTACGGCAAGCAGGATGCCGATGATAGCCAATACCGTCAAAAAGCGCTCCTCCTTATCGAAAATATTGCTTCAATATTGTAACCCATAATATTCTAACATATTCTTTTTGAAATTGCAATAAAAAAACTTGCTTGGCGCAAGTTCTTTTGAAAATTATACGGTTTTGTTGTATTTGCTCATCGCAAGGTCGAAATTGCCGCAAACGATTTGCTCAACCGCCAAGGTCACGTTTTCAATAGCGCTTTGAAGCGCTTCACCCTCTTCGTCCTTAAAAAGACTTAAAACCCAATCGACCATCGGGGTTTCCTCGGGGCGCTTTCCTGCGCCGACCTTGATACGCGGAAATTCCTGCGTTCCGAGGTTTTCGATAATATCGTTAACGCCCTTTTGACCGCCCGAGCTTCCGCTTTTGCGAATACGCACACTGCCGACGTTAAACGAAACGTCATCGGCGATAACAAGCAATCTTTCGGGTGCGATGCCGTGAAATTCAAGCGCTTGAATTGCCGCGTATCCGCTGTTGTTCATAAAGGTTTGGGGCTTTAAAAGAAGACAGTCGTGTCCGCCTATCTTGCAGTATGCACCGAGCGAATCGAAGATTTTTTTGTTTATCTCAACGCCTGCCTTTTCGGCAATGCGGTCGATGCACAAAAAGCCCGCGTTGTGACGTGTGTATTCATATTTCTTACCCGGGTTTCCAAGCCCGATTATCACCCATTCGGGCGTGATTTTTTCCTTTTTCTTAAAAAGCATTTTAATGCATCCTTTTGTGATTTGAACCTATTATAACAAAGAAACAGTTATATTTCAAGTGGGTTTGGGAAGGAAATAAATCAATGGCGGCTTTGTCGGTTATTGCTTTTTAGTCTTTTTTGCACAAAAAGGACAGCCTTTTGAATTCCATCTGCTAAGTATGGTAGCTTGCCATTCACTGTTGCATTTTTTGCATTTCCACCATACATTTTCGCCAGAAGTTTTTGGTATAGCATAAGGATCGATGGTATTCTTATCAAAGTTCCATTCCGCAAGCAAATGCGTACAATGTTCGCCAAAAGAACCATTCTTTTTTACTATTGTCTCTTGGAAAGCTTTGAGTTTTACCTTTTTAATACATTCGGGACAGTGTTGGGCAGATAAACGAGATGAAATGCTTGCTATATATTCATAGCCACATTTGGAGCATTTCCACCATACTTTTTTGCTAGAACCGTGGGAAACATTTTGTGGCGTAACATCGGTGTTCTTTTCAAAATCCCATTCGCCAATACAGTGGGGGTGGGTAGTCGCTAGGTCGTTTTTTCCTGCAACAATAACTCTATTTGCACAACAGGGACAACCAGAATTGTTTTTAGTACGTTTAGAAACAGCAGTTTTCCATCTGTGATTACATTTTCTGCATACCCACCAAGCCTTATATGAGCTTCCTGCAATGAGATTGTTCGGATCAATAGTATTGTTTTCGAAGTCCCATTCTGATAGCAATTCGGGATGCGTTTTTGCGATACTACCTTGTGTTTTTAAATTACTAGCTATTCTTTGCAATCCTCGTTCTACTCGAGCACATTTTGGACAATTTGTATGGTCGTGTCCCGTTCTTTCGCAGATTGCGGTCAACCATTCATATCCACATTTGTGACATATCCACCACACTTTTTCGTTTGAGCCAGAATGGAACATATTAGGCGTTAAAGATCCGTTTTTGGTATAATTCCATTCGGCACAGATTTCTGGATATTGTTCTAATAGTGAACTGTCGGTGGCTGTTAAATAAGACAATATTTGATGTCGATCGGCTTTAATATTGGGTGATGCTGTTTTTCCAAATATTTTAAATAAATCGCATATTGCCTTATCGAGACTCTCCGCTTTTGTGTTTAGAATATTGATTTTGTGGTCGCAGATTGATGAGGATTTGTCAATAATTGCATCTGTTATGCGGATAAGGCGTATGCCTTTTTGTTTACACGCATTATATTTTTTTGCATCTCGAATTTGAGTTTGTTCGGTTTGGTGGTATAATTTTCCATCAAATTCGATGCCGATATTTAGAGAGGGTATATATATATCCAGCTCCATTGATTTTGAATCGAATATTCCTTTATATCTGTTTATTGCATCTGGAAACTCGTTTTTGATGTAATAATAAATTGCTTGCTCAGGGAATGAAGTGCGTCTCCTTGATGAGCATATTGGGCAGTTTGGCGCAATAAAATGAGCATCAATTTTACGTTGGAATTCATGCCCGTTTTTGCATATCCACCAAACTTTTCTTCCGCTTCCGTAAGTAAGCATTTGTGGTGTTAATTCTCCGTTTTTTGTTGGGTGCCACATTTCAGCAAACCATGGATGAGTTGTGGCTAAGTCGTTTTTGCCCACAACTACCATTTTGTTAGAGCATACAGGACAACCTATACCTTTGCTACGGTTTTTAATGACAGATTCCCACTCGTGTCCATTTTTACATATCCACCAAGTCTTTTTATGGCTACCATTAGTTACTTGCTGAGGTGTGATATTGCCATTCTTTGTGGGATGCCATTCTTTTGCTAAGTCGGGATTTGTTGTTGCTAGATCGTTTTCTCCCACAATGGGAAGCTGCCGAGCACAATAGGGACAACCGCGATTTAAACGAACGCGATTGCTGATATTCGCTTCCCAAGAGTGATTTCTTTTGCAAATCCACCATGCTTTTTTGTGGGTGCCATATGTAATATTAATTGGCGAAATGCCGAGTTTGTTGTTCTTTTCCCAATCCCATTCCGCCATGATATCTGGATTGTCAATTATATATTTTTTATCCGACATAGCTACACCTGTATATAATGATATCAAACAATTATAACATAAGTGTTGATGTTAATCAATCGTTTGCGCGCCAAATCTTATGCGAATGAAATATGATAAAAAACAAAATCCGCCTATATCAATGTAGGATTTTATTTGGCACCCGCAACGGGAATCGCCCGCTTGCGAGCGGAGCGGTGGCGCAGTCTTAAAAACCCCATAAAACAAGTTTTATGGGGACCCCAGATACCCCCCGGACTGTCATTCAACACGCGCCCTTCGATTCCCGATTACACAATACGAAACAAAAGAAGATGGAACAAATCCATCTTCTTTTATTTGGCACCCCCGGCGGGAATCGAACCCACGACTAATCCTTAGGAGGGACTTGTAATATCCACTTTACTACGGGGGCGTAACCTTTGATATTTTAATGCCCACGCACATTTTTGTCAAGACCTTATGGGCAAATTGTGCATATTATTACAGTAAGAGCATCAGGTTTGTTGAAAAGGGGTATTGAAATTTGCGAAAGCTTGTGATAAAATACTACCGAAAATATTATAAAATGCGGAAATGTGGCTTATGAAAACATTATTCGAGAGAAAAGTAGTTAAATTCGGCGGCAGCTCGCTTGCATCTGCCGAGCAATTCGTTAAAAGCGCAAATATTATCAAGGCGGAATCGGTCCGTCGTTTTGTCGTGCCCAGCGCACCCGGCAAACGCTTTGACGGCGATACCAAGGTCACCGACCTTCTTATCACCTGCCATAAACAAAGCGTTTCTTCCGAAAATTGGGAAGCAACCTTTGATAAGATCGAAGAAAGATACAACGATATTATCAAGGGCCTTGGTCTTTCGACCGATTTGAGCAATGAATATGCAAAAATCAGAAAAGCACTTGCCGAAGGAACGACGCTTGATTACACAGCTTCTCGCGGTGAATATTTAAACGGCATTATTCTTGCCGATTATATCGGTTATGAATTCATTGATGCCGCAGAGGTCATTTTCTTCGATGAAAACGGCAAATTCGATGCAAATACCACCAACACGATTATGTCGCAACGCCTTTCGGGCAAGCGTAATGCCGTTATCCCCGGCTTCTACGGCTCTAATCCCGACGGAACTATCAAAACCTTCTCACGCGGGGGCAGTGATATTACCGGCGCGATAGTTGCACGTGCGGTTATGGCAGATATTTATGAAAACTGGACCGACGTTTCGGGCTTCTTGATGTGCGACCCGAGAATCGTTGATAATCCCCGTCCTATTTCGATAATCACCTATCGCGAGCTTCGTGAGCTTTCTTATATGGGCGCGTCGGTGCTTCATGAAGACAGCATTTTCCCCGTTAAGCTTGCAAGTATTCCGATAAATATCCGTAACACCAACCGTCCCGAGGATGCGGGTACTCTTATCGTTACCTCGACAGACGGATATAAGACCGAGGATATCATCACCGGTATCGCAGGTAAAAAGGGCTTTTCGGTCATCCGTATCGAAAAGGATATGATGAACTCCGAGCCCGGCTTCGGTATGCGTGTGCTTAAGGTGTTCGCAGACCTCAACATCAACTTCGAGCATATCCCCTCGGGTATCGATACAATGTGCGTAGTCGTTAATACCGACGACGTAAAGGGCAGAGAATACGATATCGCATCGTCGATTCAAAAGTCGGTTAATCCCGACCACATCCATATCGACAACAAGATGGGACTCGTTGCGGTCGTTGGCCGTAATATGGCGGGTCAGCCCGGTACTGCGGCGCGTGTTTTCAGTGCGCTTGCAAGAAAGAACATCAACATCCGTATGATTGACCAAGGCTCGAGCGAGCTTAACATCATCATCGGTGTCGATGATAGCTCGTTTACAAGAGCTATAAAGGCGATTTACAAGGAATTCTGCAACTGATATGGGTTATACGACCGTTAAACAGGCATCTGAATTTTATATGGTCGAACGCAAAAGCGAATTTATCGGCTATTGCACCCCCGTTACGAGCGAGGAAGAAGCGATCGCTTTTGTAAACTCGATTAAGAAAAAGCATTCCGATGCAACGCATAACGTTTATGCATACGTTCTGCGCGAGGGCTTTAAGGAACGCTTTTCCGATGACGGCGAGCCTCACGGCACTGCAGGTATGCCCGTGCTCGATTCTATTCGCAAGGCGGGACTTACCGACACTGCGGTTGTCGTTACGCGTTATTTCGGCGGCATTCTTTTGGGTACCGGCGGATTGGTTCGCGCATATACGGGCGCGGCTTGCGGCGCGATAAAGGATGCGGGAATTGCCGAGGTGGGCGATTTTGATATTGTCGAGGTGCGCTGTAACTATTCCGATTATCAAAAAATTATGCCTATGGTTTCTGCAATTTCGGCGCGTACCGAGGACAGCGATTTCGGTACAGAGGTAAAAATGGTTCTTGCCGTTACCCAATCGGTAAGCGATAAGTTCATCGCCGATATGGTCGAAGCCACGAACGGACGTGTTATTTCAAGCAAAATAGGCACAAAAACAGACTTTATATAATGAAAAACGGCGGTTATCCGCCGTTTTTTTAATTTGACATCAGCTTCTTTTTCAAAGCGAGATAATCGAAGGTGTCAATCTTTCCGTCGTCGTTGACGTCGGCAAGCCCTAACTGTCGGCTCGAAAGCTTGATTGTGTTCATAATCGCGCGCTTTATCAAAATCGCATCGTAAACATCCAACTCGCCGTTTTGATTTACGTCGCCCTTGATGAACGGCTCCAAGCCGAAATATATCGCTATTGAAGTCGCTTCCGCAATGGCAAGCTTTCGCAGATTTTCGTCGTCCATTAACCATTTTGCCGACCTTTCGTTGGTATGGAACGAATGCTCGACAATGTAATAAAGCGGACAGTCGACGCTTCTTGCGCCGCGCATAACGCCGTAATATTCGTAATCGCCTTTTTCGCTTTTACGGGTTTTGACGTAATTATCGGCAACCTGCATACAAGCGGCAACGGTGCTTGCGAGTATTTTGCCGAGCTTGTGCGAATCGTTGACGTTGTCAAAAGGCGCATAGACCGAAACTCGGTCGGTTTTTGTATTTCCGTTGCCTGTTGCATTGGAATGGAGCGACAAAAACAAATCGCACCCCTTTGCCAGCTTTCCGCGTTCGACGACCGCAAGGTCCTTTGCACAGCTTTTGCGTGTTTTTAAGACCTCGAAGCCCAAAACGGTCAATTCCTCTGCCAAAAATTCGCAAAGCTTCCACATTTGAACCGATTCGTAATATTCGGGCACCGACGGGCTCTGATTTCGCTTTCCGTAGTGTCCTGCGTCAAGCATAATTCTTTTTTGCAATATAATTTCTCCTTTCTTTGTTTCTTTCTTTTGCAACCCTACAACAGAATAACAAAAAATCGCAGGACTTTCATCCCACGATTTTCTCATTAAAATCCCAACTTTTGGGTTTATTCTACGTCGATTCTGTATGCCTCGCCGTTGATGATGACCGTTTCATCGTCAAGCCAATTGATCATAATCGTTTCGGCGGCGTGTTCTTCGCCCTCAAAGGCAATCATTTCGGGAGCAGAGAAGCTTCCGAGCATAGCGCCGAATTCGGGCTCGGTACGTTTGACAACAACGACGGTTTTCGAGCTTATAAGCGATTCTTCAATATAAACCTCGGCAACGAAAACGTTGTTGAGCGATTCGTATTTATCGTCTAATTTGCGTTCGCTAATGGCGCCCGAAACAAGATTCCAAACGAAAATGATACAGATGACTATCGTCAAGAGCACCGCGACTATCGCAGAAATTGCCTTAAATACGCTGTCGGGCAAAAATTTAAGATATATCGCAAAAATACATCCGCAGGAGATTACCGCAAATATCAGCGAGCCGTACCATTCGCCGTCTTCAAACGTAAATACGTTGACAATAGACAAGGGGAATGCAAATAAAATACAAATTCTTTCCCAAACTTCAAATCTCGGCTTGAAGATAAACACGGCAACGACCGCGCCGATTGCAATTACCGCTTGTAAAATGGCAATAAGCTTTTCGCTGTAAAGCGTAAATTCAAGCTCGGTCATAAATCCGATAAATTCATACAGCGGAAGGATTGCAAAAACGACTAAAAGCGCTATCGGAATAGCCCTTAATGCGATATTTTTGATTTTGGTTGCATCCATACAAAGAACCTCCATAGGGTAACAACTTATTATTCCTTTACTACCGAAATATATTCAATCCCGTAGTATTCGAAGCATTTGAGCGTATCGCCGCAAATCCGTTCGCCGCACACCGCAATAGGTACTGCGGGCGGGCAGGCAATATTGAATTGCGCGACGGTTCTGCCCAAGCTGTTTTTTGTTTCGACAATTTCGCTTTCGCTAAAGATTACATCGCGTAACGGCATAACCTTTTCTCCGATGGGTATCATCGGGGCAGGTTCGATAATTGCTTCGCGTCTTTCAACCGATTTAAGAAGCTTGACCGCGTTGCTTATATCCGAAATGCCGTTTTCGGGGGTGAGCATAAAAACGATATGGTCCTTATCGGCAAATTCGCAATAAAGCTTGGCTTTTTCAAGCTCTTTCGCAAGCTCAAAGCCGTAATATCCATAGCTTTTCGGCTTGATAACGATTTTCAATTCTTCATCGCCGACGATTTCAAAGCCGAAGCCTTGAAGCTCGAGCTTTGCATCGCGTATAAGCGAAACGCAATCGTCCAAACGCTCCTTGAAGCCGTTTTCGATATATCGGTTCGCAAGGTCAAGCGACGCAAGGATAAGATAAGAAGGACTTGTCGAGCCGAAAAGCGAAAGCGCGTTTTTTGCGTTGCTTTTAAACAAATCGGGCGCGTTTTTCGAAATATGCAAGTAAGCTCCGCCGGTGAGCACGGGGAGAGTTTTGTGCGCCGAATCACAGCACATATCCGCGCCAAGGTCGATCGGGTGAGCCGATTCGGGCAAAAATTTGCGGTATGCTCCGTGAGCGTTATCGACAAAAAGATAGGCGTTGTGTTTTTTACATACCGATGAAATTGCGGCAATATCGCAAGTGCTTCCGAGATAATCGGGCGAGGTAAGGAACACCGCGCAGCTTTCGTCTTCTTCGGAAATGGCGGTTTCAACGGCTTTTGCGGTGATCAGCCCCGAAAGAAACTCTTTGCTTTCGGGATAGAGCCATATCGGCTCGATACCGTTAAGCGCGCAGGCGCTTATAAACGATTTGTGAGCATTGCGGGAAGCAAAAATCCTTTTACAGCCGTAAAGCCTCATCAAATATACAGCCGCGCGGATGCAATGCGACGAGCCCTCCGTTGAATAAAAGGTATGCGCTCCGAACAAATCGGATGCATTTTTTTCGCTTTCGGCAATAATACCGCTTGCCTCAAAAAGGCTGTCGGCGCCGCTTATTTCGGTAATATCGAAATTTTCACAGCCCAAAAAGCTTTTTCCTTTATGTCCCGGCATATGCAACCGTAAGGCGCCGCTATGATTATATTTTTCAATAAAATCAAATATCGGCGTATTCATTATATATCGCCCAATGCCCTTGCGACCGCAACCGAAATGGCGCATTCCATTCTTTTGCGGAACAAGCGGCAGCCGTATTCGTAAATTCCCTTTACCGAGCCGGTTGCGTGGTATGCGTTTGCGGCGCATCCGCCCGAGCAGTAAAGCTTTGCCCAACAGTCCTTGCAGTCCTTACGGGCATAAACGTTACAGCTTTCGAATTCGTTTTGAATTTCAAAATTGGAAACACCGTTCCAAATATCGCCGAGCTTAAACTTTTCGTCGCCGACGAATTGGTGGCAGGGATAAAGGTCACCCCAAGGAGTTACCGCCATATATTCGGTACCCGAGCCGCAACCAGAAATACGCTTGTAAATGCAGGGGCCGCCCGAAAGGTCGATCATATAGTGATAGAAGGTAAAGGGCTTGCCTTCCTTTTCGCGCTTTATCATAAGCTCGGAAAGCTTTTCGTATTGGTCGAAAAGAATGGGCATATCCGATTCAAGCAATTCACCCTCGTCACCCGAAGCGCAAACGACCGGCTCCATGCTCAATTCGGTAAAGCCGAGGTCGAGCATAGCTTGGATATCCTTCAAGAAATCGGGGTTTGCGTGGGTAAAGGTGCCGCGCATATAATAGTCCTTGTGTCCTCTTGCATCAACAAGCTTTTGGAACTTGGGGACTATCTTGTCAAAGCTTCCGTTGCCTGCATAGTCAACACGGAAGCGGTCGTGGATTTCTTTTCTGCCGTCGAGCGAAAGCACGACGTTGCTCATTTCGCGGTTCGCAAAATCGATAACGTCATCGTCGATAAGCACGCCATTTGTGGTAAGGGTGAAACGGAAATTCTTGTTCTTTTCCTTTTCGATGCTTCTTGCATAAGCCACCAACTGCTTAACGACTTCAAAATTCATCAAGGGCTCGCCGCCGAAGAAGTCAACCTCCAAATTACGGCGTGTGCCCGAATTTTCAACAAGAAAATCAAGAGCGCGTTTGCCCGTTTCAAAGCTCATCAAAGCGCGTTCGCCGTGATATTTGCCCTGACTTGCAAAGCAATACGAGCAATTGAGGTTGCAGGTATGCGCGATATGTAAGCAAAGCGCTTTAACAACGCCCGAGGTCTTTCTTTTAAGCTCGCCTGCCATAGGGGCAAAGGTATCGGGCACGAAAAGCTTGCCGCTTTCCTTAAGCTCGGTCACTTGGTCATAGCATTCTTCGATATCTTCCTTGGTAACGTCACCGCCCAAAAGATATTTTTCGCACATTGCGTTAATTATTGCTTCTTTGCTTTCGGTTTCATAAACCGAAATAATATCGTAGGCGATATCATCAACCGCGTGTACCGCGCCCGAGCAAATATCAAGAACTATATTGTATCCGTTTAATTTATATTGGTGGATCATAAAATGCCTCTAAAAGTATTCACGAGTATTTTGACGATGCAGTAACGAAAATCTGCGCTTGAAAATATAATGCTTCGGCTATTGAAAAAGTGCCGCCAATGCGGCGGCACTTTCCGTTAAACGTTTTTATTTGCTTTCCTTGTTGCTTTCGCACTTTTGGTTAGCGATGCCGCAAGAGGTCTTGCAAGCCGATTGGCAGGAGGTTTGGCATTCGCCGCAGCCGCCGTTCTTTGCGCTTTCGCAAAGGTTGCGAGTTTCGATAGTCTTGATATGTTTCATAATAATATTCCTCCGAATTTTTATTCGATTAATTATACAACAAATATTCAAGCAAGTCAACACTTTATTTCAAAAAACTTACTCTTTGCCTTCTCCGTTGTATCTCTTTGGCATATGCGCATTCTTCGGGCGAGTGCTTTTGCGTCTGATTCCGACACAAACGGCAACGATTGCACCGATAAGCGTTGCGCCTACGAAAATATAGATCAATATATCGCCGAATCCGATACCGCTTTCTTCGATGATTTCGATATCCGAAGCATCGCTTTCGTTAACCGTTCCTTCCTCGGAAACGTCAACGGAAATTTCGTTTTCGGGAGTGGAAATTTCGTCCTCGGGTTTCGAAACGTCTTCCTCGAACGGGTTTGAAACGTCGGGAGGAAGCTCGGCTTTTTTGATTTTGTGAAGAAGGGCAAGCTTTGTGACCGTTTCAAAATCTCTTACGACCGAGCGCTTTGCCGAAGAAGCGGCAAACAGCATTGCCATATCGCTTTCAAGCGTTTTTGCTTCGTCGTGGCTTAACGCGCCGTTGCTTAATTCCATCATCGCTTCGTTTATTTTCAAAAGCGCTTGCGTTGCGGTAGCCTCGTCACATCCGCCGTAGGGAAGGATGCGGTCGCTGATTTTGGATTTTGCAAATTCGAGAATCATCTTCATTGCATAACCCGTGCCCTGCAAGGGTGAAACCGAATCACCCGACAAAATACCGTCGTTCAAGACCTTGCTTGTTCCGAGCGAGGTGAATTGCTCCAAGCTGCCGAAAACGCATCCGTTTGAGCCGATATTGCGCGATTCGTTTATTGCTTTTATAAGCAAATCCGTACCGACCGACATATCGAGCGCGGTGAAAAGGAACTTTTCGTTTTCGGTGTAAGCGCCGACAAGCGCACCCTTTTCGGTTACGAAGCCGTCGGCATATCCGAGGTCGTCAATGGGATCGTTTTCGTCAATATCGCTTTCGTAAAGCTCAAGGCAAAGACCGTCGAAAATATCCTCTTCGATCCAAGCGATCGAATCCTGCATATAAAAGTAATCGACGGTATCGCGCGCCGCAACGGCGATAAGAGTCACGTCAGTGCGTGTTTCCTTTACCGCATCCGAAACGCTTTTTGCCATTTCGGTAACGAGCGACTTGCGGTATTCAACCCAATTTGCCCAATGGGGAGAATCAAACAAAAGGTTGGAGATTTCATAAGCCTCTTCCTTGGGTACGCCGTATTTTACGGCAAACTCATCGAGCGTTTTGAAATCGTAGCCGAAATCGGTTTCTTCGTGGAATTTGGGATAGCGGAGATGGTCGAGCATTATATTCTTCACGTCATACTTCGAAACGATATATTTCACGTATTTTGTGAAATATTCGCGGAATTCGACCGAGGAGGGCGAATAATATTTAATGGAAATACCCTCGTCACCGCTGTTGGTTTCGCTCATCCAACCGGGAGAAGCGATGGAAGCATATTCGTTATAATAAACGTCGACGGTAAGAACGAGCGCGATATTTTCTTCCTCGCAAACGTCGATATACGCCTTTAAAACATCAAAACCGCCGAAATGGGGGTCTTGCTCGAATTTATCGTTTTCGGGCAGAGGTATTATCGTGCGGTATCCGTTGGAGGTGCGAAGAAAGACGGTGTTCAAGCCGTTCGATTTTATGCTTTGAACGGTGTTTCGTACCTCGTTAATATCCTGCTCGCGCGGGGTGTGGAAAACGCCCCTTAATTCCGAGGGCACGAGAGAATAACATTTATCGGTTATTTCGGTCGATATAGCTTCAACGATTTCGATTATATCGGCATAATTATTCGTTGTTACGATTTTTTCGCCCAATTCGGTTGCCGCATTGTCAAGCGAATCGAAATCGACGTCGTCATAAGCCATTTTTGCGTTATAAATAGCCGTTTGCGCATTTAAAAGCAGGGTTTCCGCGGTGCGCTTAAGCATCGTTTGGTTATAGGTAAAGGTTGCAACACCGTCAACAACGGCGCAATTTGCTCCTACGGGCGCATAGGACATAAGCAGTGCGGCATCGTTTTGGGTTGCGGCGGAAACGATAAATCCGCCTTCGGGCGCGACCGCATTGCCTCCGCGGTAAATGACGGTGCCGTTTGCATCGACCGCAACGTCAAGCGTATAGGTTACGGCGCCCGTAACAAGGGGATTGGAGATTTGGTAATTACCAACGCCTTCGACCTTGATTTCTTTTGTGAAATAGGGGTCGAATTTGCCGTTTGCATCGCAAATGAACAGCTTTTGGTTATAGCCGTCATAAAACAAACGGGTGCCTGCCGTTACGTTGTCCTTGAACCATTGCACCTTAACGCCGGTTGCCGAAATGACCATTCCGCCTTCGGGGACGGCAAGATTTTCACCCTCGGAAAGTCCGCCCTCAATGATATTCGTAACAACTCCGTTTGCATCAATCACAACGTCGTGTCCCCAAAGCGTTTGCTCGGTCGATTCGACACCGTAATATACGACAGCCATATTAATTCCGCGTGTGATATTTTCGCCGTCGATAAAAATCCAATTTTCTCCTTCTGCGGCAAATGCAACCGTATTACCGAAAAATACGATGGGCAACAGCATTGCAAAAACGATTGCCGCGCAAAGAAATTTCAAAGCATATTTCGTCATATTTCAACTACCATTCCGTCGTAAGACGTGATAAATCCAAGTGTGAGTGCCTTTTCGCAAAGCTCGTCGTGTAAAAGCATACCGTTGTGTGAAAAGTGATTTACTGCGTGTACCGTGTTTTCATCGGTAACACCGATTTTTGCAAGACGGTCTTTTACTAAGGGCACACTGTCAAGTCCCATATGTCCGCCGCCCGAGGGGAGCGCGACAAAGGTGCAATCGTAGCTGACCATATCTGCGTGGATTTTATTCTTTTCAAGGTAGTCGTAAACCTCGTCAAAGGGAAGTCCCGTATCGTGCAGATAAAGAAGCGTCTTTTCGCCGTCGTTTATAAGGTAAACAAAGGGAGTTTCCTTCGGTGCGTGGAATGCAGGCAGGGGAGTAACGGTATATTTTCCGACGGTAATCGCTTCGTAAGCCTTGATTTCGGTAACGGTAACGGCAGGCGCGGATTCCTCCTCGCCGAGCTTACCGACGAAATGCTCGAAGCGGTTAATCACCGCTTTGTTGCCGTAAATGTTGAGTATCGGCTCGACCATATTGTGAGCATAGCAGCTTTCAAAGCGCATGCAAAGGTCTGTCGGCTCGAAATGGTCGATATGCGAATGAGTCACAAAGCAGTATTTTACCTTTGAAAGGTCGATGCCCGTACGAAGCATATGGTTATAAGTATCGGCAGGGAAGTCGATAAGAAAATCCTCGTTTATAAGCGTTTGCGAGCGTGTGCGGATGTTTTTGCCGCCAAGCTCCTTTGCGCGGATGCAATATTCGCAATTGCAAAACATTGCGGGCCAGCCCTCTGCCGCCGCAGTGCCGAGATAGGTTATTTTCATTTTCGCAACCATCCTTTTTTTAAAAACTATTGCAAATCTATACAACATATATTATAATGTGCATCGATGCAAATTTCAAGTGAAAATACCGCTTATTTTGGCAACTTGAAAAAAAGTTTAAAAATTCTGAAAAAGGTATTGCATTTTTTAAAAACTCGTGATATACTTTAGTGTGCGAATTATTGGAGCTTTGCTCCTTATCATACGAAAGAGAGGAATTTTAATATGAAACAGGGCGTACATCCCGATTACAAGACCACTACTATCAAGTGTGCTTGTGGCGCAGAATACGTTACCAAGTCCGTAAAGGATAACGTTAAGGTTGATATTTGTTCTAAATGCCATCCGTTCTTCACCGGTAAGCAAAAGTTTGTAGATGCAGGCGGACGCGTTGATAAGTTCAAGAAGAAGTTCAACCTCGACTAATTGTAGCTTATTTCGAAACACAACGGCACTCTTTTTGGGTGCCGTTTGTTTTTTGTTGAAGAAGGTGTTTTTATGGCTGAAAACCTCAATATTACAGATGAGCTTAAAAACAAGGGCGGCCGCGCCCTTCTCGTTTCGGTTTCGACGACCGACAGCGCGGACGAATGTATGCGCTCGCTTGACGAGCTTGCGCGCTTGCTTGAAACGGCAGGCGGAAGCGAAGCGGCGCGCGTCGTTCAAAACCGTGTAAGCCCCGATAAAGCGACTTATATCGGAAGCGGCAAGGTTTTGGAAATTGCCGAATTTATCCGTAACGACGGCGATATTTCGCTCGTCATTTTCGATAACGAGCTTACACCCTCGCAAATTGCCAATCTTGAGCGCGAAATCGAGGGCGCAAGAGTTATCGACCGCACGATGCTTATTCTCGATATTTTTGCGCTTCACGCGGTTACGGGAGAGGGTAAGCTTCAGGTCGAAATCGCTTGTCTTCGCTATACCGCGCCCCGTCTTACCGGCAGAGGTAAGGAGCTTTCGCGTCTTGGCGGCGGTATCGGTACGAGAGGCCCCGGCGAATCGAAGCTTGAAAGCGACAGACGTCACATTAAGCGCCGTATTGCCGCGCTTTCCGAGGAAATTGCCGAAATCGAGCGCACTCGCAACGTAAAGCGCGCAACTCGCTTGCGTTCGGGAATCAAATCAGCCGCTATTATCGGATATACGAACGCGGGTAAATCGACACTGCTTAACACCTTGACCGATGCGGGCATACTTGCCGAGGACAAGCTTTTTGCAACGCTTGACCCGACGACTCGCCGTCTTGCACTTCCGAGCGGTGCCGAGATGCTGCTTACCGACACGGTCGGTTTTATCGACCGCTTGCCGACACACCTTGTAAAAGCGTTTAAATCGACTCTTGAAGAGCTGAAATATGCCGATTATATTATAAATATCACCGATGCGAGCGAGGAATTGACCGAGCGCGAAAGAAAACGCGACGTTACAAAACAGCTTATATCGGA